>JAYTHI010000064.1:0-6400 GCA_043732685.1 Ferruginibacter sp. | reverse complement strand
GTTGCCCGATGCATAATAGTATAGTAAGTAGTGAGGCGATGAAATGTATAACCTGTGGTAAAAATATGGAAGTAATAAAAAATACCGCACAAATCTATTATTGCGCTATGCATCCGAATATTACAAGTGATGTAGCAGGAAAATGTACACTCTGCAATAGGAATTTAGGCCTTTCTTCAAAAGAAAAAATGAAGATGGAAATTATGAAAATATATACCTGTCCTATGCACGCAGATATCAGTAGTAATAAAAATGGGAATTGTCCGAAATGTGGTATGGAAATGGTAGAAAAATAGTGATCTTACATTTAACATAAAAACTAAATAATAAAATTCCTATTAATTGCGTATTCCTTTATTAACAGGCTATTGATTTTACCCGTTAATAGCCTGATTAAAGGAAAATTTATAGCATAAATTTTATTAAGGCATTTTTATTTTTCCTTTCCGCTTTCATTTTATACAAAATATGTATTTCCTTATCTATTTAAAGGAGCAAAATAAAGGTTGATAAAATCAGCCTTCTAAAAATTTTAATATGCACAATCATCAAAAAACAATAGAAATCCACCAACTAATAAGTAATGGTACTGATACCTATTATTGCCCAATGCATTGCGAAGGAGATAAAGTGTATGACAAACCCGGCAACTGTCCTGTATGCGGAATGCATTTAGAAAAAATGGCTGTTGCAGCAAAAAAAATGCAATATACTTGTCCGATGCATCCGGAGATAATAAAAGATGCTCCGGGCTCCTGCCCTATTTGCGGAATGAATCTGGTTAAATTAATACCCGTATCAGAAGATGAAAATAAAACGTATAAGGATCTCCTCCAAAAGTTTAAAATTGCGGTATTATTTACGATTCCCATTTTTATTATTACCATGTCGGATATGCTGCACCACAACCTGTTGCTGAAAATATTACCGAAGCAGCTTTGGAACTGGGTACAATTTTGCCTTTCCTTACCGGTAGTATTTTATGCTACCCGGATGTTTTTTAAAAGGGCCTGGATCTCGGTAATTACCTGGAAATTAAATATGTTTACCCTTATTGGTATTGGCAGTGGTATCGCTTTTATATTTAGTGTAGTTGCGATGGTTTTTCCTGAAATATTTCCTGCGCAATTTAAAACGGAGAGCGGAACAGTATTTGTATATTTTGAAGCCACTACCGTAATATTGACCTTGGTATTATTGGGACAACTTTTGGAAGCGAAGGCACACAGCAGAACCAGCGGCGCAATAAAAGCATTGCTAAAATTGGTACCGGCTGAAGCTACTTTACTTACCAACGGTATTGAAAAAATTATTCCCATCGACGAAATAAAAAAGGGCGATACCCTAAGAATTAAACCGGGTGAAAAAATAGCCGTAGATGGCAAAATCATTCAAGGCAGTGCAACAATTGATGAAGCGATGATTACGGGAGAGCCGGTTCCGGTTGATAAAAAAGAAGGAGATATGGTTACGGCAGGTACAATAAATACAAATTCTTCCTTTGTGATGGAGGCGGTAAAAATAGGTGCGGAAACCTTACTTTCCAGAATTATTCAAATGGTAAATGATGCGAGCCGATCCAAAGCGCCGATCCAAAAATTAGCCGATAAGATCTCTAAATACTTTGTTCCAATTGTAGTACTCACTGCGGTACTTACTTTTATTGCCTGGGTAATTTATGGTCCGGAGCCAAGGTATATTTATGGTTTTGTAAATGCCATTGCTGTGTTAATTATCGCTTGCCCCTGCGCCTTGGGTTTAGCTACCCCAATGTCTGTTATGGTAGGTGTTGGCAGAGGTGCCCAGGCAGGTGTATTAATTAAAAATGCGGAAGCCCTTGAAAAAATGAATGCCATTGATACCTTAATTGTAGACAAAACAGGCACTATCACAGAAGGCAAACCATCTGTTGAAAAAATTATAGCCATAGAAAATTTTAACAGCGAGGATTTATTGCAAAAAATAAGTTCCCTCAATAAACTGAGTGAACATCCGTTAGCAGCAGCGGTGGTTAAATATGCCATTGATAAAAAAATTCAATTTACAGAAGTAAAGGAGTTTAAAACAATTGCCGGCAAAGGTGTAACAGGAACGGTAAATAATAAAATAATAGCCTTGGGAAATATAAAATTACTGGAAGAATTAAATATCCTCATCCCACAAAATATACAGGAGCAAGTTAGGCAAGAACAGGCAACAGGCAAGACGGTTTCGTATATTTCAGTTGATAAAAAGGTTGCAGGCTATATCACCCTATCCGATAAAATAAAAGCTACCAGTAAGGAAGCCATTGAAGTACTTTTAAAAAATAAAATAGCGGTAATAATGCTCACCGGCGATAATGAAGGAACTGCAAAAGCAGTTGCCGCGCAATTAAATTTAACTGGCTATAAAGCAGGTTGCCTTCCGGAAGATAAACTCAAGGAAATAAAACGTTTACAAAGTGAAGGTAAAATAGTAGCCATGGCCGGCGATGGCATTAATGATGCACCTGCCTTAGCACAGGCTGATGTTGGCATTGGCATGGGAACAGGTACCGATGTAGCAATTGAAAGTGCGGTAATTACATTGGTAAAGGGTGATTTAACCGGAATTGTTAAAGCAGAAAAATTAAGTAAAGCGGTGATGGATAATATTAAGCAGAATTTGTTTTTTGCCTTTTTTTACAATATTATCGGAATACCTGTTGCAGCAGGAATATTATTTCCTTTTTTTGGTATTTTATTATCGCCCATGATTGCGGCGGCAGCAATGAGTATTAGTTCAGTTTCGGTAATTGCAAATGCATTAAGATTAAAACGTTTGGAATTATAAGATCAGCTGGTTTTTATTATTAAAGTTGAATTAGTAAAACTGATCAATATTTTTTTTATGTTATGAAAACAATGCCGTTTTGGTTAAGTATAATTTGAATAGTCTGTAGATTGGTAATGGGATCCATTCCTTAAATAATTTTGTAATTTTTTACTAGGGACATTTGAATTTAAGTGATGTAGTAATATTTTTAATACAAATTATAGAATTGGAATACATAGGCCTAACCGTTGGTTGGCAGAAGCCAAAAGATAAAAGTATCTTCCGTGAATCAATGAGATACAAATTAATCAGGACTTTACATCAAATAATCAGCAATATTGGCTAAATCATATGAAAAATAAAAAATAAATACCTATTTTAACCTACTGCCATTTTTGCTGAGTCCTTCCAAATATAAGCAGGCATTGGTTTATTTAGTTCCCACTTGATATTCATTGGTTTTGCGCCTTGGTGATTCAAATATTTTGCATCTCCTAAAAATACATAAGACATGGTATTTTTAAACTCATCCTCATTTTGTTCCCGTACAAAAAGTAAAATTATTTTTTGATTTTCTTCCTGCTGAACATAAGATAAACCTTTACCAAGGTCGGGCCGTGCTGCATTTTGTGATTGCCAATGAAAAATTTTGTCGCTAATAGCAAAATCATCGTATAATGTAGTCGGGGAATAATCTGTTGATGATTTATTAAGGGTAATAAATAACAACTCTGTATTTCTTTCTTCATTAAATGCAACCCCTTCTATGTAATTTGGTTTTTTGTTAAAAGTAAAAAATCCAAATGCAGTTAAAATTTGATCCCGGGTATATCTGCTATGTAACATCAAAGGTTGTGGGTAACCTAAGGTGATGTCTCGCTCAACGAAATCTATTTTATCAATTAATAATTCGAGAAAGGCTATCATCTCACTTACCAGCTCTTTATTTTTCCCAATATTTATTATGCTCTCATTCAGATTATCAAAACCTGCTGCTGTTTGCCACACATCATAATGTAACATCAAACACATTATTTGTTCATTTTTAGTTAATAAATCTACATCAATAACAAAGTTTTTCTTTGCCAAATCAAGTATAAATTTTAGGTAAGAAATTGAATTACCAGAAAGCCATTTTTTACCAAAAGCCCTGGTCATTTCCTTTTCATTTTCAGTAGAAAAATCATCCTTTACACCAGCTTCTACGCATAGGCGAGTAAAATTATCTTTTTTATAAATTAGCGGTAATGATATATGGTAAAAATCAATAAAATTTTTGAGCGTTAATGGTAGTGAAGTATTATACTGATAATTACGAATTTTAATTACAAGTTGACTTCTATTAAAGCCAATTGCATTTTTAATATTATCAATAATATATTCCTTTACTTTCTTTTCCAACACTATTGAGCATCCGAGTGGCAAATGCGGAAAATCGTTTTCAATCTCTTTTTGGACAGATGTATTAGTTTTTCCAACTAAGGCTCTAAACTTTGTTTCGAAATCATATTCAGGTCTTGAATTACCAACAAAATCTAATACTGTTAAACACTCCTTTTTATCCGCTAACCGCAATCCCCTACCTAATTGTTGTAAGAAGATGGTTAAACTTTCTGTAGGTCTTAAAAACAAAACGGTATCTATTTCCCTTATATCAACCCCTTCATTAAAAATATCCCGTACAAATAGATAATTGATTTCTTTACTTTTTAATTTCCTTCTTTTTTCTGCTCTTTCAGCAGAATTTTCGCTTACAAGATAATCTGCTTTTAAACCAGCAAGGATAAACTTTTCGGCCATAAATTGAGCATGCTCCTGCGATACACAAAAACATAATGCCATTACATTATGGATATCGTTTAAATATTTATTAAGATTATTTATTATTTCCCTTACCCTATTATCACTACTTGTATATAGTTTCGTTAATTCACTTGGGAGGTATTTACCTTTGCTCCATGGTATAGCTGAAAGATCAACACTGTCTGTAATACCAAAGTATTGAAAGGGGCATAATAGTTTTCTGTTTAAAGCCTCGGGCAATCTAATTTCAGCAGCAATAACGTTACAAAAATCTTCAAGAATGTTTTTACCATTCATTCTTTCCGGTGTTGCCGTTAGCCCTAATGTAATTTTAGGAGTAAATCTTTCTAAGATTGAACGATAGCTATCTGCACTAATATGATGTACTTCATCAATTATAATAAAATCATAAAAATCTTTTGAAAGTGATAATTCCTTTAGTTGATTATTTAGAGTTTGCACAGATGCAAATACAAAATCGTTCCTTTCCGGTATTAAACCATCCACCCATAATTCTCCAAAATTATTATCCTTTAAAATACCCCTAAACGTAGCTTGTGCCTGTTGTAATATTTCTTTTCTGTGTGCGACAAACAATAATTTTGAACTGCTATTTTTTCGTTTAAAATCTTTATAATCAAATCCAGCAATAACTGTTTTTCCTGTTCCGGTAGCTGCTACTATTAAATTTTTGTATCGATTGTGAATAGTCCTTTCTGCTTCAAGCTTTTCTAAAATTTCTTTTTGGTAGGGATGTGGGGTAATATCAAAATAGGTTGTAACATCAACAAGGTTATAATTTTTTTGGCTTCTTAAAGCCCTACTTAATTTATCCACATCCTTCATCTTATCAAAAAATTCAAACTCCTTATCCAGCCAATAAGTATCAAACGTTTTTTGAAATTTATCTATTATATGACTTACTTCCTGTGTGGTAATTTTCATATTCCATTCTAACCCGTTGGTAAGTGCAGAATGAGAAATATTTGAAGAACCCACATAGCCGGTATGAAAACCAGTATTTCTTAAAAATAAATATGCTTTAGCATGTAATCTTTCATTTTCTGTATTGTAGGAAACTTTGATTTGTGTATTTTGTAACGAAGATAAAAATTCTATTGCCTTTAAATCTGTAGCACCCATATAGGATGTGGTGATGATTTTAAGATCCTTACCACTGTCTGTAAATTCAATTAATTCTTTTTGAAAGATTCTAATACCCGTCCACTTAATAAATGAAACAAGAAAGCATATTTTATCTGCAGAAAGTATTTCCTTTTTAAGTTCACTTTCTAAAGAAACACCTGTATTACTGCCAGTAAACAATTCGCTTTGAGATAATCTTGTATAAGGAGTAATCGCCTTAATGCGTTTTTCAAAATCTGTAAAGGGTGCATCTAATTTTGTAAAAATGGCAGATAAAATTTTTCCTTCCGTAACTAATAAATTTTCCTCAAAATCATCATTCTTTAATTCATCCCGTAATAAGAAAATTATTTTATTACATAATTCAATTTGTTTTTCAACTCCATTTTCTTTTGGCAGACTACTCAAAGCAAATTGTATAGTGCTACTTAAATACCTGCCTAAATATTTTGCAGCTTCTTCTTTGTCTAAAAGTGTTTGCTTAATAAAAAAATGCCCCTTATCTAATGCATCAAGTTTATTAGCAATGAGTTTATTAATAAGTTGCTCGTAGAGACCTAATTCAATCATATATCAATGATAACAAAAATAAATAATCAAAAAAATAATAATTAAAAAATCCTTTGAAATGATTTACAATTAAGTTGATATGCGA
>JAYTHI010000063.1:0-1858 GCA_043732685.1 Ferruginibacter sp. | reverse complement strand
GTGTACTTGTTAAAATAATTTCTCCGCCCAGCAAACGGGCTAACTCCCTGCTGATGGAAAGACCTAATCCTGTTCCCCCATATTTTCTGCGGGTACTTCCGTCGGCTTGCTTAAAAGCTTCAAATACCATTTTTTGTTTGTCTGCAGCAATACCGGATCCTGAATCTTTAACCGTAAAATTAATATTATTGCCATCCGTATCAATTACCAAATGCACATGGCCCTGCTGGGTAAATTTAAAAGCATTACTAAGTAAATTTTTTAATATCTGGTCCAGTCTAAGCTGATCACTTTCAATTTTTTGCGGTACTTTATTATCTATTAATATTTTCCATTCTATATTTTTCGGGTTGGCAACGGGCTCAAAAAGATGACGCAAATCTTCTGTTACATTTTTTATTTCTACCATTGATAAATCAAGCGTCATTTTTCCAGCTTCAATTTTACTAAGGTCCAAAATCTCATCAATTAATTGCAACAATCCCTTACCACTGCTTCTGATTACCTTAGCATATTTTACCTGCTCAGCGGATAAATTTTTATCCTGATTTTCTTCCATTAATTGAGATAATAAAAGAATGGAATTTAAGGGAGTCCGCAGTTCATGGGACATATTAGCTAAAAATTCGGATTTATATTTTGTCGATAGGGCTAGCTCTTCTACTTTTTGTTGAATTTCATTATTTTTTTCCTGTACAATAACATTCCTGTTTTCAAGCAAAACAGAGCGTTCTTCCAATGCGCTGTTTGTTTCCATCAGCTCTTCCTGTTGTACTTTTAATTCTTCCTCGCTTGATTGTAGTTGCTGCCACTGTGCTTCAAGTTCTACATTTAGTTGTTCCATTTCATTATGCTGCGTCAATAATTCTTCTGATTGCGTCTGGGTTTCTTCTAATAAATTTTGCAGGCTGATTCTATTTTGAATGGTATTGATAGAAATACCAATGGTAACGGCAATATTTTTAAAAAATTGAAGTGTTTTATCATCATACTCCTGCAAAGATCCCAACTCAATTACGGCTTTTAATTCCTGCTCAAAAACTATTGGTAGTAAAATAATATTGGCCGGTTGCAGCTGAACTGAAGCAAAATTTACAGACATTTTTGCAATACCGGTATCTTTAATTAGATGCAGTTGCTTGTTTAGGCCGCATTGCCCAACCAGCCCTTCACCCAAACTAATTTTTTGTTGAACTTTTTGCACATCGAGTGCAAATCCATCTTGAAATAAAAGCGTATTCTGGTTATCCAATAGATAAAAAGCGCCAACCAGACTACCTGTCCTAAAGGCAATAAAGTTCAATATTTTTTGGATAAATATTGGCAGGTTCGATGCTCCCATCATAATTTCACCACCTTGCGCTATACCTGATTGTAACCATTCATCGTTCGATAATTTATGGAAGGAATGTTCTAAAGAGGCTGCCATTTTATTTAAAGAATTGGCAAGCTTACCCAGGTTATCCTTTTCGGATTCTTGCACGCGGATTGAAAAATTACCATCCGCTATTTTATTGGATAAATTTTCAATGCCATCTATTCGTCTGTTAATTATAATATCTTTTTGTTCCAAAGCGTACTGAAGTGCTATTTTTTCAAGGATATCTTTACGGATCTTTATATAAAATATTATCGTTATCAGCAAAGATATTAAGGCGGCAGCAGCAATAAATAAGGGGGTTGCGGCAGCAAATTTATTCATACTTTCCGTTTGCTGCTTTAATAGCGATTGCTCCGTTGATTTCATTACCTGAACGTAGTCCCTAATGCTATCCATAAACGCCTTTCCATTTCGTAGAGACATTATATTTATCGGGTTATTGGCTTTTTTATCCTCAATTAATTTTGTTAAGATAGA
>JAYTHI010000062.1:0-6485 GCA_043732685.1 Ferruginibacter sp. | reverse complement strand
TATCCTCTGCAAACATTATCGCAAACGGTTGCGGTAATAAAATTATGTTTATAATAACTTTTGTTAAATGAAAGTTATAATTTTACTCAACGATTACTATTACTTAACGGTTGCATATGAAGAAATACTACAATTCTGTCTACTTTTAATTTCTTTTTACGCAGCCTTCCCAGGTAAAAGTGTATTTTATTTATCACTTACAATTAACTGATTATGAATTTAAAAAAACTTGCTTCAGGCATGATCTGCATGTGCCTTGCCATGTTTTCAACAATGGCTTTTGCCCAAAACAAAGAAATTACAGGAAAGGTTACAGATGCTAAAGATGGTTCAGCAATTGCTGGCATTTCTGTGCAGGGAGTAACAGCCTCCGGAAAAAAAGTTGGTACCGCAACAGCTACAGATGGTACATTTAAATTGTCGGCTGTCGATGGAATTGTAAAAGTTACCTTATCTGGTGCTGGATTCGACAAACAAGAAGTTAATGTATCAGGTAAATCTGATGTCGCTGTTTCACTGGAAGCTTCAAATACAAGTTTAAATGAAGTGGTTGTAATAGGTTACGGAACTTCAAGAAAAAAAGATCTTACAGGTGCAGTATCAACAGTACAAGCAAAAGATTTTAACAAAGGAACTTATACTTCTGCTGATCAATTAATACAAGGTAAAGTTGCCGGCGTGCAAATGATCAATAATTCTGGTGCTCCGGGTGGAGCGTCAACTGTAAAAATTCGTGGTAACTCTACTGTAACCGGAACAGGTCAGCCACTTTATATTGTGGATGGTGTTCCGCTGGATGGCAGATCTCCTAAACCAGGTTTAGGTGATGTTGGCTTAGGCGGAAGTAACCCTGGAAGTAACCCTTTAAATTTCATTAATCCATCTGATATTGCTACAATGGATATTTTAAAGGATGCATCAGCAACTGCTATTTATGGTTCAAGAGCTGCTTATGGTGTGGTTTTAATTACTACCAAAAGAGGTCAGGCAGGACAAACTAAAATGGATATTGGTGCATCTACAGGGTTTTCAAATATTGCAAAAAAACTAAAAGTATTAAATTCAAATCAATTTAGAAGTGCTTTAACCTATTATGGTTTAAGTAACGCAAATGATGAAGGAGCAAACACAGATGCATTGGGTGCTATCTTGAGAACAGGGATTGTTCAAAATTATAATTTTGCAGTAAGTGGTGGAAATGAAAATGCAAAGTTTCGTTTGTCTTTTGGTACGCTTGATCAAACAGGTATTGTTAGAAAAACAGGGATTAAAAAGTATACAGCTAACTTAAGTGCTAATTTCAAATTTTTGGATAGCAAAAAACTAGGGTTAGATGTAAATATTATTCCTAGTCAATATTCAGAAGATATTGCTCCAATATCTAATAATGCAGGTTCTCGTGGTAGTTTAATTGGTAATGCTTTACAGTGGAATCCAACTAAGTTATTAAAATTACGTAATTCAGCAGGTACAGCAGACTCATTTAATGTTGTAAGGGGAGGTGATTTAATTAATCCTCTGGCCGTAAGTGAGGCAGTTACTGACAGATCGAAAGTTACTACTATACTAGCTAGTATCTCTCCATACTACAAATTCAGTAAATCTTTAGAATATAGATTCTTATATAGTATTAATTATGGTACCGGCGTAAGAAGAACTTCAATTCAGCCTTTTATCAATTTTAATGATGTTCAGGATAAAGGAAGGGCTTTAATAGGTTCAAACGAATTAGTTACTCAACAATCTACCCATACACTTAATTTTAATCATGCATTGACAAGTAAATTGAACTTGACTGCATTAGCTGGTTTTGAATATCTGAAATATACAAACAGTGGTTTTAGTATGAATGGTTATGGTGCTGCTGGTGGTGGATACGGTAACTATGGTTTGGATTTTACAAATTATATACAATATTCTAATCCTACCAATAGAGGTATTGGATCTTTTTCTGATCCGAGTTATGAAATACAATCTTATTTTGGTAGAGCTAACTTAAATTATAATGATAAATATCTTGTAACGGCTACGTTTCGTGCGGATGGTTCATCTAAGTTCGGTATAAATAATAAGTATGGTTATTTCCCATCTTTCTCCGGTGCGTGGAATATTAGTAAAGAAGATTTCTTCAAAGTATCTTTTGTTAATTCTATGAAAATTCGTGGAGGATGGGGTAAAACAGGAAATCAGGAATTCCCATCAGGCTCTGCAATTCGCAGATATGGTTTTGGCGGAGATGGAGTCTCAATTAATATTGTGAACAACGCTAATGAAAACTTGAAGTGGCAATCTGATAGACAATTTAATATTGGCACTGACATTAGTATTTTAAATAGTAGAGTTACTTTAACAGTTGACTATTTCAATAAAAAAACTACTGATTTACTATTTCCAAGTGAATCAATTGTTCCCTTTGGAGCAGCTGGTGCTGTAACCTGGAAAAATTTGGCTGGTAATATTGTTAATAAGGGATTTGAATTTGCTGTCAATGCTTCAATTATTAAAGGAAACGACTTTAATTGGGATTTGGGTGTTAATGCAACATTTATTAAGAATAATGTTTCTGGTTTACCTTCTTCAATTAATACAGGAGCTTTAGATGGACAAGGTATTACTGGTTCAACGGTTGAAGTAATAAGAAATAATCTACCTATTAACTCTTTTGTAACAAGAAAATTTCTTGGATTTGACAAAGCAACAGGCTTAGCAAATTATGCGGATGGCGGAGATGTATTGTATTATGTCGGTAGTCCAAATCCAAAAACTTTAGTTGGTTTAAGTACCACAGTTCAGTATAAAAAATTATCATTTACTGCAAATATGAATGGTGCTTTTGGTCAACTTATTTACAATAATACGTTGAACAATGTAATTAACGTAGGTAGTATAAACAATGGTAAAAACATTGCATTGTCTGTTTACCAGGATCCTATTAAAGAATCTTTTGCAAACCCTGTAACAGCTTCTTCAAGATTTTTAGAAAAAGGTGATTATTTAAAACTTACTAATGCAACTATTTCTTATTCTATTGGTAATATAGGTAAGACTTTTAGAGGTGTAAATGTTTATGTTACTGGTCAAAATTTGCTGGTAATAACTAAGTATTCTGGATTTGATCCGGAGGTTAACACGGATAAAGGTGTGAATGGTGTTCCTTCTGTAGGTATTGAGTACATCCCGTACCCATCTGCCAGAACGGTTACATTTGGTGTAAATATTTCTTTATAAATTAATTTAATTAAAAAAAGTATGAAACAGAAAATTTTGATATGTGTTGCTTTTTTTGCTTTTACAATTTCAGGTTGTACTAAGTTGGAAGAAAAGTTAACAGGTGATGTAAATCTAAGCGCTTCAGCCACCGGAGGAGCAAATGTTCCTGCCTTGCTAAAGTCTGCTTACAATAGCATGAGAAGTCCTTTTCAGGATCAGGGAAATTTATTAGCCCTTGGTTCTATGTCTACAGACGAATTAATTGGTCCAACACGTGGTGGAGATTGGGATGATAATGGTGCCTGGCGTGTAATTCATGCGCACAGATTTGATGGAGATAATGGTCATGTTAAAGATGTGTTTTCTGGTTTGGGAACGGCTAATTTTATTGCAACTGATATTTTACGTTTTAGTCCGAGTCCACAACAGGCTGCTGAAGCTAGATTATTACGTGCATTCGCACAGTTTTTAACCTTAGATTATTTTGATCAGGTGCCTTATCGTGAACCAGGTGAAAGTGCTGTAGGTGCTTCAAAGGTTAGAAAAGGAACAGAAGCTTTAACTTATATTATTGGTGAATTAAACGCAATAATTCCAACGCTTCCTGATGGTCCTGTGACTACGGCAAATAAAAACGCAGCAAGAGTGCTACTTATGAAATGTTACCTTAATAAAGGAGCCATTGCTAATAGGGCAACACCAACTTTTGATGCCGCAGATATGGCACAAGTTTCTGCTTTAGCTGATATAATTACGGCTGGCCCCTATTCTTTTAGTGCAAGTTATTTTGACAATTTTGCGCCAAATAATGATGCTATCGGTAAAGAAAATATATGGACTCAATTAAACGTGGGTGGTACAGAATCTGGTGGTCTTAGATCAAGATGGCATATGACTATGCATTACAATCAAGCTCCATCTGGTTGGAATGGTTTTACTACATTGTCAGATTTTTACAACAAATTTGAGGCAACTGATACCAGAAGAGGTGTTGCGTATAATTACACTTCCCCAAAAGCGCCATTAAATCCTGCCAAAGCAGTTAATGTTGGTTTTCTAGCTGGTCAGCAATATGATATGACTACCGGCGCAGCTTTAAAAGACAGAACTCAGGCACCTTTAATTTTTACACCTGATGTTAAGATTGTAGAAAAAGGAACTAATTTGGAAGTAACAGGTATTCGTGCCTATAAATATCCAATTGATTTTCAATTTGACGATAATGGAAATGTTGATAATGATTATGTAATTTTTAGGCTTGGTGATGTTTTATTAATGAAAGCAGAAGCTTTGCTTAGAACAAACAATGCTCCTGGTGCTCTTGTAATTGTTAACCAATTACGTGTAAACAGAGGAGCCAGTGCCCTTGCTGCATTAACATTAGATAATATGATAGATGAAAGAGGAAGAGAACTTTATCTTGAAACCTGGAGAAGACAAGATTTAATCCGTTTTGGTAAATTTTTATTACCAATGCAGGAAAAACCTCAAACAAGTGATGCAAAATATCTTTTGTTTCCTATTCCGAATGGTCAGTTGGCTGCTAATCCTAATTTGAAGCCTAATCCTGGCTACTAATAGATAGAAAAATTTAATATTAAAACTAAAGGTCATTAACATAATGGCCTTTAGTTTTTTTTGTTTATGGATATTTTAGGAGAAATGCTTTTATCTATTATTTACAATTATTTTAGAATGGGTAAATTGCTTTTATTTAATGTTTTTATAAGTATTTTACAAAGTGATTTATAATGAAATGTATTTTTAAAATAGTTCCAATAGTATTGTTTTTTTTATCTTGTAAAACGCCCAAGTCTCCACCATTATTCCAATTGGTAGATAGTACTGGCATAAGTTTTAATAATAAGGTCATAGACGGAGAATTGGAAAACAGTTTTTATTTTCGCAATTATTACAATGGAGGCGGTGTTGCAACAGGAGATATTAATAATGATGGGCTGCCTGATATAATTTTTACTTCCAACATGGAAGAAAATAAACTGTACCTCAATAAGGGAAATTTCAAATTTGAAGATATAACTGCAAAGGCTGGTTTAAAGCAAGACAGCATGTGGAGTACAGGAGTAGTATTGGTTGATATCAATAATGATGGTTGGCTTGATATCTACGTTTGCAACTCAGGCCATATGAAAAATGGCAACAGGCGCAATAAATTATACATCAACAATCACGACCTCACTTTCACCGAATCCGCTGCCAAATATGGGTTAGACATAAGCGCTTATACAACTCAGGTTTCTTTTTTCGATTACGATATGGATGGAGATCTAGATTGTTTCATGATCAATAATAGTCCAGTGCCTATTAATAATCTTGGTTATAATAATTTAAGAGATTTGCCGGAGGCGCAATGGCAAGTAGCCGGTTTTTTAAAGGGTGGTGGAGATCATCTGTTTAGAAATGATGGCAATCATTTTACTGAAGTTACTAAGGAAGCAGGTATTCATGGCAGTTTAATGAGCTTTGGATTAGGTGTTTCTGTTGGTGATCTTAATAATGATGGTTATCCGGATATTTTGGTTGCAAATGATTCCTATGAACGGGAATACCTTTATATCAATCAAAAAAACGGAACTTTTAAAGATGAAGCGGAACAGTGGATGCAGCACAGTAGTTTCTCCTCCATGGGATCTGACATGAGTGACTTCAATAATGATGGATACAATGATCTTTTTACTACAGACATGCTTCCGGATGAAGACTATCGTTTAAAAACTTTAGGATCTTTTGATAATATTGACCTGTATCGCACCAGAGAAAAATCTGGTTTTTACAGGCAATTTATGAAGAACTGTCTCTTTCTTAATAATAAAAACAATCACTTTATTGAGGCTGCAAATTTTAGCGGCGTTTCTGCAAGCGACTGGAGTTGGGGAGCCTTAGCCTTTGACGCAGATAACGATGGCCACAATGATATTTTTGTATGTAATGGCATAAATCATGATGTTACAAATCTTGATTTCATGGATTTCTTTGCCAATGATTTTACCCAAAAAATGGTAGCATCAGGCCAAAAAGAAAATGTTTCTTCGGTATTGGAACATATACCCATCCATCGTTTACCAAATAAGATGTTTAAAAATAATGGCAATCTCAATTTTACAGATGTAGGGATATCCTGGGGTTTAGATGCACCCTCCTGTTCAAATGGGGCGGCGTATGCAGATTTAGACAATGACGGGGATTTGGATTTGGTAGTAAATAATGAGAACCAGCCGGCGTTTGTGTATCGCAACAATAGCCGGGAGCAGACA
>JAYTHI010000061.1:0-18517 GCA_043732685.1 Ferruginibacter sp. | reverse complement strand
ATAAATATTATAAGGTGTTGCAAATCTACGTTGGGGTCGGAATGCATACGGGCACTTCGGTATAAGTCCGCTTTTACAGCTTTTATAACACAAACAGTGTAATCCGGGATTTCTCTTACAATCACTCCGGCTTAGCTTTCAATAATATTTTTACTATTAACGAAAAGTTTTCTTCTATTAACTTTACACTTTGAGAATTGGTAAAATTCTGTGGTCTTTAAATGAATTTTCATAAAATATAGTACAATATTTTCCTGATTAAATTTTAACCAACCTATTCCCATCCCCATTTTTTAAATACCTCATGACCGGGCTTTGACAAAATAAATTGAATAAACAGTTCGGCCTCCTTCTTTTTATTGGTAATGGTGGTAATGGCAACAGGGGTACCACGGTAAACCGTTTGGGAGGGAATAATTTTAATAAGGTCTGCAACATCTTTTAATCTAAAATACCAGGAGCTAAAAATTATGATGGCATCGTAGGTCATATCAGTTTTCCATGCATCTACACCTGCGGCGGTATTTGAAAAGGACCTGACTATATTATTTTCAATTCCCCCTATTAAACCTTGCTTACCGGCCAGATCTTCCCACAGTCCCAGTTGACCTGCTCCATTAATATCCAATAATTTAACACCTCGTTTAGTAAGGTCTTTTAAGGACCTTATATTTTTTGGATTCCCTTTTCTAACTAATATGCCTGCTGCTCTTTTATATAATGTTTTACGGGTGGTACTATCAATTAAACCCGGATGTTGCATGGCAAATTGTGTAAGCATATATTCAGCTCCGCCAAAAATAATATCTCCATTTTTCCGGGCATCATCTATCCAATTTATTTCCGGGCCGGCTATTATTTTAATGGGTAGCAGTATTGTTTTAGAAAATATTTCCGCACATTCTTCCATGGCTGCCTGCGGTCCGCCGGCACCATACACAAATAAGGTGTCACCTTGTGCCTGTGTTAATAACGGCAGGATAAATATAGTGAGGAAGGGAAATATCAATTTTATCAGGGTAGTAAATGAGGTTAATCTTTTCATGATTGATGGGTTAATTTATAATAGCTACTAATCTTTTTAAAAGGGCTGTACTTATGTTGCTTTTCAGTAAAGGTATCTATATACGGGCCAAACAGGTAATCAATTGGCTTTTTTGTTATATTATACCCGTTGTTACATTGTTCTGTATCTGTTCTCTTATGGCTTTTTACAAAGCAGCTACATTCTAGGCTTATTCATCGGTAATTTTTAGATTTTGATAGTTTGCGCGTAAGAAATATTATTTTTTACAAAATCAAAAAAGTTACTTGAACGATATAACCTGCGCCATCATTATCACTATTGTCATTTTACAACGGAGGTTTCAGTAACACAAGCCTCCTTATTTTGCAGTCCCTCTGTTAAAAATGGGTACCGTCTAACGAATCATTAGCAAGGGGTATTTTATAAAAATTTTTTAGTAATGGCAGTGCATTAAATAACTCAATAGGATTAGGTAGATCATTCGCAAACCTTCTATTTTAAGCTGTTTTTTACCTTTTTAAATTAAGCTGAAAAAAAATAAAACTGTCATTAAGTAACTTTGGTTAACATTAAATAACGCGACTATTTCTTAAGCCTTATAATTTGTAAGTCGCATTTTTTGAATTCGGCACCAGTTTTTCGCTGCTTTCCCTTCGCCTCCACAGCCGGCGGGCTGCGTAACTGCAACGCCGCTCCATTGGCTTCTTTCAAAAAAAATAAGCTGCGCATTTTTTATTAAATCCGCCCATGGCGGACCGACCCCAATGAGGCTGCTTATGCAATTACTGGTATTTTTAAAGACAGTCTGCGAAGGACATTATTTATTGAAAATGTATAATTTGCATGGATAAAATATAAAAAATAAGTACAAATAAGTCTGCGAATCAAAATGCTTGAAGTACACTTTTACAGTATCTAAAAGTTATACAGCTCAGGCTATACTGCTTATGAGAATGATCTACCTAATCCTATAACTCAATTAATGATGAAAAGCAAGTATTGTCTTTGGGGTTTTGAAAGAAATAACTATCATCAACAGCAACTTATACGAAGCCGGCCTAAGCGCTAAAAATAGTATGAATGTTCTATAACTAAAAAGAATCCGGCTATTAAATAGCCAGATTCTCTTCAATGTTAAATATAGTGCAGGAAATTATTTTACAACTTTGTCAATATAACCAAACAAACCATCTTTTTCTGCATTTGGACCTGCATTAAAATAAAGTCGGTTAGGATCGATTGAGGTAGCGGTTTTTGGTGCAAAAGAAATACCCCACAAACCTTCAATTACAATTGGTTCTCCATTTTTTCTTAAGACTCCTAAAAAAGAACCCTCAGCACTAAAAGCATTAATGTGACCATCGCCAAAATTACCTATCAAAATAGTGTTGGTATATTTAGCAGAATCTGCTCCAAAAAAACTGGAAGGTGCTTTTGCAATTCCCCAGGGTGCATTCAATTGACCGTTAGAAACAAAACGCTTAACAAAGCTTCCGTCTGTATTAAATATATTTACAATCCCGGCTCCCGGTGCATGAACTTCACTTCCATAATAACCCGTTTGAGCATAGGTTACGTACAAATTATCACCTATAAGTTGTATATTATAGGGAGCATAGAGTGCAGGCAGGTTAGGATCCGTAAATTTTATATTTATCTTGTTAAACATATTATCAAACACATCAATAGCGCCTGTTTTAAAATTAGCTGCATAAAGATAATTTGAACCTTGGTTATTTGCCAATGCCAATCCAAAATAACTAGCAGTTGCTGCATTATTTACCACACTAATTGCCATGCCCAAATTACCCGGATTCCATCCTGAAATAACACCGTCAGCACCAGCAAACACAAATTTAGCCGGCGCAGCATTTGGTAATTTAAAATCCATAGTGGCATTAAAAACAATACCAGTTGCCTGGCCATTGGTAGTAGTGGTTTGCGAAGGAATGGTTACACCCGGAATTAACTGTACGCCCTCCTTATTATAAACAGTACTGTATCCTGATGCCTCAGCACTTAACCAGATGTTACCCGTGGGGCTAATGGCAATTCCCCAGGCATTTTGTAATAACGGGTCAATTCTTGAAGCGTTGTAAGCGGCATTGCTTGCCACTAAATTAATTTGCTCATAATTATTTAAAACCTGAGGTGAGGTAGTGCCGGGGTTTTCTTTTTTACAACCGGAGCCAATGGCAACTAAAACTAACAGCCCTGCAGCCAATTTTGTAAATCCCAGATTTAATTTATTTTTTTTCATTTTATTTTTTTAAAGATTTCTGACACAAAAAATACGATAACAAGTCATACTTACGTAGATTTTTCAGGATAGATTTTAGTTTTAGAAAATACAATATTTATGTAGAAGGCTGCTTGATAATTAATAATATATAATCAACAATCACCTTTGCAACAGTTACTCCCTACTTAATTTTTTATTTGAAAACGTTTTGCCATCAGCTTTAAAAGTGGAGTTCCTTTTTAATTTTACCTATAACGTCAATTATTTTTTTTATTTAGTGGGCCAAAGAAATTACCGCCCAAAGTGCTGCAGAAGAAATTAATATCCAAAGTATAACGCCTTGTATTAATGGCCTAAAACCTACCGCCTGCAAAACTTTACGGGATAAGCCGCAACCGATAAGAAACAGCGTTAAGGTTAAACCGGCTTTGGCAAAACTGGTTAAATAATGGCTGTAAGTTTGTACTAAGGGTACGTAGGTATTTACAATCATTGCTAAAACAAACAGGCCAATAAAGTAGGGTATTTTTATTTTACCACCCTTGTTTTTAAAAACTAAGGTAGATAAAAAAGCAACGGGTATTATCCATAAGGCGCGCGCTAATTTTACCGTGGTTGCTACTTCCAATGCATGCGCACCGTACTTGCTTGCAGCGCCAACAACAGAACTGGTATCGTGTATGGCGATGGCACACCATAAACCAAATTGTGTTTGAGATAGATTAAGTGCATGACCTATTATTGGAAATAAAAAAGTGCGATGGAGTTTAAAATAAAGATGGTACCAAGCGCAACAGATATTTGTTTTTCTTCGGCCTTAATTACCGGAGAAATAGCCGCGATAGCACTACCCCCGCAAATAGCAGTACCTGCTGCAATAAGAAAGGATGTTTTCTTTTCTATTTTTAGAAACTTACCTATAAAATAACCAATTGAAAGGGTGCCGATGATGGAAACAATGGTAAAAATAATCCCTTCCTTTCCGGCTTTCAGGGCACTGGTCACATTCATGCCAAAACCTAAGCCCACAACAGACACCTGTAATAAAATATGTGTAGCCTTATGATTTAAATGCAGGTAAGGATGTCCGATAAACTGTGCAATTACCAGCCCCATTAACAGTGCAATGGGTGGCGATATAAGTGGTGATAAACAAAATACCACAGCCAATAAAAATATAACTTCTCTTGTTGTGATGCTACGATCCAACAGGCGTTGGACTGAATTTTTTGTGCTTAGTATTGATGCCTTTTCCATGTTCATTTTTTTACCTTACAAAGATGGATGGTAAAAGCTTGTGTAATAAATTGTTATTGATTATGCTTCATAACTTAAAGTTATGTAGGAGAAAGAAATTTATAAACATATCCGGCAAAGACTCAGATTCGCAATGTTGTTAGATAAAGAAAAAGTTCCGTTTAATTTTTAGTCCCTCTACTAATAGCAGTCGCTCCATTACTGGAAATATAATAAATACCTTGTGCTAGACATCCTGTAAAATTTATTGTAGGACCATAAAATTATCCTTTAGAAATGCTTTGGAAATTGGTTTTATTCAACCTTTATTTTTGTAATAAAAAGCTTCATTCTTAAATGGTTTAGACTTTAGTTTTTTATAAGGATAATAAACAACTCTGACCCCTGCCTTTTACTATAGGAGTTATGGCAGTCCTCCATTTTTTTTATTATAAAATCATTTTCAAAAAGGGTTTGGTATTGTTGTTTAACACCGCCAAAAGGTGGGCCGGGTGTTACAAATTCTTTATCGAATAGTACACCTGCAATTTTGCCGCCACTAACAATTATTTCCTTCATTTTAGCAAGATAGGATGGCCGTAGCAAGGGATCTATCGCACAGAAAAAAGTTTGTTCCAATACCAAATCATAAGTTCCGGCATGTTTAAAAAAGTCGCCTTCAATAATTTTTATATTGGGATTATTGAGAAACTTAAGTTTTAATTTGGCCACCAACGTTGGGGCATAATCTAAAACGGTAATAGCTGTAAAGCCTTGCTGCAGCAGGTATGCAGCTTCGTAAGTATTGCCGCATCCGGGTATAAGTATCCTTAAATCTTTATTGGTAAGCTGGTCAATGTATTCTTTAATGGGAGGAGAAACTTCACCAAGATCCCACTGCGTTAAATTGTTATCGTATTGCAGGTCCCAATAGCTGTCGGATAATTTACTTTTGCCCTTACCCGATTCACATTGCTCAATTTCTTTTGTACCATCCATACGACTAATTTTATTTTATTAAAATTTCTTTTATAAAAATGTAAATGAACATCAGCAGGACAAACGTGCCAAAAACCATTTTTAATATTGCACCATCAATTGTGTTACTCAGAAAGCCGCCAACAAATATACCAGCTTCAGCGATAAGCGCAGTGCCATTTATATATCAGTTTCTTATTAATCAGCAAACGAATTATGCATAAAAATGTTCAAAGAGAACCAATAGTGCATTTTACTATTGCCTTTTAGAAGCCTTTTGCCGGTTAGGGTATTTAATTTTTTCTGCTGCTATTTTTGTTAGAAGGCAATTCAGGTTTTACTAATTTAATGAATTGTACCACAAAATAATCTACCCGGTTTATTATGAAAATTTATATATATCCGGGGGTAAAATTTGTTACTTTTAACTGGTAAGTCTTCCAATAGAAAAATAAAGTTCTTTCAATTCAATATCACCTCTTAGGATAACACTTATTTTTATTTAAATTATGACTAAAACAATAATTACCTATTTACTTATTTATCTATTTTGTGTGCCGCCTTCCTTTGGGAGATTGCCCAAAAAGAAATATAATTTATTGCAACAGTTAAAAACTGTCATTTTATTTAAGGGTGATGAACAAACTGCTTACAGGGATCCGGCTATATTGTATCACCATAAAATTTTCTATTTGTTTTTTACAATGACCAAAATAGAGAATGATGGAAAAATTTATTCCTACACGGCTATGAGTCATTCCAAAAACTTAATAAATTGGACAACAATTAAAATCCTTACCCCAAAAAATCAAAATCTTGATTTTTCAAGTCCGGGAAATGTGATCAGGTACAAAAAAGAATGGATACTTTGTTTGCAAACCTATCCGAGACCTGACTACACGATACAACAGATGCCAAGATATGCCACAAAAGATGCCAGAATTTTTACAATGCGAAGTAAGGATTTAGAGCATTGGACACCACCTGAAATAATTAAAGTTAAAGGCAATGATAGTACAATAGAACAAATGGGTAGAATGATTGATCCCTATTTGTTAAAAGATAAAGATGATAAAAATAAATGGTGGTGCTTTTATAAACAAAATGGCGCAAGCCTTTCTTATTCCTACGATTTAAAAAATTGGACTTATTTTGGACATACAAAATCAGGTGAAAATGCATGCGTGCTGATTGATAAAAATGAATATGTTTTAATACATTCTTTAGAAAATGGAATGGCCATAAAACGATCTGCTGATTTAAAAACTTGGTACGATTGGGGTAGCGTGATCACATTAGGACAAAAAGAGTGGCCTTGGGCAAAAGGAAGAATTACGGGCGGTGCGGTAGTTGATTTAAGAAACACAAAAAATATTGGAAAATATATCATGTTTTTTCATGGGTCAGGACCCGCTACAGAATCGCAAGGTGATTTTGATAAAAATGCCTCTATCGGAATTGCCTGGAGCGATGATTTACTACATTGGGATTGGCCCACAAATAAATAGGCGGAATAGAGGAATTATAAATTTATTTCAATGAAAAAAATACTTTCCATATTATTTGTTTTAATTGGATTTATTAGTCATGGTCAGAAACAAAATACTTATTTAATTACTGATTTCGGTGCCAAGCCGAATGGTAAAACAGTTAATACTGTATTCATTCAAGAAGCAATTGACCGTGCTAGTTTAAATGGTGGTGGTAAAGTGATTATTCCAGCTGGATACTTTGTAACCGGAGTTATTTATTTAAAGAATAATGTTGAATTAAATATTATTGAAGGTGCTGTTTTATTGGGCAGTACGGATCGTTTTGATTACGGAAAACAAAAGGTGGAGGCATTAATTACCGCAAAAAATCAACACCATATTTCAATTACCGGAAGCGGTGAAATAAACGGCCGGGGACGGGAATTAGTAAAAGATATTTTTATAAAATTAAATAATGGATTACTTGAAGATGATCAATGGAAACTAAACCATCCCTCAGAAAAAAACCGTCCAAGCCTAATTAATTTTATTGATTGTGATAGTGTAACCATAAAAAATATAACCCTTAAAAATGCAGCAGGCTGGGTTCAAAATTATCTGCGCTGCAACCATTTAGTAGTCGATAGTATAACTGTGAATAGTACAGAATATTGGAATAATGATGGTATTGATATTGTTAATTCAAAAAATGTTTCCATAACAAACTCGTTTATTGATGCTGCTGATGATGCCATTTGTTTAAAATCAGAAGGGTTAATATTGGACAGTTGCGTAAATATTTATGTGGCCAATTGCAAATTACGCAGTAGCGCAAATGCATTTAAAATAGGCACAGGTTCGGTGGGTGGATTTAGAAATATTAAGGTTCGAGATTTAACAATATACGACACTTACCGTGCTGCCATTGCATTGGAAGCCGTGGATGGGGGATTTATAGAAAATGTAGATATAGCAACTGTACATGCTATAAATACAGGCTGCGCTATTTTTATTAAATTGGGCCATCGCAATAATTCGAAAAAATATAGTACTATTAAACATATTAAGATTACCAATCTAACTGTAAAAGTACCTTCGTATAAACCCGATATTGGCTATCCGGTTGAAGGCCCGTTATCAAATTATCCGCATAATATTTTTCCTTCCTCAATTACCGGAATACCCGGTTATCCGGTTACAGATGTGTTGCTCGAAAATATTACTATTGATTATGACGGCGGTGCCAGGAAATCTATTGCTCAGTTTTGTATTGATACCTTAAATAGAGTGCCTGAAAACAGGGCTGCTTACCCTGAGTTTTCCATGTTTGGCGAACTGCCCTGCTGGGGTATGTACCTGCGTCATGTAAAGGGTGTTGCCATGAAAAATATCACCTTTAAAATGCAGGAACCCGATTATAGGCCAGCAATAATTTTTGATGATATAAATCGATTGGATGTAAATGTTATAAAAATTGTTTTCCCTAAATTAGTGCCGGTTATAGTTTTAAATAAAGTTAAAAACTACACTGTCGGCGAACTTCAGTTGCCGGTAGATGGTAAACAAGCGATAAAGATTATACCTTAACCGATATTTTAGTTAAGTAGAAAAAATAATAAGTGTTACAAGAATATTAGCGATCTTATTTTAAAATCCACCATAATAAATTCATTTGTATAAATGGGTTCGGTTTTTATTTCAGGGCTTAGGAATAACAAATTGATCGAAACGATTTATTTATCTGTAAAGGATGTCCGAAAACTAAAAAAGCCAAACTTCATTTGGAAGTTTGGCTTGTGAAAACAGGTTTATTTTTAGGCTACTTTAGTTTGAGGAGGTTTTACCAACAGCGGTACAATTACCGAAACGGCCATAATGATAGCAATAACATGTAAGCCACTATTGAAGGAGCCGCTTACCTGCCGTAAATGAGCAATTAGTAAGGGTCCGAAAGCACTTGCAAAACCCCATGCTGTTAACATAAGTCCATAAATTGCACCCACATTTACTGCGCCAAAATAATCAGCTACAAATGCCGGCATAGTTCCGAAACCGCCGCCATAGCACATTAAAATAAGAAACACTACAATTGTTATACTAAAAACAGTATGAAAATTTGGTAATAACCAAAACAATAAAATCTGAGCGATAAACATTAATGCAAAGGTGGATCGTCTGCCTGCAAAATCGGATACCCAAGCCCAAAAAACACGACCGAAAGCATTACCAATACTAACAATACCTACCATGCCAGCAGCAACCAAAACATCAATTTTTGCAAATTCCTGAAACATAGGAGCTTCCTGAGAGATGATAGAAATACCTGCCGAAGTGTTTAAAAACAACAGCAACCACAATGCCCACCATTGCCAGGTTTTTAAAGCAGCCCCAAGTGTAAATGAAGTACCGCCATTCTGCACCTGCGTTTTTTCTGCCGGCTTCCAGCCATCCGGAACATAACCCTCGGGCGGGTTCTGTAAAAAAAAACTTGAGCAAACGGTAGCTATCAAATACGCAATGCCTAAGTATTCGAAAGTTTGTAAAACACCAATACTATGAATTAGGCGGGTTGCAATGGGAGCTGTTATTAAAGCCCCCGCGCCAAAACCACCAACCGCAACACCCGTCATTAAACCGCGTTTATCCGGAAACCATTTTACCAAAACTGAAATGGGAACGATGTAGGCAAGTCCTAAACCGATGCCGCCAATAACGCCATAAGTCATGTAAAGCCACCAAATATTTTGTCCGGAAAAGCTTGCCAAAAAAATACCGCCGCCATAGAGTGCGCCACCGGTCATGGCTACAACCCGCGGACCAACTTTTTTCAACCATAGTCCGCCAAAAAATGCAGCAAAACCAAGCGCCATTATTGAAATGGTAAAAGTTAGCGTAACCTGCGATATGGACCAATTAAATTGCTTTGCAAGCGGCACTCTAAATACGCTCCAGGCGTATACTGATCCAAGGGAAATTTGTAATAGTACACCTGCTAAGGCAATACCCCAACGTTTTAAATTATTCATGATGGTTTAGGCAAAGGTTTTAAATAGTGAGGAAGTTAGTTGAAAGGTTAAAGTACAATTTATTTACAACATAATGTCGTTAAGTTAAAACAGGCAAAACTTTAATTTCAATTAAAGGTGAAGCCTTACTTAACTTAACGACAATGAATTATATTAATTTAAATTATGTTTTTTTATTTTAATCCTGATAAATTTAGCTGCCGGCATATTGCTTGTGCCTACAACATTGTTGATGGATAGTAATACATTGGTTTCCGGAAAATAGGTAACCGTGTTGCGCTCGGGTATTGGATAAGGCACCACCACAAATAAACGTGCGATGCGTTCGATACCGTCGTCAAAATTAAAAAGATCAACTTTTTCACCTTCGCTAAAACCAGCCTTGGCCATATCTTTTGTGTTCATAAATACTACCCGGCGCTCGTTCTTTATCCCGCGGTAGCGATCATCCAAACCATAAATGGTGGTATTAAACTGATCGTGCGTGCGGGTAGATGCCATTAAAAACTCATCTTCGCCCAATGTATTTACCGGCAGGGGACTAATGGTAAAGGGCGCTCTATCAACATATTTTTCGGTAATAAATTTACCGTCGCGTGCTCCGTTTGGTAAATAGAACCCGGATTTATCTCTTATCCTGGTGTTGTAATTTTCAAAACCCGGAATAGCCTTTTCAATTACATCTCTAATATCATCATAACTGTTTGCATAGCGTGCCCAATCAACTACCGAACGACTACCAAGCGTAGCTATCGCCATTCTGCAAACTATTTGATTTTCGTTGATCAGGTTATCCGAAACCGGTTTCAAAATTCCTTTAGAAGATTGAACAACTCCCATAGAATTTTCGGTACTAATAAATTGCGGTACGCCATTTACAATATCCAGGTCACTTCTTGACAGCGTAGGTAAAATCAATGCCTCTTCGCCATGTACTAAATGACTGCGGTTTAGTTTTATTGAAACCTGCACTGTTAATTTTAACCTGCGGATAGCGGCCGCAGTATAGGTAGTATCCGGTGTAGCAGAAAGAAAATTACCGCCCATGGCGATAAATACTTTCACTTTGCCGGCATCCATTGCCCTGATGGCATTTACCACATCGTAACCATGGGTGCGTGGTGGTTCAAAACCAAACACAGCTTTTAATCTGTCCAATGCTTTTTGGGTTGGCTTTTCATCAATCAGCATGGTGCGGTTGCCCTGCACATTACTGTGGCCCCTAACCGGACAAAGCCCGGATCCCTGCTTACCGATACTGCCCTTCATAAGGCAAATATTTACAATTTCCCTGATCATTTCTACCCCGTTTGGTTGCTGGGTTAAACCCATACCCCAGCAAAAAATGATGCGCTTATTATTGATAAGCATATCCGCAGCCAATAAAATATCCGAAATTGATATACCGGATTCAATAGCGAGCTGCTCTAATTTAAGGTGGGTAAACTGTTCCTTAAATTCATTAAAACCAACCGTACTTTTGGCTATAAAATCATTATCCAAAACCTTACCGGGTGTATTTATTTCTGCTTCCAGTAACAACATTTCAAAAGCCTTTAACAAGGCCATATCACCATTTATTTTAACCGGTAAATAAAGATCAGCCAATTGATCACCTGTACCTAAAACACCTTTTATTTCCTGCGGATTTCTAAATGCCATTAATCCAGCTTCCGGTAAAGGATTGATGGCAATAATTTTTGCCCCGTTCTTTTTTCCTTTGGCAAGTGCCGTCATCATTCGTGGTGCATTGGTACCGGGATTTTGGCCAATTATTATTATTAAATCGGTATCATAAAAATCATCCAGCTTAACCGTTCCTTTACCAATACCAATTACCGGGCGTAATGCAGCACCTGAAGATTCATGGCACATGTTGGAGCAATCCGGCATGTTGTTGGTGCCAAATTCCTTTGCAAATAATTGATATAAAAAGGAGGTTTCATTGCTTGTTCTGCCGGAAGTATAAAAGCAAGCCTCATGCGGAGAATCCAATGCGTTTAGGTGACCGGCAATTTTCTTAAAAGCATCATCCCAACTGATAGGCTGGTAATGCGTGCCACCCTTTGGTAAAAACATAGGATCTGTTAAACGCCCTTTTTTACCTATTTCAAAATCGGTGAGTTTAGCCAGATCATATACAGAATTATTTGCAAAAAATTCTGGTGTTACTACTTTACTGGTTGCTTCTTCGGCTAGTGCCTTGGCACCATTTTCGCAATATTCACCCAGTACCGAACGATCATCATCGGGGTCAGGCCAGGCACAACTGGAACAATCGAACCCGCCTTTTTGGTTCATGTGCAATAAA
Source organism: Ferruginibacter sp. (assembly GCA_043732685.1). Taxonomy (GTDB): domain Bacteria; phylum Bacteroidota; class Bacteroidia; order Chitinophagales; family Chitinophagaceae; genus Ferruginibacter. Next base: position 6,225 of record JAYTHI010000061.1, on the reverse strand, counting down.
GCGCCGGAACCGCGTAAAGGAATTCCTTCTTCCAATACATCACTTAGCGCAGCCAATACAGCCGGTATACCTGCTGCCCATTTTTTTGGCCCGGTAGCTTTTAAATTTAATAATTTCTCAGGGTTTTGTGCGGATGGAGATTTTTCTTCTACTGACATAGTTATAAACTTTTATTTAAGCAATCTGTAATTCTAAATATAATAATAGTAATAGTCGTTTAATATTTTAATAGAAGCATATTTTGTGTCATACAGCAACTGTAAATTAGACTAATAATATTAACAATAAACTTTAATTTGTAAAGCCAATTATCATAAATAATAATATACAATAATCTTTCAACTATTTAACTGTTTTACATCATAATAAAATTTTAAAATAAACATTATAAAATGTATCTATATTAAAGTAAAATTGAAACTTATTAAAACGAATATAAAAAAACGGTGGATAATTTTTTGAACTTTAAAAAAATAAAACAGGTTTTTTAATAAACCGAAATTAAGGATACCATATAATTTATCTAAAGATTGAAATCTATATAAAATATCATTTATTAAATTAAATAGACAGACTGACATTTGAATTTTCGAACAATCAAATGAATATATTGTTTACAAAATACTATTTATTTTTTACTAAAAAATTCGTTTGTTTTAGTTTATTTTTTTTTATAATAATTGGTTATATACCTAAACAGTAATTAATATTTATCAGACCATTCACATTTCCAAAGCCTACTTTTACGTATTTAAAAAAGGGTAGTACTAAAATAAATTTACCCTGTAAAAAAAAATTAATGAAAAAAATATTCGTCCATTTATTATTGCTAATAATAGTTGGTAATGCCGCCATCGCTCAAAATGAAATTGGCTTTGTAAAAAATAAAAAGGTAAGTCTTAAACCCGGAAATAGTAAGCTTGATACTGCCAGTTTTGCTACGGGGTGTTTTTGGTGTACAGAAGCTAAATTTCAACAATTAATTGGCGTAAACAAAGTAATTTCCGGTTATAGTGGTGGAGAAATAAAAGATCCAACTTACGCACAGGTATGTACTGGTACCACCGGACATGCAGAAACCTGTAATATAATATATGATACCACAAAGATTTCTTTCGACGAATTACTGGCTGCATTTTTTACCGCCCATGATCCTACCCAATTAAACAGACAAGGTAATGATATTGGAACCCAGTACCGCTCTGCTATATTCTATCATTCAGCTCAACAAAAAGCAAAAGCCGAATACTACATGAACAAACTTAATGTGGCGAAGGCTTATAAAAATAAAATTGTGACTGAAATAGCCCCTTATAAAAACTTTTATAAGGCCGAGGATTATCATCAAAATTATTACAATCAAAACCCCGAACAACGTTATTGCAAATATGTAATTCAACCCGAAGTAGAAGCCTTTAAAAAGGTTTTTAAAAATAAATTAAAGCAACAGTAATTGGTATATTAATGTGCCGCTGCCATAACAGTTTTAATTTATTTTATAAGTCATCATTTAATAATTTAACATCAATGAAGTCAGTCTATTTTATTACAAGCCTGTTATTACTATTTGCGTCCAATACTTTTTGCCAACAACAAAAATCCAACTTGGGGCATGCAAAAAATCCCTATTATTCTACCACAGATACCAACCATTTAAACGTTAGCAATGCGCAATGGAAAAAGATTTTATCGCCTAATTTATATGCGGTTGCAAGAGAGCAGTCTACCGAAAATGCTTTTACCGGTAAAATGTGGAAAGCAGAGACTAAGGGAACCTATTATTGCGCAGTTTGCGGAAACATTTTATTTAAGAGTACGGCTAAGTTTGCAAGCACTTGCGGATGGCCAAGTTTTTTTGAGCCCATAAGAACAAATAGTGTGCACTATAAAACCGATAATAGTTATGATATGCACCGCACTGAAGTAACCTGCGCAAGGTGCGACAGTCATTTGGGACATATTTTTGATGACGGTCCGCCACCCTCTCATAAAAGATTTTGCATGAATGCCGTTTCACTGGATTTTGAACCGGATGGGGCTGTAAAGCCATAAGGAATTAAGGTTATAAAAAATAATTATAAATACCTTGTTTTAAAGAAATAATTTTTTTATTAAATCAGTCATTGTTAATTGAGGTAGTGGTATTAAAAATATAATTAAGTAGTTTTTAATTGAAGTGATCTTTTGGGCGGTTCCCCTTACCTGCGCTGATGTGGTAAGGGACCGGGTTTAACGCTACAATCCCTTCCGCAAATACAAGTGTGCAGGTCAAATTTATTTATCCATTCAATAATAAAATTTTATACTAATTGGCAATTTATTGATCCCTAAAAAAATTGATATTCAGTATTAATTTAGTGTAACATTTTTATCGCCTGCCGCGCAACTATTTTCCAACTGCCGTTTTGCAAATGCCATACAGCAAGTATCAGCAGTTTTATAGTTCGGGGTATTTGATCATCATATGTTTCAGCCTGCAATACATGTCTTACAACGGCCGTATCTTTATACATGGTAATAGTTTGATCAGAAAGTTCAATGGATAAAAAATCAGATTTGCTGCTTATTAAAGTTTCAATAAAAGTTGCTTTATCTTCAAGGTCACCATCTGAGTGTCCGTAATGTAATTCGGCACCCACTATAGCTTCCAGCGCTTCTTTATCCGGCGACACCATTAGTTGCCGTAAATTTTCAACTGCAACTGCTACTGCTAATTTCTCCTTAGAATCAGGTTGATTTGAGTCCATATTTTTCAGTATATTTTTTAATGATTAACGATAAAATCAAAGCTAGTAAATTTGGTTCAAATCATATTGACGGCCATTTTTTGGTCGAGGCTACTTTAATTGGCAGCCAAAGTTAGAAAGGGTACTAATTAGCTAAAAAACATAAAAATTAAGTAGCGTCTTTCCAATTTATATTTTCGTACGTCTATTCAAAATAAATAGCGCCTTATATTTTACTCAATAATCCGCTAGGTTAAAAATAATTTATAAAAGCCCGGTACCAATAGCTTAGAATAATATTACTTTTTTTGCAAATTGGAAGATATTGAAATAAGCTATAATTATACATTTTTTATTAAATGGTTAAGAATATAAAAATGGCGATAAACTTTACCGCAGCGTATTCAGGGCAGGTTTATCAGGGTAATTAAATATTATTATCGAGTAATAAGATTTCTTTTGCGCCAGCTGGGCATGATATAATAGACATGGACTTTTTAATCACCCACCATTATGCCATGATTTAATACCGCTATTTTAAAGAGTAAGGCGTCGTTTAAAGCAGCCTGCTGTTTTGCTTCCTCCATATCAACCTTCTCTTCTACCAGGCTTATAAAATAGTTAAATTGTTGCTCCAGTTTAATGAACAATCCACCAAGTTCTTGCTGTAGGTTTGATGGTGGAAGGTTTATTGTATTGTATTTATTACGCTTAAAACTTTCTATCAAATAAAAATTATCAGGGTCTTCTACCCATTCCCCTTGTTCATTCTCCTCCATTGGTTTATAAATTATTAAGGCCATATTTTTAATTTGAAGTAAGCCGCCTAAAAGCTCGCGTACATCAAGTCTGATAGGCTGCTTTTCGTCATCATCCAACACAAAAATTTCAGGGTCATATACTTCTTCTTCATACAGCTTATCTGTAATAGCCTCTATAACAGTTTCACCCGCAACGCCAACACTCAATAACATATTGGTCAGCTCACTAATTTGCGTACAATATTGTGCAATAATTACGGTGTTTTCTACCCTATCAATATGATAACCAAAAATTGCTACACTAGTACTTTCAAAGTTTTTTTCAAATACAATTTCTCTTATCAAAATTTCTTCAATGCATTCAAAGTTGGGTTGATACAAATTTTTCATGTGTTGTTTTTAGTTTAATTAAAATGATAGGATTAGGTATATCCTTCGCAAACCTGCTATTTTAAGCTATTTTTTACCTTTTTAAATTTAGTGCTTTAAAAAACATACCTGTAATTAAGTAACCTTCGGTAGCCTTAAAAAACGCGACTATTTCTTAAGCCTTATCATTTATAAGTCGCATTTTTTGAATGCAGCACCAGTTTTTCGCTGCATACCCTTCGCCTCCACAGCCGGCGGGCTGCGTAACTGCAACGCCGCTCCATTGGCTTCTTTCAAAAAAAATAAGCTACGCATTTTTTATTGAATCCGCCATGGCGGACCGAACCCAATGAGGCGGCTTATGCAATTACTGGTATTTTTAAAGACATGCTGCGAAGGGCATCATTTATTGAAATGTATAATTTTCATTGATAAAATATAAAAACTAAGCACAACTAAGTCTGCGAATCAAAATGGTTGAAGTACACTTTTATAGTATCTAAAAGTTATACAGCTCAGGCTATAGTCCTTTTGCGAATTATCTTCCTGATCAAATCAATTTAATAGTATTACAATATTCAAACACAGCAGGGAATAAAAAAAGGATGCCTTTTTAAAGCATCCTTTTTTTATAAATCAATATTTTACAAAATTATTTTACTGCATCCTTAGCATTGTGTTGCACGTAAGCTAATACCTGTGTTTTTTCTTCGTCCATAACTTTTGCTCTTGGTGCCATCCAATTTACCAAACCAACCCAGCGCTCCTGCGTATATTTTTCAGGATCCTTCAGTCCATGACATTTACCACATTTTGCTTCATAAACTATTTTGCCGGCATCAACCATGGCCATATTTCCCGCATTTCTAATATTTATGGCTGCGCTGTCCAATACAACAGGCGGCATAGGTTCAACTGGTTTTGCCGGGCTCATTTTTTTATGGCAACTGCAGATAGCAACAACAATTATACAAATGGCAAATAGTTTTTTCATTTTTTATAGTTTAAGCGATTAAGCTATAAATATAAATAATTTGAACAATATTGCAATAGGCTAATTTATAATGCTGTTTCCAAAATAGGTATGCAATATCTTAGGAAGATTAATGCCATTTGAAGTCTGGTTATTTTCGAGTAAGCAAGCCACAATACGTGGTAATGCAAGAGAAGACCCGTTTAAGGAATGCACCAATTGAGTTTTACCCCCTGCATTTTTAAAGCGAATTTTCATGCGGTTGCTTTGAAAGGTTTCAAAATTTGTAACAGAACTTACTTCGAGCCATTTTTGCTGTGCCGCGCTAAAAACTTCAAAATCGTAGGTGATGGCACTTGCAAAACCCATATCGCCACCACACAACCGCAATATCCGGTAAGGCAGTTCCAGGGTTTTTAAAAGCTGTTCAATATGCAGTACCATTTCGTCTAATACCTCATAGCTTTTATCGGGGTCTACCAACTGTATTATTTCTACCTTATCAAATTGATGTACCCTGTTTAAACCGCGCACATCGCTTCCAAAACTTCCTGCTTCTCTTCTAAAACAGGGTGTGTAAGCCGTCATTTTAATGGGCAATTCAGCTTCCTTTACCATTTCATCCCTGTAAATATTGGTAATGGGCACTTCGGCAGTTGGTATCAGGTAAAAGCCATCAATTGTAGCATGGTACATCTGCCCTTCCTTATCGGGTAATTGACCGGTACCATAAGCACTGGCTTCATTTACCAGTAATGGTGGCAGGTATTCTGTATAGCCTGCGGCGGTATTGTAGTCTAGAAAATACTGTATCAATGCCCTTTGTAATTTGGCTCCTTTGCCCTTGTACAATGGAAAGCCGCTGCCGGTAATTTTAGCACCGGTCTCAAAATCTACCAGGTCATATTTTTTTATTAAATCCCAATGCGGTACAGCGCCTTCCGGCAAAACCGGATGAATACCGCCTTCTCTAACCACAATATTGTCTTCAGGTGTTTTTCCTACTGGCACACTTGCATGCGGCAGGTTAGGAAATTTTATAAGTTCTTCCTGCAGTTGTTTTTCGGCAATTAATAAGGCATCGTTTAATTGTTGCAGGGTTGATTTATGCAGGCTAACCTCTTCTCTTTTTTGTTCGGCAGCTTCCTTATCCCCTTTACCCATTAACAAACCAATGGCTTTACTGGCCGCATTCATAGTGGATTGTAAAGTTTCGCTTTCTACTTTTAATTTACGAACCTGCTCATCTAAAGCAACCACAATATCTACCAACGAAATATTGCCGAAATGCTTAACACTTAAACGCTCCTTAACTAATTCAATATGCTGCCGAATAAAACTGATCTGTAACATCTTTAATAAATTTTGCCAAAGATACTATTTTGGTTTTTTTATA
>JAYTHI010000060.1:0-1873 GCA_043732685.1 Ferruginibacter sp. | reverse complement strand
TTTAACCGAGGTTGTAAAAATTTTAACGGATAACCCATCTTATAAATTAGATATTGATGGCCATACAGACAATAGCGGTAAGCTTGCAAAAAATCAGTTGTTGAGTGAACAAAGGGCCAAGGCTGTGGTAACTTATATCTCCTCAAAAGGAATTGATGAAAGCAGATTGATAGCAACCGGGTATGGACAGGAAAAACCATTGGTAGAAAATAAAACTGCCAAAGGACGTGCTAAAAATCGTAGGGTAGAAATAAGAGCCAGAAATTATTGATCGGTACAATGATTTATAAATAGTGAAGCCCGCTTTTTAAAGTGGGCTTCCCTATTTTAATAATAATTATTGTATTTCATTGCTTAATCAAGTTATAAGGAAAGGTAAAATCAAACCGTTTAAAATTGCATTATTGTTATAAATATGTGCAATTCTATTAATAATTTAAAATTAATCTTCTACATAAAATTTGGTCTTTTCAATAAATTACCGCTCTTAAATTTCTTATTTCGCAAAACAACAAGTACCTCAATTATACAGTACCCCGCATAATAGGTTACTTTTGCAGCCTAAATTTCAAGTAATTTTTAATAGTATGGCAAAGATCGCAATCAATATCGCAACCGGCAGTCTGCAGAAGGAAGAAATAATTGTCGGTATAGATTTAGGCACAACAAATAGTCTGGTTGCTATCATACATCCGGAAACAAAGCAACCGGTTGCTTTAAAGGAACACAATAGCAGTTCCCTGGTACCTTCCGTGATTCATTTTGATGGGGAAGGAAATATCACTGTTGGTGAAGCCGCAAAATTATTATTGATCGCTGAGCCACAAAATACCATTTTTTCTGCTAAAAGATTAATGGGAAAATCCTATACTGAAATTAAAGAAAATACATCCTTTTTTAGTTATAAAGTAATAGATGATAATAAAGAAAGTCTGGTAAAAGTACAGGTAGGCAGTAAATTTTATTCGCCTGTTGAGCTTTCAGCTTATATTTTGAAAGAATTAAAACAGCGGGCCGAACATATACTTAAAACACCTGTGAATAAAGCGGTTATTACTGTACCGGCTTACTTTAACGATGCTCAACGCCAGGCAACAAGAGATGCAGGTAAATTGGCTGGTCTGGATGTGTTGAGAATTGTAAACGAACCAACTGCAGCAAGTCTGGCATATGGCTTCGGCATGCAAAAAGAAGAAGAAAAAATAATTGCAGTCTATGATCTGGGTGGCGGCACTTTTGATATTTCCATCTTAAAAATCAGCAACGGAATATTTGAAGTTTTATCTACCAATGGCGATACTTATTTGGGTGGCGATGATATGGATAATAGGGTTGTAGCATATTGGCTGCAACAAAACGGATTAGCGTTAGCATCTTTAAAAGAAAATAGGGAATTTGCTCAGGCGATTCGTTTAAAAGCAGAAGCTGCAAAAATTCAGCTTTCAAAAAAGGATAATTATGAAGGGGAGTTAAATGGAGACCTGCTCACGCTATCCAAAGCCACTTTTGAAACTTTGATAAAACCAATGGTAGATAAAACGATTACTTGTTGCAGTAATGCATTAAAGGATGCCGGATTAACAATAAAAGATATACAGGTTGTTGTAATGGTTGGCGGATCTACAAGGGTACCAATGGTTAAGGAGCAAATTAGTAATTTCTTTGGCCAACCGGTAAATGATACGGTAAACCCGGATGAGGTGGTTGCACTTGGTGCCGCTATTCAGGCAGATATCTTGGCCGGAAATAATAAAGATGTTTTGTTGCTGGACATTACGCCCCTCTCATTAGGAATTGAAACAATGGGAGGTTTAATGGATGTGATGATACCCAGAAATTCAAAAATTCCAAACAAGGCATCACGCCAATATAC
>JAYTHI010000059.1:0-18541 GCA_043732685.1 Ferruginibacter sp. | reverse complement strand
ACATTCGCCACCTTAGTTTAGAAGAATTGGTAAAGTATTTTGAATCGATCGGCGAAAAAAAGTTTCGTACCAAACAGGTGTACGAATGGATTTGGAAGAGAGGCGCACAAAGTTTTGAGGAGATGACAGACTTATCAAAAGACTTGCGTTTAAAAATAGCAGAGAAATTTACCATGCCGGCGCTTACCGTTAATGCCACCCAATTTAGCAGTGATGGCACGGTAAAATCAAGATTTATGACTTTTGATGGCCATATGATTGAAGGCGTTTTAATACCGACTGAAAAAAGAAATACCGCTTGCGTATCTTCTCAAATTGGTTGCAGCCTTAGTTGCAAATTTTGTGCTACCGGTACCATGGAAAGAAAAAGAAATTTGGATTATGATGAAATTTATAACCAGGTTGCCTTGCTTAATCAACAATCAGAAAAAACCTTTGATAAAAAGTTATCTAATGTAGTTTTTATGGGCATGGGCGAACCTTTGCTGAACTATAAAAATGTGTTGAAGGCCATTGATAAATTAATTGCCAATGATGGCATGGCAATGAGTCCGAAAAGAATTACAGTTTCCACTGCCGGTGTTGCGAAGATGATAAAGCAATTGGGTGATGATAAGGTACGTTTCAATTTAGCCTTATCTTTACATGCTGCAGATGATAGAAAACGAAACGCAATAATGCCTATCAACGAAACAAATAATATTGCCGCCCTTGTTGAAGCGCTTAATTATTTTTACGATAAAACAAAGAATGATATTACCCTTGAATACATTTTATTTAAAGGCGTAAATGATTCCATTGAAGATGCAGAAGCACTTATAAAAGTGTATCGCCAAATACCTACACACCTTGTAAATGTTATAGAATACAACCCTATTGAAGATGCCAAATTTGCGCAGCCCGATGAAGAGGTAACCCAGCGTTTTACCGACCACCTTGCTAAAAACAGGGTTAATGTAAGGGTTAGAAGAAGCCGTGGAAAAGACATTGATGCCGCCTGCGGACAATTGGCTAATAAAGGATAAGCAATTTCTTCTACTTACTGCATCAAAATAAGTTAACATTAGCATCCCTTAAATAATTGGCGTACTTTATTTAAATGAAGTTGGTTAGTTGTTTGAGGGATTTTTTATTTTGTAATTCTTCCTAGGCGAGTAATCTGCGTAAATTATCATATTATTTGTGGTAGCATAAGTCGCAGGACTCGCTGCGAGTTGGCATATACTGTAGCTTTTGATTTCTTCAATATTCAGTTCTATTCATTGAGAAAAAAGAAAAATAGCTATTTTGTAATTTGTTGTATCCACACTAATTTGCGGCGAGTCTGCGACTTATGTTAAATGATAGATTATATAACTTACGCAGAGATTACGCCTGAGAAATTTTAAATTTGAAGAGTAGCGTTTGCAATTTTGAAGACCCTGTTGTTAAAGAAGAATTGGTGTGAATATGATAAGGTTATTATTAATTTTTTTTATTAAAAAATTTGATCTTCCATACAAAACTTTCAGTCACTTATAGGCTAATAAATCTTTAGCCTTAAATCAATAAACTAATAGGGTGTTGCCCTATTCTAGTGGATGTCGTCCCTTCAGGACTTATAAGTTTTGAGTCCGTTAAAGACAACATCAAACAACCTATGGCAAAGTACATCGATAAATTTTGCAAGGATAAGCATTATGAAATACCCTTAAGTTATCGACCATGGTCTTTAACGGGGCAAAATGATTTTACTTAAACGACCTTTACCAATGCCTGGTATACTTCATTAATGATATTAAATTATTTGAATACCACCATTTTTATTCGCGATTTTATATACAAGTATAAAACAAAAACTACTCCTGTATTTTCTTAATTTCTAAAACAATACCATATTACAAGAGGCCAAGCGCCAGGGATAGGAGCAAAGTACCCCGTAAAGCGCCGTAAGTTATTTGATAGTATTTTACTGCTGCTTCGGCGCTGCGGAGTACTTGCGGATAGCCCGCCCGGGCGCACCAATAATTTATATTAAATGTACGGTACACTTTTAGTTAGAATACCCGTATAAAAGCCCAATACATTTTTCGTTTAACATTTAATTAAACCCGGGCTTTAAACCCTACTTACAATAGTGCGTCTACTATTTTGTACAATTTAAAATACAATTTATGAAAAAGATTATCGCCTGTTTACTAGTTGCCGGATCCTTTGTTTTAACTGCAGCTGCACAAAATACCGGTTCAAAAAAAATACACAAACACCACCATAATAACTGGATGGCGATAAAAGAACTTAACCTGAGTGACGCGCAAAAGCAAGACTTAAAAGCCAATAATAAAAATTATCATGTGCAATTGAGTGCATTAAATAAAAACGAAAATATTACTGTTAAAGAAGCACGTGATCAACGGTATGCACTACGTAAAGACCGGCAGGCAAAAATGATGGGTATCTTAACTACTGACCAACAAAATAAATTGACCCAACTTAAAAATGACAGGCAGGCCAAAAGGGAAGGCATGGCTGTAAAAAAGATGGATAAAATGAAAGGTAGACTTAATTTATCTGATGACCAGGTAGCAAAAATTAATGCCGGCAGAGTTGCAGCTCATAATCAAATGAAGCAAATTAGGGCTAACAACCAGTTAAGTCGTACTGAAATGAAGGAGCAAATGATGGCGGTGAAAACACAACATAAAGAAGATTTTAAAAGTATTTTAACTGCTGACCAGGCGGCTAAAATGGAGGCATGGAAACAGGAAAGAACGTCTAAAAATTAGTGAAAATAACTTGCTGATTCTGTACCACTACTGGCTCAACTTAATTGTTGGGCTTTTTTTATGCCGGGTACAACTGCAGGCATAAACGCAATTTTCCGTTTTTATTTATACCTTTACGCCTCACCCCTGTTGTAATAACAGTACAAAATCTACACGAATGAGTCAGACGCACTTCCAGAAATTTGTCCCAAAAAAGAAAAACAGCCTTGTAAAAGAAGAATTTAAACAAGCAAAAAAGAAAGCAAAAAAAGCCAAAGCCCTCGCAATAGATGCCCGTTTTGAAGAGAAAAGGCGCTTAAAAGCTGCTGAAAGAAACGGCACTCCTTTGCAGCCTGCAGCAAGAGACGGTAAAGCAGCTTCAATAAAATCCGCCAAACCCGCCGCTAAAAGTATTGAAAAGAAAAAAGAAGAAAAAATAGCTTCTATCGAAAGCAACTTTATCCAGACAGAAAAGATACTGGGTATAAAAAAAGAATATGCACCGGCAGATAAGAAACCGGCTGCTAAAAAAGTTGGTGGCAAACCGGAACCGATCAGTAATGTTCAGATGCCCCTAAATAAATTTTTAGCACATTGCGGGGTATGCAGCAGGCGCGATGCAGTTACCATCATTAAAGAAGGAAAAGTAAAAGTAAATGATGCGGTAATAATTGAACCGGCTTTTAAAGTAACCGAAAGAGATGATGTAAAATTTAATGGTAAAAAATTATTTGTCAGCAAAAATTTGGTCTATATTTTATTGAATAAACCAAAAGATTATATTACTACAACTGATGACCCTCAAGGCAGAAAAACAGTATTGCAATTAACCAAGATGGCCACCACCGAAAGAATTTATCCGGTAGGCAGGTTGGATAGAAATACTTCGGGCGTTTTGTTGCTTACCAATGATGGTGAGTTAACGCAAAAGCTTAGTCACCCCAGTTACAATATTACCAAGGTGTACGAAGTAAAATTGGATAAGAACCTTACCAAGGGCGACTTTGACAAGATACTAAATGGTTTGGTTTTAGAAGATGGCATTGTTAAAGCAGATTCCTTAGCGTATGCAGATGCGAAAGACAAATCGATCATTGGTATTGAAATTCATAGTGGCAGAAACAGAATTGTACGCCGTATTTTTGAACATTTAGGCTATGATGTAAAAGGGCTCGACAGGGTGATGTATGCAACACTTACCAAGAAAAATGTAGAGCGGGGCAAATGGCGTTTTTTAGCTGAAAAAGAAGTCCGTTTATTGAAATACCTGAACGCTTCGCATAAAAAGATTTTACCAAATACTAAAGCTCCAAATAATATAGGCGATGATTAAAGATAACCTTGACAAAACCGGAGCTGCTGCTAAAAATAATAGTACCCCCGGTGCTCAATTAAAGAATATAAATGACATCATAATTTTTGAGAACGATTATTATGTTGCGCTGAATAAACCGGCGGGTGTATTATCGATACCGGACAGGATGCAGAGTGAGCCTTCTTTAAAAGATAAACTAATTGAAAAATATGGCAGCATATTTACCATTCATCGGTTAGATAAAGAAACCAGTGGTATTATACTTTTTGCAAAAGATGAAGCTACCCATAAGTTTTTTTCAAAGCAATTTGAAGAAAGAAGTGTGGAGAAATTTTACATGGGTTTAGTGCACGGCGCACCGGCACATAAAACCGGCAGCATTGATGCAGCCATTATGGAGCACCCGGTTTTTAAAGGACAAATGGTGATCAATAAAAAAGGTAAACCCTCTTTAACAGATTATGAACTGGTAGAAAATTATGGTAAATATTCTTTGCTAAAATTTCAGTTGCATACGGGCAGAACACATCAAATAAGGGTACATGCAAAAAATATTGGCAACCCGATTGTTTGCGATCCTTTATATGGAGATGGCAAACCTGTAATGCTATCGGCTATTAAAAAGAAATTTAAGCTCAGCAAACATGATGACGAAGAACGACCAATGCTTAGCAGGGTTGCATTGCATAGTTATCAACTTAAATTCAAAGATGAGCAAGGCAATGCTGTTGATTTGGTAGCGGAATTACCAAAAGATATCAGGGCATTGGTGCAGCAGATGAAGAAGCATATGTATTAAACTTAATAAATAATTTATTGATTGCCCGTATCTTTTAGAAGAGGATTTACGGGCCTTTTTTTATTCATTTTTCAACTAGAAATATTAAATAATGAAACAAGCTTTTACAATTGTTTAGCTTTAGTAATTATTGTTTGATTTAGTTTTTCATGAAGCATCTAACTAAGGAAATCTTCCTATGCCTGATCAAATATATTGCACCTATCCACAGTTAGTTAACCTGGACTAAAATCCTAAAGGAAAAATGAAAAATTTATTTTTGCATTTTTCTTCTTTTTTAGTTTTGGCCTGTTTGGGTCAAGATAAAATAAAAGTATTTTGTGTGCAAGTTTAAATCCAATGCACATAAAAAAAGCGCCGCAATATGGAAAGCGGCGCAATATAAACAAATAAATAAAACCTTAATTTAAATCAGGCTGCGGTGTGTAGCGTAAATATGGCTTAATAACCTCTACACCTTTTGGGAATTTTTTGATGGCATCTTCCGTGCTGATAGATGGTACAACAATTACATCTTCACCATGTACCCAATTAGCTGGAGTTGCTACGCTAAATTTTGCAGTAAGTTGTAAAGAATCTATAACCCTTAATACTTCTACAAAATTTCTTCCGGTAGAGGCAGGGTAGGTAATAATTAATTTAACAGTTTTATCAGGGGCAATAATTACCAACGAACGCACGGTAGCAGTTGCAGATGCATTTGGATGAATAAAATCGTAGAGTTCAGAAACCTTGCGCTCATCATCAGCTATAATTGGAAAATCAACCGCAACATTTTGTGTTTCGTTTATATCTTTTATCCAACTTAAATGCTTGTCTACCGGATCAACACTAAGTGCCAAAACTTTTACATTGCGAATTTCAAATTCATTTTTTAGTGCGGCAGTGCGACCTAATTCTGTTGTACAAACGGGTGTATAATCCGCAGGATGAGAAAACAAAACACCCCAGGAATCTCCTAAAAATTCATAAAAATTAATTTCGCCTATTGATGTGCTTGCTTTAAAGTCGGGAGCAATATCCCCTAAACGTAAACTCATGGTAAATTTTTTTTGATACAAATATACTACTAGTCTACCAAATAAGTAGACTTATTTATTGTTTTTTTTTATTTTATTTTTTTAGCTAACTTTCTAGCTATGTTATCGAAAAAGACACAGTACGCATTGAAAGCATTAGGGTATTTGGCAGGAAAATATGGGGAGGGTCCGGTGCTGATTTCAGATATTTCCAAAATAAAAAAAATTCCTATCAAGTTTTTAGAAACCATTTTATTGGAACTTAAACAAGCAGGAATATTAGATAGTAAAAAGGGTAAAGGTGGTGGTTACTATTTATTGCAATCACCGCACAAAGTCACACTGGCGCAAGCTATCCGCTTAGTGGGTGGTCCTATAGCATTGCTCCCTTGTGTTAGTATTAACTTTTACGAAAAATGTAAAGATTGCGACGAAGCGGTATGCGGTTTAAATAAAGCCATGCAAATTACCAGGGATGCTACCTTAAAAATTTTAGAAAAGAAAACGCTTGCAGAGTTAATTGACCGGCCAAATGGAACCTTACCGCCGGCATTTTAAATTACTGATTATAGTTGTAAGAAAATAAACACTATTGGAAAGTTCATAAAAAATGCGGAGGTTGCAGACAGCAGGATATTTTTGAAAAAAGAAAAGTCGGGCAAAAATAGCTGTACTTTATTTTTATGGAAGTAATAACCTGTTTGCCTTTAATAAATTTTATCCCGAGGAAGCGCGCTTTATTTTTAATTTACCAAAGCGGTTTTTAACGCCGTCAATTGCCTTGTACAAATCATTTTTCCGTTCCACATCATCAAATAAATTAGATTGGATGGCCTGATTGGTCAATTCGCTTAACCGCACCCCCATCAGCCGAACAGGCATTCCTTTGCGGTACAATTTTTTAAACAAGTCTTTTACAACGGGTATAATTTCATCATCGGCACAAGTAAAACTAATGGTGGTTTGTCTTGAGGTAGTTTCAAAATCGGGATACCTTATTTTAACGGATACACAACCTGCCACTTTTCCATCCTGTCTTAATTCGTGTGCAATTTTTTCTGATTGCCGAACCAATTCTCCCATTAAAAACTTAAGATCAGTAACATTCTCTGAAAAAGTATTTTCGGTGGAGACAGATTTTGCTTCATGGTATTGAGCGACCTCACCTTGATGTATCCCAAAACTTTTTTTATACAGATCAGTGCCCCATTTACCCAAACGTTCTTCTAATTCTTCGACTGAACGTTTATTAACATCATCAATGGTGGCAATACCCATCGACTTTAGAATTTCATAAGTCTGGTCGCCCACTCCGGGAATTTTGTTGACTGTCATGGGTGCCAAAAACTCCTTTTCTTTTCCGAAAGGAATCATTAAATAGCCATTTGGTTTTGCCGCATTAGTAGCCATTTTAGCAATCATTTTATTGCTGCCCATTCCAAAAGAGATCGGCAGTTTGGTTTCTGCCATAATATGTTCTCTAAGATCGATCGTCCATTGCAAGGGTTTAAAAAATTTATCCATTCCGGTAAGATCAAGGTAAAATTCATCGATGGAAGCCTTTTCAAATAAAGGTGCTTTGTCAGCTATTATTTGCGTTACAATCCGGCTATATTTACTGTATTCGGTATAATTACCTTTAATAACTACCGCATGCGGACACAATTGCAAGGCCTTTCTGGAAGGCATACCTGAGCGTACACCAAATTTTCGCGCTTCATAGCTACAAGCTGCAACAACGCCCCTATCGCCGCCTCCAACAAAGGCAGCTTTTCCTTTTAGCGTGGGATCATTTAATACTTCAACCGACACGAAAAAGGAGTCGAGGTCAAAATGAGCTATAATGCGTTGAGGGGTTGTGAGCACAGTACAAAATTACAAAAATGGTATAGATAATTTTAATCCATTTTGTAAATTTTATAGCTTTAAAAATCATATTTATAAAGTACATCGCAACAGTATGATAACTACCCCACTAAACTTCCGGTAAACTGCATCCTGATGCGCTGTTGGAAATTTTCGATGGTCTTAAAAATTTCTTTTAAAGTTAGCTGGTCAATTTTAGACAATTGCTGCAGCATAATATAATTGCCCGGTTCGGTATGTTGCTCCAGTATTTGTTGGGATTGATTTTTTAGACGTAACCCCATTAAAAAATAATAGGATTGCAGCAGTTCCGTTACTTCTGCTTCTGTAAAAATATTTTTATCTTTTAAAGCCTTTAATCTTTCTCCTGTATTTGATAAAAAAATACAGTTTTTTAATGCATATACCCTTACCAGGTCTACGATGGGCGTCATGGCTTTTTTAATATCAAACACCTCTTTTTCGTTCACTTTAAAAGTACGAATATTTTTAAAAAACAACGTTAATGGTGGTTCGTATTGAAGGGCATTTTTTGCCATAAAATGAAACAAACGATCCATCGGATTTTGTAATTTTTCGTTCAAAAAATTTTCCAATTCTTTTATGATGGTTTCATCTCCAAACAAAAAACGACAATCAAAAAATGTAGACACCTGCATCACTGTTTCAGGTACACTTTCATTCATCCAGCCCAGGTAATTGTTTTTCCAATGGGATAAGGAATGTGTCCACTTTGGATTTTGAGCCATAAAGCCGCCTGTACAATAACTAAATCCAATAGTATTTAAATTATCAGAAACAAGGGAGGCGAATTTTAAAAAATATTCTCTTACTTCCTCCCGATGCTCATTGGCCTTGTCTTCATAAATGATGGCATTGTCCTGATCGGTTTTAAGGGTTTGTTCTTTTCTCCCTTCACTACCCAACACCATGTATACAAATTTTGCAGGTGGCCGGCCCATTTGTTTGGTAACCGTTTCAATTACTTTGATAGCAATGGTATCCGATACGGTAGTGATAACCTGGTTAACAATTGCCGCATGTACACCCCGTTCCAACAACTGCGACACAATCCGGGGCACAGCTTCCCATTTACGTTTTAATTCATCAACCGAAAGGGCTTGCTTTACAGATTGAATAAACAACAGCGGCGACTGTCCTTGTTCGCTCAATAATTTATTGCGACTTATAAAGCCAATAAACGCTCCATTTTTTTCAACCAACATGTACCTGCTATTGGCACGAAACATATTTAAGATGGCTTCATAAACAAAGGCATGTACATTGATGGAGGCAATTGGGTTATCCATAATACCGCTAACCGGTCCATTATAATCGCCTTGTTTTGCCACAACATTATCACGTATGGTAATGTCTGTAACATAGCCAATAATAGCACCCTCGTTATTTTTAACAAAGAGACAGCTAATTTTTTGCTGCCCCATTACCAGGGCTGCCTGAAAGACAGGGGTATCCGGATAACACCAAACTATTTCGCGGTATTCGATGCTTTCAATTGTACGGGAATACAATTGTTCGGAAGTGATAAAACTCTTTTCGAAATTGGTTGGATTTTTATAAAAATGTGCAAACTCTTCGTTTAACATCCTTTGTCCGAAAGAGTCTGTAAAAAATTTATAGAAAGGAGCAAACTCTTTACACAATGCATTAAAAGCTTTGCGGGGCACATTGTAAATAAAAGTATCTTTTTTGGCAATTACAGTACGAAGCGATTTTTTTTGATTCAGCAATTCAGAAATTCCTCCATAACAATCGCCATGGTGGTACTTTTCTATCAATCTTTTATTATTGCTGCTATCATAAAAAAAAGTTTCGTATTCACCTTCCACTATAATATCTACACCTTTTAAAGTACTCACTTCCTGCCGGTAAACAATGCCTTCCTTTTTAAATTGTATCTCAATAAGTAAAGCGGCTGTTGCTTCAATTATATGCATTGGCAATACATTAAAAGGCACTACATTTTTTAAAAAGTTGATGCGATCAATCATAATAATATGCTATTAAAAAAGCGCTGAAAAAAAGTAGCAACACTGCCAATACCCATCCAAAAGTATTGGTTACTGTTGGTTGTTTTTGTATGCCGATGCGGGATTGGGTAAATGATTTAATTTGATTTGATTTTACCAATTCAAAAAAACATTCAGCGGTAGCTGTTGCATCAACCATAGCATTGTGCTGATGAGCTAGTGTTTTTTTAAAAAGCAATTGGTACAATTCACCGAGCCTTAAAAATTTATGATATGGATTTTGCTGCAGGTGCTGAGAGGCGCGCATAATACAAAAAGTTGCCAATTCGCTTAAAGGATTTGCCATGCCTTCCCTAAAATAACCCGCGCTGATAACATGGTAATCCAATTCTGTAAAATGACCTACTACCATTGGCTGATAGGCTATCAGGTCAATTGATAATTTATCCAGCACTGCTTTTTGTGATTGTCCATTTTGGATTAAGAAAGTTGTGGTAAGTCCGTGTACCTTAAATGCCGCGGGAGCAACCTTACAATCCTTATTATTGATGTAACAATTTTCTTCCTTGATCCATTGCCCTTCTTTGGTATATATTATCCAGGACACCTGAATGGCGTGTGGCCAATTGTCAACCGCATCGTAAGGTAAATGCCATTTTACCGGCAGTCCGGAAGTTTCGGTATCAATAAATAAAAGATAATCTTTCAATGGCAGAAATTGTTTTGTACTATAAATTTATATTACAAATATATTGATTAAGGTTTTTGAATGTTGGGGTGAATACAGGAAAATAAAAAGGGGGCATAAAATAAAATAATAAACAATACTAAATTGCTAGATTCCCTATCATAAAAGACTTATCAAAACTATTTTTTTAAAGCCAAAATAAATTCAATAAAATTATTTGCTCTCATTTTTAATCGACCCTGTCTGCATAAATTAAAATCAATTCAACAATCTTTCAATAGCGGCTGCCACCATTTTAAAATTATATTTCTCCAATACCTTATCCATCATTTCCACAATTTTATCATTGCATAAATTACCAATGGATCCCTCGTGTGTATGGGCTGTAGTTGGAGTATAATTAAAATTACCCGCTTCAATATCCATTCCCACTTTTTTGTAGGCGTCTCTAAATGGAGTACCCTGTAATACCAATTTATTTACCTCCTCCACACTAAAAAGAAATTTATATTTTTCCTCCTGCAACAAATCTTTTTTTATGGTGATATTATTAAGCATCAGCGCAGCCATTGAAAGACAATTTTGTAAATTTTCAAATGCCGGAATGATATGCTCTTTTAGTAATTGTAAATCGCGCTGGTATCCCGATGGCAGGTTGGTTGTCATCAGTATTATTTCGTTTGGTAAAGCCTGAATTCTGTTACAATGCGCACGGATCAATTCAAATACATCCGGATTTTTTTTGTGCGGCATAATACTGCTGCCGGTTGTTAACTGATCCGGAAAACTAATAAACGCAAAATTTTGATTAAGGTATAAACAGGCGTCCATACTTAACTTAGAAAGTGTTGCGGCGATATTTGCCAGCGCCGAAGCAACAATACGCTCGGTTTTACCCCTTCCCATTTGGGCATATACTACATTGTAATTCAAATTATCAAAACCAAGTAAATCGGTTGTCATACTACGATTTATAGGAAAAGAAGATCCATAACCAGCTGCAGAACCAAGTGGATTTTTATTTACAATTTGATAGGCAGCTTCCAGGGTAATTAAATCATCTACCAAACTTTCGGCATATGCCCCAAACCATAAACCGAAGGAAGAAGGCATTGCCAATTGCAAATGGGTATATCCGGGTAACAAATCTGTTTTATATTTTTCACTTTGCAGGATCAGCAGATCAAAAAAACTTTTAGTTGCCAGTACCAGTTTTTCAATCTCACTTCTTAAAAATAATTTAAGGTCAACTAAAACCTGATCATTTCTACTGCGTGCACTGTGAATTTTTTTTCCGATATCTCCTAATTTCTCTGTCAGCATTAACTCCACCTGCGAGTGAATATCTTCTACGCCTTCATCTAATTTAAAATTTCCTTTGGCAATTAAAGCATAAATATGTTTCAATGCAGCTTCAAGCAAAACCAGTTCTTCTTTAGATAGTAAACCAACGGATTGCAGCATTTTTGTATGGGCAAGTGATCCCAACACATCAAAGGGTGCTAAATAAATATCTAAATCACGGTCTTTCCCAACAGTAAATTTTTCAACTTCCTTCAGAGAGGTCTTATCTTTTTGCCAAAGTTTCATATTTAATTTTACTGGTTTTACTATTAATTATTTAAACGATGTCTTCAATTTTCCAAAAACCATTTGTCACCAATTAATACCCCTTTTTTTATTTTGTTAATACTTTTAAAAGCCTATTCTATAATTAATATATTATTACATAAAGTACCGATCGGTATAAAATTTGGATTTATAAAATTATTAATTTTAAGGTATTACCCTAAACAACCTAGTAAATGTACCTATACGATTTGCTCTATTAATCTAATATAAGTTTCTATACCTTCTTCAATTTCTGTAAGATAAATAAATTCATCTGCAGTATGGCTTCTTGCGCTATCGCCCGGACCCATTTTTAGGGTAGGAAAAGGCATCAGTGCTTTATCTGAGGTAGTAGGTGAACCATAATAGCCCTTACCTAATTTAATACCAGCCAATACCAGCGGATGATTTAATGCAATGGCAGTAGATTTCATCCTTGTAGTACGCGGTTTAAACTGACTTTTGAGATTCGCTTTTAGGGCCTCTAAAATTTCGTCAAAACTGTACAGCTCATTAACCCTTACATCAATTACAAATTTACACTGGGCCGGCACAACATTGTGCTGCTTGTTATCGGTATCTATAACGGTAACGGATAAACGTGACTCGCCAAGCAAATCACTTACTTTATCAAACTTGTAATTACGTATCCAATTAATATCATCCACCGCTTTGTACAAAGCATTTTCACCTTCATTTCTTGCAGCATGACCTGCCCTGCCAATAGCCAGGCAATCAATAACCATCAGACCTCTTTCGGCAACGGCCATCTCTAATTTGGTAGGCTCACCAACAATTCCAAAATCAATATTACCCAAAAAAGGCAATACCAATTCTATCCCATTAACCCCGCTGATTTCCTCCTCTGCACTTGCTGCAAATACAACATTATACCGCGTATCAGTTAAATTATAAAAATATAAAAAAGTTGCCATCAACGAAACGAGGCACCCACCTGCATCATTACTTCCTAAACCAAAAAGTTTACCATCTCTTTCAACCGGCGTAAAGGGTTCCATCGTATAGCCTTTGTTTGGCAATACAGTATCGTGGTGCGAGTTTAAAAGTATCGTAGGTTTGCTGGTATCATACTGTTTGTTTTTAGCATAAATATTATTGCCTACCCTGGCAAAAGGCACTTCATGTTGTTTAAAAAATGCACAGATTATCTCTGCCGTATCATTTTCTTCTTTCGAAAAAGATGGGGTACTTATTAATTGTTTTAACAAGCTTACTGCCACCTGGTATAATTCTTTTGTTGTCATTTTATTAGGGTTCCTTTAGTTGTTTTGGTAATATTTTGTAACAAGTCCTTTGCATGTCCGATAAGGACTTCGTTCACACCGCTTTCAATAGCAGCAAAAGCATTGTCTATCTTTGGTAAGATGCCATCAAATAATTTATTATCCTTTAATAGCTGTTGATATTTTTCCTTTGTGATCAGGGGAATTACAGAATTTTCATCAGCTACATTTTCAAGTATCCCCATTTTTTCGAAACAATAAATAAGTCTGACCTGGTAAATATCGGATAAGGCAATTGCCAGAGCGGATGCAATGGTATCGGCATTTGTATTCAGTATTTGCCCGTTTCCATCATGCGTTAGAGGTGCCATCACAAGGGTAAAGTTATTGGAAAGCAAAATTTCCAGATTCTTTGTATTGATGGCTTCAATTTCAACATCACCTACAAAGCCAAAATCAATTTCTTTCACCGGTCTTTTATTGGCCGGCATTATGTTCAGGTCTGCACCGGTTAATCCCAATGCATTGGATCCTAATGCCTGAAGCCTGGCAACAATTTTTTTATTTACCAATCCGCCATAAACCATGGTAACAAGATCTATTGTTTGCTGATCTGTTATTCTTCTACCGTTTACATAATTGGGTTCAATACCAAGTTGGATACCAATTTTTGTAGCCAGTTTACCCCCGCCATGTATCAATATTTTATTTTCAGTTATACTTGAAAAATCGGTTAAAAAGGCTTGTAGAGCCCCTTCCTCATCTATCACATTGCCACCTATTTTTATTACAAAAAGCCTAGGTTTTATATTTATTGAAGCAGCTACATCCTGACACGCTTCCAATGGTAAATTGTTTTGCAATTCAAAATTATTTGGAATAGCTACATCCTGTTCGGCCGAATTTCCTACATTTATCTGTGCCGTTGCACTATTGCCTTTAATTAATGCTGCATTATTAGAAGATGCCATTGTTTACCTATTAAAATATTAATGCTGTGTATTTGTTGCGCTATTTTCATACAGTAAATCAGTAAAATATTTATCCTTAAAAAATTAAAAATAAAATACTACTTATTTATTGGTGGCCAAAATTTCTGCAAGAATAGCTTGAGCGGCCCATATCCTATTACCTGCCTGCATGCTGACCAAACTATTTTTCCCGTCTAAAATTTCATCACTTAATTCTACATTTCTTCTAACAGGTAAACAGTGCATTACTTTGGCATTGTTGGTAAGCGCCAATTTTTCTTCTGTCATCATCCATGCAGGATCGTTACTGTAAATTTTACCATAATCATTGTAGGTACTCCAATTTTTTACATAGACAAAATCAGCATTTTTTAAAGCTGCATTTTGATTGGTTGTTATAGATGCCCCCAGCGTATACATTTCACTTAACTCATAGTGGGCAGGATGTGTAATAATAAAATCGGCCCCGCCCCATTTATTTACCCATTGGGCAAAGGAATTGGCAACGCATTGCGGCAGTGGCTTTACATGCGGTGCCCAGGTTAAGACGATTTTTGGTTTTCTACCATTTATGGTTCCCGAATTATTTATTGATTCCTTAATGGTTACGATGTCTGTTAAGGATTGCAAGGGATGCAGGGTAGCACTTTCTAAACTTACAATTGGTACACCGGCAAATTGGCGAAAAGAATTTATAACCAGTTCGCTATAATCATCTTCCCTATTTTTTAAAGATGGAAATGTGCGAATACAAAGAATATCAAAATACTGACCAAGTATTGGAGCAGCATCTTTAACATGCTCCACCGTTCTACCACTCATGATGGCACCTTCTTCAAATTCCAATGCCCACCCATCCTTATCTACATTAAATACAATGGCTTCCATGCCTAAATTTCTGGCGGCTATTTGTGTACTTAAACGGGTACGCAGACTAGGATTTAAAAATAACAAGCCGATGCGTTTATCTGTACCCAAATTTCTATCTGCAAATGGATTTTTTTTATAGGCCAGTGCTTGTGCAACTAAGGCATCAATATTTTCCACATCGTTTACAGAAATAAAATTTTTCAATTAGTATGCTTGTTTTAAGTGTATAAATTATAGTTACTGCAAAAAATTAAAGGTGTTTATGTAAAGTTATTTTTTAAGAAAGACCTTTGCTAAAATATTCCTGCTTCAATTTTAAATGCATTCAAAAAAATATCGGCTTCAACGATGGTAATGTTTAATGCTGGAAGTAACCTTATTACATTGGGTTTAGCCTCCCCCGTAAATATTTTATGCTTAAATAATAAATTCTTTTTTACTTCTTTCAGCTCTTCCGGTAATTCAATTCCAATCATTAAGCCCCTTCCTCTTACCTCTTTTATTTTAGGTAATTTTTTTAATTCGCCAATCAGATATTCTCCAACAGTGGCAGCATTTTCCATTAAATTATCCTGCTCTATTATTTCTAATACAGAAAGGGCTGCAGCACAGGCTAAATGATTGCCACCAAAAGTTGTACCCAGCATAAAATGAGCAGGTTTAAACTTAGGTGCAATCGCAATTGCGGCAACCGGAAAACCATTTCCCATTCCTTTTGCCATCGTATAAATATCTGCTGCCACACCACTATGGTCGTGACTATAAAACATACCAGTTCTTCCATAACCACATTGAACAGCGTCGGCAATAAACACTGCATTATATTGATCGCATAAACTTCTGATTTTCTGTAAAAAACTATCTGCAGCCACATTGATACCACCAACACCCTGGATACCTTCGATTATTACCGAAGAAATATCATTATGTTTAAACGCATTTTCCAATGCTACTTCGTCATTAAAAGGTAGAAAGATAATATTGTTCGTTTCATTAACAGGTGCTATAATTTTAAGATTATCAGTTGCCGAAACTGCTAATGAAGTCCGACCATGAAAGGCTTTGCTAAAAGCAATTATTTTTTTTCGCCCGTTATAAAAAGAGGCTAATTTAAAAGCATTTTCATTGGCTTCGGCACCCGAGTTACACATAAATAACTGGTAATCTTCTTTACCGGAAACCCTTCCTAATTTTTCTGCTAATTCAACCTGTAAAGGAATTTTTATGGAGTTTGAATAGAAGCCAACTTTATGCAACTGATCGGTTAATCGCTGCACATAATGCGGATGTGTATGCCCTATAGAAATTACCGCATGACCGCCATATAAGTCAAGGTACTTTTGTCCCTTTTCATCCCAAACATAACTGCCTGCAGCCTTTTCAATGGTAATGTCATTAAGCGGATAAACATCGAATAAATTCATTTTAAAAAAGGGGATTTAAATAAGTTATGAGTTATAAGTTATGAGTTATAAGTGGTGCGTGTTCGCCAGACTTCATTTAATTGATACTAAAATAAAATGATTCCCGTTCTTTGCGCCTGAGTATAATTTAGGTATTTTATTTTCGATCTATTCAATTATTTAGACCTATTTTATTTTTCGTTCAACTATTTATTCCCTCTTTTCCATATTTTCTGAATTACAACATTTCCACAAATCAATATTGCAATATTTTTAAATTTTAAAATGCAATAGCCTTTAATTGTAAGCCTGCATTTTCGGGTAGGCCAAACATTAAATTCATATTTTGCATGGCTTGTCCGCTGGCACCTTTTATTAAATTATCGATGGCAGAATGAACCACCAGGGTATTGTTTACCTTCTCTAATTGAAGTATACATTTATTGGTATTTACCACCTGCTTCATAAATATAGGTTCTTCACTTACTGTTACAAAAGGATGGTCTTCATAATAAGTTTTATACAGACTTACCAATTCTTGTAGTGGTTTATCGGTCTTTATTTGAGAACTTATAAAAATTCCTCTTGGAAAATCGCCACGCCATGGAACGAAGTTTAAATCAATTACTCCTGCTGGCTGCAATTGTAACAAGGTTTCACCAATTTCATTTAAATGCTGGTGCGATAAGGTTTTGTAGGCCTGTATATTATTGGCACGCCAGCTAAAATGAGAAGTGGCACTCAAGCCTTGTCCTGCTCCGGTAGATCCTGTAATGCCGGTTGTATAAATTTCGGTCAATAATCCGGCCTTTGCAAGCGGCAATAAGCCCAGTTGAACGGCAGTTGCAAAACATCCCGGATTGGCAATATTTTGCGCAGTTTTAATAGCTTCTTTATTTAACTCCGGGAGGCCATAAATAAAATTTCTTTCCTTGAGGTTGCAGGTATTGATTAGTCTAAAATCCTGACTTAAATCGATGATCTTAATTGTTGGATCAATATTATTTTCTGTTAAATATTGTCTGGCATTTCCATGCCCGAGGCACAAAAAAATTACCTCAATATCAGTATTTAAAACAGCACTGAATTGTAAAGCTGTTTCGCCGGTAAGATCTGCATGTACTTTGCTGATAAGGTTACCTGCATTGCTGGTACTTTGCACACAACTGATGGTTACATAGGGATGGTTTAACATCAGGCGTATCAGTTCGCCACCCGTATAGCCTGCCCCACCAATTATACCAACCGGTATTTTATTTACCCTCATTTGAAGCTTTTACTTTGTGATAAATAGAGGTTTGATTACCAAAAATTTTACTGAATCCCCGTACATCTTCGCCGGTAAATCCGGTATTCATTTCCCCGTATTTTCCAAACTTATCACTCATCAGGTCATAGGCAGATTCTACCCCGATCATTTGAAAACGATAAGGTAATAATTGAATAAAAACTGCGCCCGAAACATTTTGCTGACTGTTTGTAAAATAAGCCTCGATATCTCTCATTACCGGATCCATAACCTGACCTTCGTGCAGCCAGTTGCCGTAAAAAAGCGCCAGTTGATCTTTCCAGTTTAATTGCCATTTAGTTAGCACATGTTTTTCTAATGCGTGATGTGCTTTAATAATTATCATTGGGGCTGCGGCCTCAAAACCAACCCTGCCCTTAATGCCTATAATGGTATCGCCCACATGTATATCGCGACCAATGCCATAACCACCGGCAATAGTTTGCAGGTATTGGATAGCTTTTGTAGGGTGATTAAAACTTACTTCATTTACGGTGACCAATTCACCTTTTTCAAATACCAATTTTACCTCTTCGCTACCAGTTTTAGTAACCTGTGTAGGCCATGCAGTTTCAGGTAATATTCCTTTACTTTTTAAAGTTTCCACACCGCCAACACTTGTGCCCCATAGGCCTTTGTTAATAGAATAAACGGCCTTTTCAAAATTCATGGAAACGCCTTTTTCTTTCAGGTAATTTATTTCTTGTTCGCGGCTTAATTTTAAATCGCGGA
>JAYTHI010000058.1:0-1882 GCA_043732685.1 Ferruginibacter sp. | reverse complement strand
CAAATGTTGCTACAAATGCCGCCGCTCAGCAAGGCGCATTATGGAGTTGGTTTGGAAAGTTCAACAGTAATTTTAAATTACCCAAAAACTTTGCTATTCAATTTACTACCACCTATCAATCTAAAACAAACCTGCCTGTAAACACCAATACCGGCATGGGTGGTCCACCAATGATGCAGAGCCAGAGCGCTTCGCAGGGATACATCAAACAATCATGGGGAATGGATCTTGCAGTTAAAAAGAGCTTCTTAAAAAATAATGCAGCCTCTGTATCCCTTAGCATAAACGATATTTTTGCCACCAGGGTAAGCGATCAATACAGCAGTAGTGAATACTTTACCCAAACCTATAACCGCCTGCGTGATCCGCAAATGGTTCGACTTAACTTAAGCTATCGTTTTGGTAAAATTGATGCCTCCCTGTTTAAACGTAAAAGCAATAAAGGAGAGATGAATGCGACCGAAGGCGCGCAGTAAAGTAGTTATGAGTTATAAGTGATGAGTTATAAGTGTTACAATTGTTAGCATGTTTCTTTTGGCATACGGCCGCTTGGATTTATAATTTATTTTTACATTTATTTCTGATCTAAAGAAAATTTCAAATTAAGATGCTG
Source organism: Ferruginibacter sp. (assembly GCA_043732685.1). GTDB lineage: Bacteria > Bacteroidota > Bacteroidia > Chitinophagales > Chitinophagaceae > Ferruginibacter. The sequence goes on along the minus strand of JAYTHI010000058.1, from coordinate 1,269 downwards.
CCTTTTTTCGGCAAAAATCTGGATTCGTCCCGGCATATTCCCCGGCATTTCGATAAAAACGGTATAACCTTCCGGGGCAACCCTGTCGTAGTAATTCGCTAACCTTTATTGCAACATTAATGACGAAATTAATTTTACAGAATATGGTTAATTTAAAGGTGAAAAAATGATCGTCTGCACAGTTGTACCATTATGATTTAAAGGACCTGATGTGACAGGCGTCCGGACGCAAAAAAAATTGTAGCTGAAAACAAAACTTTAGGAGTGGTTAATAAACGATTGTTTATAAAACAACAATACTTAAAATCTATCCCTTTTTGCAAATAATTAAGTCGTTTAAAAAAAGTAAAAATTACAAGCCATAGAAGTGACAACTTGTTTAAGTATCTAAAAACTTCCTTTAAAACTATAAATTTATAATGTACCCAAGCCTGAGGGATAGCAGGGGAAAGCCCGCAGTAGTTACCTTAAATTATAAAAACTATTTGCGCGGACTTGTACCGGATAGCCCGACCCCCTTGCCGGCGCATCGACGTGCCTGGGGGGCAGGCCCTACCAATTTCTTTAATATTGTTTAATAGTATTTAATAAAGAAATAATTGCCTTTGGTGCCCCTAGTTTGTTGGCGGAACGTTTTCTAAACTACTACCCCTGCGTGCTATGAGCGCATTATAATTGTCAATCAATCCATTTAAGGATGCCACGGTATTTCCAAAGGGTGCAGCGCCGTTGTTAATTGTAAAATAGGCATCAATATTATTGCGTAAGGCATAAAAGGCAGTATTGGTTTCCAGTCTTTTTGCTTTTAAAGTATCAGGTGAGGCCATACCTGCTTCCTGCGCCCGGGCAAGGTATTGTTTGGCAAACTGGTTATTGGCTATCTCCAATTCATTTTTCCAGGTTACGAGATTTAGTGCATCCAAAGCAATATCATATTCGGGCATATTATCCCAATCGTCTATAATGCTGCGGATGGTGGCCGTTTCACTTTGATAATTATCGCGCGCTACGCCGGTGCCAAAAACTGATAAATGTTTTTTTAATATTTGGGCGGCATATTTTATAGTGGAATCCGTACTATAATTGTATCCGTTAACGAGGGTTAAAATTCCATTGAGTGCATTATCCCGCCGTTCATCAAGCGCCAAAAGGGCATCACTTAGCGCGGTATTTACCGGTGTTTTAAAAAGTTTTTCCAAACTAATGGAATCTTGTAAAAGTTGGTCGTATTGAATTTGCACCTTAAGTAATGCAGGATCATTATTTTTA
>JAYTHI010000057.1:0-6540 GCA_043732685.1 Ferruginibacter sp. | reverse complement strand
CAGAAATAAATGGAATAGTTTATGCATAATTTAAAAAAATTAACAAATTACAGGGGTACTAGTTTAAACTCACTTATCATTAAACTATCTATTGACTTACCTTTAACCTCTTTAAAAAAATATTGCATATAAAAAAATAACAATGAATAAATTATTTACTGGTATAGTTGTATTAATAGTTTGTATGGGATCCTTATCGGCTCAACCTAAGGGAATGGGTAAAAATGATCCGGATGCAAAAAAAATTCTGGATGGAGTAAGTAATAAATTTAAGTCTTTTAAAAGCGTTACCGCAAAATTTCAATTAAAAATTGAAAACGCTGCAGGCAAAAATTTAGGTGTTAAATCCGGTATTGTATATATGAAGGGCAATAAATACCGGGTATCTGTAACCGGACAAGAGATATTTTGTGATGGAGCCAATATAAGCACCTATGATAAGGGTGCTAATGAAGTTACTATTACCAAGGTAGACCCAACTGCAAATAGTTTAACCCCTCAAAAAATATTTTCCAATTTCTATGATAAAGATTTTCTATATAAATTAAACCAGGAAACCGTTATTGAAGGTAAAAGGATTCAGGAATTAGAGTTAACACCCATTGATAAAAGTAAACCATATTTTAAAGTACTTGTATTTGTAGATAAGGCCGCTCAAACAATTAGCAGTACTAAAGTTTTTGAAAAAGCAGGTAATAGAATTACCTATGCAGTATTAAGTATCAATAGTTCAACTCCGGTTGCTGATGCGCAATTTATTTTTGATGCCAAAAAATATCCCGGTGCAGAGGTGGTGGACTTAAGATAATTAGTTAATGAAAACCTGCTGCTATTGTATTTAAAAGTTACTTATTTGTAATACTTGAACATAATATTACTGGATGAATTCAAATTTTTATCTACTATTCCTTGCGGATCTGTTTACAAATATAGCCTTCCAATTATAAGGAATGAATAAGTAAAATAATAAAAGCTTGCAAATACTTCTACTATTTGTAAGCTTTTATAGATTATAATTCAAATTATTTTCCCCATCTATAGGTTTTTATGTCTAGTCCGGCCAAATCCAGTACCCTGTCAACCACAGTTGCAGCAACTTCTTCCAGAGTTTTTGGTTTACTGTAAAAAGAGGGTGTTGCGGGGCAAATTATACCACCTGCCAATGTGATGGTTTCCATATTGCGTATGTGTATAAGGTTGTAAGGAGTGTCTCTGGCAACGCAAATAAGCTTTCGCCTTTCCTTTAATATAACATCGGCTGCCCTGCTGATTAAATCATTACTAATGCCGCCAGCTATGCGTGCAAGCGTACCCATGCTGCAGGGAATAACTATCATACAGTTGTATTGACCCGATCCGGAAGCAAAAGGAGCCATAAAATCTTGTTGGCCGTAAAATTTTGCAGGATAGTCTTTATAACCCTCATTGTCTAATTCAGCCGTCCAGATTTCCTTAGCGTTTTGAGATAATATTATGGAAACTTCGCTCCACTGATCTTTAAGGGTAAATAATTTATCTAACAATACCTTTGCGTAAATAGAACCGCTTGCCCCTGTTATTGCTACAACAATTTTTTTCATAAGTTGGTCGTTATGAGTTTCGACTAAGCTACTAAACATTTATCGCATGCAAAAAGTTACCGGTATTTTAATTTTTACGCTTTTATTTTTTGTGCTTGTTTCCTTTACTCCGGTAAAAGATAAAGTGCAATGGATTACCCTGGATCAATTGAAGGAAATGTACGCCAAAAATCCAAAACCTATCTTGGTAGATGTTTATACCGGTTGGTGTGGATGGTGCAAAGTGATGGATAAAGAAACTTATAGCAACGATAAAGTAGCCACTTATATTAATGAACATTATTACGCCATAAAGTTGGATGCCGAAAGAAAAGACTCAGTAGAATGGAACGGTAAAAAGTATGGATACAGCAGATTAAATAAAGTAAACGAATTGGCGATATTTTTAACTTATGGACAAATGAGTTTTCCTACAACGGTATTTTTAACCGCCTTTAGTGCCCGGCCTGCACCACTTTCCGGCTATTTAAAACCTAAAGAAATTGAAGCTCCTTTAAAATTTTTTGGTGATGAATTCTTTAAAACCAAAACTTTTCCTGAATACAATAAAACTTTTAGTGCCAGTTGGTAAAATAAAATTTTCCTATTGATCGTTATTATTTTTATACCTGAATTAATTTATTACTACCCGTTAATATTTTTTGTTTTAACATTGGTTTTCGAAACATGCAAGCTTCCAAATGGAGGCTTGTTTGTTTATAAGGGCAGACATTGTAAAAGTTTCTCTCTTTTTTTTATTTCCTCATTCTGGTAAATAATCATCAAATCTATTTTTATCAACAGTAAATTGTAATTTCCCTGCTTAAATATATTAATGGAAATTAAACCAACATTACAACGCAGGCTCGGACTTTTTCAATCTACTGTACTTAATATGATCGATATGGTTGGTATCGGTCCGTTTGTTACCCTGCCCATAGTGATGGGTTTAATGGGCGGCATGTTTCTATATGCCTGGATAGCCGGTGCGCTTTTATCGCTGGTAGATGCCATGATATGGAGTGAGCTTGGTGCGGCGTATCCATTAGCCGGTGGCAGCTATAATTTTTTAAAGCAAGCCTATGGCAAAAATGGGCCGGGGCGAATGATGAGCTTTTTATATGTTTGGCAAACCGTTATACAAGCCCCGTTGGTAGCAGCTTCCGCAGCAATTGGCTTTAGCCAGTATCTTGGCTACCTGGTGCATTTATCAGAATGGCAGGCTAAGGCAGTTTCGGGTGCCGTTATTATTTTTATCACGTTTTTACTGTATAGGAAAATTGATAGTATCGGTAAGATTGGAGTGCTTTTATGGACAGGTGTTTTACTTACCCTTGGATGGATTATTATTGGCGGCATTGCCCATGGTAATTTTCTTGCGCCGCTTAAAAATATGAATAAGGATTTTGGCTGGGCACAGTTACTTTCTTTCGCCTTCGGACAAGCTTGCGTTCAAACTATTTACAGTTATTTAGGGTACTATAATGTTTGTCACCTTGGAGGTGAAATTAAAGATCCCGGTAAAAATATACCCCGCAGTATGTTTATCTCCATCATTGGAATTGCCATTTTGTATTTGGCTATGAACATGAGTGTAAGCAGTGTAATTAGCTGGCAGGAAATAAAACAATGGCAGTTGAGCAACCAAAATAATTTTGTAGTGAGCACCTTTTTAGAAAGACTATATGGCCATACGGCTGCAAAAGTAGGTACAGTAATGATTTTGTGGGTAGCATTAGCCAGCTTGTTTGCAGTAATGCTTGGCTATTCCAGGGTTCCATATGCAGCAGCCGTAGATGGAGCCTTCTTTAAAATATTTGGAAAACTGCATCCTACCAAAAATTTCCCCTATGTTTCCTTATTAATATTAGCAGGTTTTGCCTTTGTTTTTAGCATGTTGTTTAAGATGAAATATATAATTGGAGGCATATTGGCCATGCGGATAATGGTGCAATTTATTAGCCAGGCTGTAGGGGTAATATTATTACGCAGGCGAAACGGCACGGCAAAATTACCTTATAAAATGCCCTTGTATCCCTTGCCCGTAATATTAGCAATAATTATGTGGCTCCTTATATTTTCCGCCACCGGATTTACCATTATCAAAGTATTTCTGGGTGTATTCGGAACAGGTTTGATTGTATATCTTTCTATGGCAAAATATAAAAAGGAATGGCCCTTTTTGCAAAAAGATGTACTTTAATTTTTTTTCGTAGTTGCTTTTTAAGCGGTTAATAAATCTTGCGGAAACAAATCGCCACCTGATAATTGGGGAGTAATCTTTTTTACAATAACAATCCAATAAAGTAAATTAACCTTTCATTTTTTTTAAAACAAATTGCAAATGCTATCGAAGCAAAAATGCTATCAATAATTAAATTTTTTTCCATCGATACCTTTCATAAATATCCCGGGGAAATTATTATTCCAGCTTATCTTTTTATTTTCTCCATTGCCTATAAATTTTTAATTTTGCCATCAAATTATGAATGATTCAAAATCAGAAATAAAATATGCATTACTTCTATCGCCGGTAAAGCTTACTCAAAATAAAAATATTCTTCGTTTTATAAAGGTGGTCAAAAATACCCTTGGTTCAAAATATGAGATCGCCGATCTTGATGATTCCATATTAAGAAAGCATTTTCAGTATTTGCCTCAACAGGCAACGCAATGTATACATCACCTTACCAGTGAAGGGTTATTTTCAATGGAAGGCGGCATCATGTTCAGGCATAAGCAAAAAAAATCAGGTATTCCATTAAAAGACTTTTTAAAACCTGCCTATGCCCGGGAATTACAAGTATATTTTGATGAATTGAAACCCTACTCAGAATTGGTAAAATGGTACCACCAATTGCCCAATCCAATAACGGGTAATTTAACGACAGCTACCTGTAGTTTTAGTAATTATAAACCTTCGCTGCAATTTAAAGTGGTCATGGAGGAGGACCTTTTGGTTTTAAAATCGCAGGTATTACTTAATGGCGCATTGCATGATATTGCTGATTTCAGAAGGTTTAATTTTTTGTTGGAAAGTAAAAATGAATATTTTTTGCTGGCCAATAAAGATTATCAAACATTGGAATGGCTTATAGAGAACGATCCCCAACAGTATAGTGCCGATACCACTTTAATGGCGCAGCATATTTTAAGTAAGCTGGAAGAAAATTATACAGTAGATCGCAATAATTTATTTCCTATTACCACTATTGAAGTTGTACCGCAGCAGCGGGTTCTTTTAAGTGAAATCAGCAATTCGTTTTTGGTACTAACGCCGCAATGGTTGTACGACGGATACCTTGTTGATGGTGAGTATAAACCTGTTTATGAAACCACCAACAACGGCGAAGCCATACTTATCAACAGGGATAAGGCGGTAGAAACATTGTTTAAAAAACAATTGGAGGCCTTGCATCCAAATTTTGTAAAGCAATTGAATGGCTGGTATTATGTATCCTTTGCCGAAGCTCAAAAACGCCAATGGTTTTTAAAAGTATACCATCAATTGTTAGATGCTGATGTAGAGCTGGTGGGGATTGATATGCTTACACATTTCAGGTATTCTACTTTTAAGCCCGTTTCTTCAATGAAGATTATCAGCAATAAAAACAATATTTTATTGGTAGACTTTTCTTTACAATTCGGGGAAGAAAAAATACCGCTGGCAGAGTTGCAAAAGATCTTAATTGCAGGGCAGCGTGCCGTAATGCTAAAGGATGGCTCACTGGGCGTTTTAACCGAAAGCTGGATAAAAGAATATGATACCATCATAAAACATAGTAAGGTAAATAACACGCAATTAAATGTACCGCTATGGCTGGCAATTAGTGAACAAAAAAATGGAGATGCTCTACAGCCATTAAAGGTTACCGTAAATGAAGATTGGTGGAAAAATTGGGAACGATGGCAAAATACAGCGGAAACCCTTTACACCGTATCTCCAAAAATAATGGCAACGCTACGACCATACCAGCAAAAGGGTTTTGAATGGCTTAAAATGCTGGCAGAGATCAATGCAGGTGCCTGCCTTGCAGATGATATGGGACTTGGTAAAACACTTCAAACCATTTGCTTTATAACAGATAGGTTAGAGAAAGTAAAGGATGGTATTGTTTTAATTGTTTGTCCCTCCTCTTTAATTTATAACTGGCAGCAGGAAATTAGTAAGTTTGCCCCACACCTGCGCAGTTATGTGCACCATGGAGTTTCAAGAGATATCACCAATATTTCTGCTGCCAAAATGGATGTTTGTATTACCAGTTATGGTACTATGCGATCGGATATTGAACAATTAACGCTATTTTATTTTGATATTGCTGTAGTTGATGAAAGCCATAATATTAAGAACCCTTCGGCCTTAATTACCAAGGCTATTTATCAATTAAAAGTACGCAGTAGAATTGCCCTTAGTGGTACACCCGTTATGAATAACACCTTTGATCTGTATTCGCAACTGGAATTTTTATTGCCCGGTATGTTTGGCAGTAAAGAATTTTTTAAAAAAGAATATGCTGATGCTATTGACCGCGACCGAAAAGAGGATAAAATTGCTGCACTGCAAAAATTAACTGCACCATTTATACTTCGCCGCACTAAAGAACAAGTGGCGAAAGACCTTCCTGAAAAAACTGAATCCATTTTATGGTGTAATATGGGAACCCAGCAAATGGAATTGTACAATGCAACGAAAGATACTTTAAAAGACAATCTATTTCTCAACATAAAAAATAATGGTTTAGGTAAAAGTACCCTGGCAGTATTACAAGGTATCATGAAATTGAAACAGATCTGTAACTCGCCTTTGTTATTGCCTGAAGAAGAACAAAGCACCCATTTTTCTGCAAAAACAGAGATGTTGCTGGAAGAATTGGCAAACCTTGGTAATCATAAAGTACTTGTATTTTCTCAATTTACAAAAATGCTTCACTTGCTTGCCGATACCTTTACAAAAAAGGGAATTTCTTTTTTTCAATTGGAT
>JAYTHI010000056.1:0-18617 GCA_043732685.1 Ferruginibacter sp. | reverse complement strand
TGAATTGGTTATTGTTGCAGGACAAATAAATGCATAAGCAGCAGCCATAATTTTTATATATTCCTGCTGCGATAAATCAAATAACAGCCTTACTTCTGCTTTATATTTATAGGAAGCCAAACTTTTAATAAATGTATTATCGGGTAATACAGCTTTGGTGACAATCAGCAATTGCATATTACTTTTTTGACGTTTTTTAAAAAACGAAAAAGCCTTTAATAAGGTTATCAGGTTGTTCTCATCGCTAATATGACCGCTAAATAAAAAATATTCTTTAGCGCCGGCATACTGCTCTTTTATTTGCTCTTTTTCAGCATAATCGATAGGTACAAAATTTTCATTGGCAGCTAATGGAACCACAAATAAAGGTTTCTTTGTAAGGATATACTGCTTTATAAGTGCTTCTTTATCCGTTGCTGAATGAGTAATTAACAGTGAGGCCTTATTAAAAAATTCAGTGGTTTTCTTTTTCCCAAAGCCTAAGCAGGACGGGGTATCAAAACCAGCTATTGTTAAGCATTGCGCTACACCTGATTTATTAACGCTTATACTATCTATATTGAAAAATAAATCAGCTTTATATTTTTTAAAAATTTTTGGCAGGGTATACGCATACCAAAATTTCCAACGTAATAAATTTTTTGATGTTGGAGCAATACTTAAATTAATTACATGCGGTAATAAAACTAGCTTTTCATTATTTGGAGCAGTAATTAAAATAAAAGAATGCGCCGGATTATTAGTAATAATTTGGTTGATGCAGGCCTTGAAAAAAATAGCTTTTTCAGTTGTTCCGGTTTTTAATAAGGAACAGGTATTTATTACAATTGTCATTACTGCAAAAATAGACCTCAATAATAATATAATCCGGAATCTTAGGTATTTATTGCAATTGTTAAAAATTAGTAATTAACTGCTTAACTGATTGTTAACACAGGTCAATAATTCATTAATTAAGATAGGTGCTACATTTGGCCTGTTCCTAAGATCAGTCGCCTATGCAAAAATTAACCTTTCTTATAATTATTATTTCCATTTTATCGATGGAAAACCTGGGTGCTCAAACTAATGATACGCTGAATATCTCCTTTAAAGAGGCCGAAAAAATATTTTTGAGCAACAATCTATCCCTGTTGGCAAACAAATATTCTATTGATATAAATAAAGCCTTGGTAAGGCAGGCAAGATTATGGGACAACCCCGTATTAAGTACAGATCAAAATATATATGATGGCAGGTACTTTCAGCACAATGCAAATTACGGTCAGGTGTATGTACAAATAATGCAGTTAATAAAAACTGCAGGTAAAAGAAATAAAGCTGCACAAATTGCAATTGACAATACAACTCTTTCCCAACAGCAGTTTGATGACCTTTTACGAATGCTTCGATACACTTTACACAATGATCTTTTAGAAGTGGACCATCTTTTAAAAATAAAAAAAGTTTATACTGCAGAAATTATTGAAGTAAATAAATTATCCAATGCAATGGATCTTTTATTAAAAGCCGGTAATGTATCGCTAAAAGATAACCTGCGCATAAAAGCCCTTCTTTTTAATTTACAAAATGAATTGGTTACTATAGATGCTCAATTAATAAGCCTGCAAAGTGAACTGAAATTATTACTGAATAACAATAATAATACTACTTTTATTGCACCGCGGTTGGCTTTTAAATATGATTTATTAACAACAGGATTTATACCCAATATAGATACTTTAGTACAACAGGCCCTGGTAGAAAGACCTGATGCAAGAATTGCGCAGACTACGCTTGCGCTACAAAACCATAATTTAATTTATCAAAAGGCATTGGCAAAACCCGATATAAGTGTGGGTACAGAATACGATCAAAAAAGTAGCTATATCAATAATTATGTCGGACTAGCAATATCGCTGCCCCTAAATATTTTAAACCGTAACCAGGGTAATATTGCTGCTGCTAAGTTTAGTATTCAGCAACAACAGGCTGTAATAAACCTTACTACAGCTACCATTAAACACGATATAACCATTGCGCTAAATAAGTTACAGTTTTATAAAAACGTAAATAACAAACAGCAATTGGATTTTGCTCAGCAATACGATCTGTTGTTTAATAATATGCTTAAAACGTATGAGCAACGGCAATTGAGTCTGCTTGAATTTATTGATTTTATGGATTCTTATAAAGAAACCAAATTGAAACTGGTAGAGCAACATAATGGATTGATACATGCAGCAGAAGATTTAAATTATGCTGCAGGCAAAGATGTAATTCAATTGAATTAATACAATAATCTAAATCACCTTAGTAAATATGAAAGTACCTCCATTTTTTTCTGCATTGATTTTATCCCTTGCTTTTATGATTTCCTGTAAGCAAAAAAAGGAAGTACAACCCGAGGCTTCGCAGAAAATTTGTATTACCGATTCAATGGCGCAGCTTATTAAAATAGATTCGGCCACCGTAGCAAATATTGATGATGAACTAAAGTTATCAGGCGAAATTAATTTTAGCGATAACCGGGTGGTAAAAGTATATCCGTTTAGCAGCGGTAAGGTTATAAAAGTAAAAGTTTCTTTGGGAGATATGGTTAAGCAAGGCCAAACACTTGCTTTAATTAAAAGCGCAGAAGTTGTAGGTAACTACAGTGATATCTCCTCTTCAACAAGTGATGTTGCTATTGCTAAAACGCAAATGGAAAACAGTGAATCTTTATTCAAAAACGGTATTGCCACCAAACGTGAATATTTGGAAGCCAAACAAAACTATCAAAAAGCCCTTAATGGTGAGGCTAAATTAAAAGCGCAAATTTCTATAAACGGAGGAGGAAAAACTTCGGCTTCAGGCGAATATATTGTTACCGCACCAAAGAGCGGCTATGTGCTGGAAAAAAAGGTTAATGAAGGTGCTTTTATACGGGGAGACAATACCGATAATATGTTTTCTATCGGCGATATCGGCGAGGTATGGGTTGTGGCAAATGTATACGAAAGTGATATTGCCAAAGTAAAAGAAGGACAAACAGTAGATGTAACCACCATTGCCTACCCCGGTAAAATTTTTAAAGGTGTAATTGATAAAGTAAACCAGGTGCTTGAAGCAGATAGCAAAGTGATGAAAATAAGGGTGAGACTGCAAAACGAAAAAGGATTATTGAAGCCGGAAATGTTTGCTGCAGTTGTTGTAAAAAATAAAAATGGTCAGCAGGCCGTTGTTATTCCCAATACCGCCTTTGTTAGTGATTATGGAAAAGATTATGTGGTTATCTATCATGATAAATGCAACCTGGAAGTGAGGGCTGTTACCATCATCAAAACCATTGAGGATAAAACCTATATCAGTTCGGGCATTAAGGCCGGTGAAAAAGTTATTTCAAAAAATGAGTTGTTGTTATACAAGGCACTCACCGAAAATTAATACAATTAGCAGTCAACCATAATATTTATTGATGAATAAGTTTATTAAAGGCATTATACATTTTTCGTTAAGGCACCGCTATTTTATTTTCTTTTTAACGGCAGCTATTTCTATAATTGGGGTATATGCCTACAAGGCAACGCCGATAGAAACCTTTCCGGATGTTACCAATACACAGATAATCATTATTACGCAGTGGGCAGGAAGAAGTGCCGAAGAAGTTGAAAAATTTATAACGATTCCGCTGGAAGTGGAACTTAATTCTGTACAAAAAAAAATTAACCTGCGTACCAATTCCTCCTTTGGTTTAAGTTATATTACCATGATTTTTGATGATGATGTGGAAGATGCTTTTGCAAGGCAGCAGGTAATGAGCCGTATAATAAATGCGGACCTTCCGGATGGTGTGCGGCCCGAAGTGCAACCTCCTTACGGACCAACAGGTGAAATTTACAGGTATATATTGCAGAGCAAAACAGCTTCGGTAAGGGAGCTTACTGCCTTGCAGGATTGGGTGCTCGACAGGCAATTTAAAAGTGTATCCGGCGTAGCCGATGTAAATAGTTTTGGAGGAGAAGAAAAAATATTTGAAGTAAGTGTAAACCCCGAATTGCTAATAAAATATAACCTTACGGCCCTTGATGTTTTTACTGCCGTTAACAAAAGTAATATTAATGTTGGTGGCGATGTGATTGAAAGAAACGGTCAGGCTTATGTGGTAAGGGGCATTGGTGTTTTAAATGATGTGGGCGAGATAAATAATATTATTATTACCAAGATCAATGGCGTTCCGTTACTTGTTAAAAATGTGGCCAACGTTATTGAGAGTGGTAAGCCAAGGTTGGGTACTGTTGCATTTGATGCGGCTACCAATCAAATTGAAGGCATTATTGTTATGCGCAAAGGTGAAAACCCCAGCGAGGTATTGGATAAGGTTCATGCCAAAATTGAACAGCTCAATAAAACAATTTTACCTAAAAATGTTAAACTGGTTCCCTTTTACGACCGCACTACATTGATGGAATTTGCCCAGGAAACGGTTATCCATAATTTAATAGAAGGTATATTATTGGTTACGCTGATTGTGATGTTGTTTATGGCCGACTGGCGTACAACCGTTATTGTTAGTATCATCATTCCATTGTCTTTATTGTTTGCATTTATCTGCATGCGCATAAAAGGTATGAATGCCAACCTGCTTTCTATGGGTGCCATAGATTTTGGAATTATCATTGATGGTGCTGTGGTAATGGTGGAAGGTATTTTTGTTGCACTCGATTTAAAAGCCCGCGAAGTTGGAATGGAAAAATTTAATAAGCTTGCAAAATTGGGCTTATTTAAAACCAAGGGCATGGAGATGGGGAAGTCTATCTTTTTCTCTAAATTAATTATTATTACCTGCCTGATACCCATTTTTGCGTTTCAAAAAGTAGAAGGTAAAATGTTTTCTCCCCTTGCCTATACCCTGGGCTTTGCTTTATTGGGGGCACTTATTTTTACCCTAACCCTGGTACCTGCGTTGGCAAGTGTTTTACTAAGAAAAAATGTACGCGAAAAGCACAATCCGATCGTACTTTTTTTTGAAAAAGGTGTTGGCAAACTTTTTAATATTGTATACCGCAACCAAAAATTAAGTGTAGTTATTGCTTTTATAATTATGATTTTGAGCTTTGCTTCTTTTAAATTTTTAGGCAGCGAATTTTTACCTCAGTTAGATGAGGGCGCGCTTTGGGTTACGGCAGAATTACCAAGGAGTGTATCATTAAATGAGGCAGATAGTATTGCCCAAAAATTAAGCTCGGTTATACGAACTTTTCCCGAGGTGCGCCATACGCTTAGCCAGGTTGGCCGTACAAATGATGGTACGGATCCCAAAGGTTTTTTTAATGTTCAAATTGCAGTAGATCTTTTTCCGTCCAAAAAATGGAAGGTAAAAAGAACAACAGATCAGCTCTCGAATGAAATGGATAAAAAGTTGCAACAGTATCCGGGTATCGTTTTTAACTACTCTCAACCTATTCGGGATAATGTAGCTGAAGCTGTTGCCGGGGTGCCTGCAGCATTGGCTGTAAAAATATTCGGCTCCGATTTTAATGTACTCGATAGCAGTGCAACCAAAGTACTGAAAATTTTAAAAAATATTCAGGGTGTAGAAGATCTTGGTGTTATCAGAAACCTTGGCCAACCGGAATTTAGAATAGAGCTGAACCAGCAAAAAATGGCCATGTTTGGGGTAACAACCGGTGATGCAAATGCTGTTATTGAAATGGCGCTTGGTGGTAAGGCCGCCACGCAATTGTATGAAGGAGAGCGAAAGTTTGATATCCGTATTCGCTACCAGGAACAATATAGAAAAACTCAGGAGGAGATAGAAAATTTAATGATGCCTACATCCGGTGGTGAAAAAGTGCCGCTTAAAGAAATTGCGGATATAAAAACACTGACCGGACCGGCATTTATTTACCGCGATAACAACAGCAGGTACATTACAGTAAAATTTTCGGTACGTGGTCGTGATCTTGGGGGAACGGTTGATGAAGCACAGGAAAAAGTTGCTGCAGCCTTTAATTTACCTGATGGCTATACCATGAGCTGGAACGGTGAATTTGAAAACCAGCAAAGGGCAAGCGCCACACTTGCAAGGGTTGTACCCATTTGCTTACTGGCAGTTTTTTTAATTTTATTTATAACTTACGGTAATGTAAAAGATGCATTTTTAACCATTATGAATGTGCCATTTGCGTTAATAGGCGGTATACTTGCACTGCATATTACGGGTATTAATTTTAGCATCAGCGCAGGCATTGGCTTCATCGCATTGTTTGGGGTATGTATACAAAATGGTGTTATCCTGATAAGTGTATTCAGAAAAAATCTGGATGCAAAAATGCCGCTTAATGCAGCCATTCGGGAAGGCGTGATTTCAAGGGTTAGGCCGGTTGTTATGACAGCCCTGATGGCCATGATAGGTTTAATGCCGGCAGCCATATCAACCGGTATTGGCAGCGAAACGCAGAAGCCTTTAGCTGTAGTTGTAATTGGCGGGTTGGTAACCTCCACCATTTTAACCTTGTTGATATTGCCTGTAATTTATGCCCTTGTTTTTAAGTTGATGCACAACAGAGAAAATCGTGCGATTTTAAGAAAGATAAGGGTGGTGAGCAGGGTAGAAAAGCCGAATAAATAAAGTAAATGAATCAGGTATTAAAAAAATCGTTTTACAATTGTAGTAGTGTCTGCAAGAAAACCCTTAAATAATGACTTACAAAGGATTTAATCAATTTTTTTTATTCGAATAATTACGAATTTTTTATGAAAAAAAAATTTATTTGTAGGAATTAAAGGATGGTATAATATAATTAAGTGTCTCTCCAATTTCTTTTTTTGCTTGACAAAAAAAAGAAACAAAAAAAGTCAAGGCTGCTTCTAAAAAGGCAGAAATTTTCAAAACAAGTCTAAAATCAAAGAACTCGCCCGGTAAAGACCAATACTTTAAAAATTATTTGGGCTCAAACAGCTTTGATTTCTTAACGCCTTGTTTTGAAAATTTCTTGCTCTTTTTAGAAGAGGCCGTTAATACAGTTTAACATAGAGGTCTTTGTTTAATTTAAATAATTTAGAAAAAAATATTAATTGTGTATAAAATATTCAAGTAGTTTATTCTATTAAAATAGCAGCCTATACAGGCTTTCAGCGTTTTCTTGCAGACGCTAAGTATTTTAATAGTTATTACTATAAACATTCATCAGGTAAACAGGCAACAGGTAATTTAAAAAAATACCATTATTTCAGTATAGAAAATAAAACAGCCGCAATAAATTTTGGTATTTCCCTTAATTTATTGCGGCTGTATGTTTTGAAACCGTAATTTTTATTATGATAAAAACAGGCAGCCCTATCTTAATATTTTTAATTTAACCGTTTCAATGCGGGTATTGCTTACATTTAAAATGTCAAACTGGTAATTGCCCACTGTAAAAGTTTCCTTTTGTTTTGGAATTTCGTCGCGATGCTGAATTATAAAACCACTAAGGGTTTCGGTGCCTTCACTATCCGGAAAGCTAAGGTGAAATTTTTCGGTTATGTAATCAAGTTCTAAACGGCCACTAAAAATAAATTCATTGGTCGCCAGTTGCTTTTCAATAAATTCTTCTGTATCATGTTCGTCACGGATATCACCAAATATTTCTTCCAGTAAATCTTCCATGGTTACAATGCCTGCGGTACCACCAAATTCATCAACCACCCAGGCAATACTCTTTCTTTCTTTGCTAAATTTATTCATCAGATCGGTAGCACTCATACTTTCCGGAATAGCAGGTATGGGTAATAAAATAGATTGTATGTCCGCAGGATTTTTAAAAAGATCCAGCTGGTGTACATAGCCTAAAATATTATCTATATTTTCTTCAAAAACAACCAGCTTACTTAATCTAGTGCTGATGAAGGTATTTTTTACTTCTTCAATATTGGTTAAGATACTTACGGCTTCTATTTCTTTTCGGGGTATCAGGCATTCCCTAATTTTTATTTCGCTGAGGGATAAAGCATTTTCAAATAATTCTTTATTTATTTCGCTGCTGTCTTCTTCATCATGGTTTTTACTTTGCAGCATAAAATGCTCCAGATCTATTTTCCCAAAAACATCTTTTTTTTCATTCAGGCGTACATTAAAAATATAGCGTAGTATCCACTCGGCTATTTTTACAAATAGGGTAGAAGTGCCTGAAAAAGCGGCATAAAAAAAACGAACAATATAGGCAATAAAACCACTGCTTAAAATACTTTCGTTGGTGGCCCTAAAAAATGCCTTAAAAATAAATTCAACAAAAAGAACAATAATGGTAGAGGAAATGGTTTCGAAAAGTAGTTTGATATATTTTACATAATCTGCCAGGGAGGGCGATAATTTTAATTCAATTTTACCCCATAAAGGC
Source organism: Ferruginibacter sp. (assembly GCA_043732685.1). Taxonomy (GTDB): domain Bacteria; phylum Bacteroidota; class Bacteroidia; order Chitinophagales; family Chitinophagaceae; genus Ferruginibacter. The sequence goes on along the minus strand of JAYTHI010000056.1, from coordinate 10,275 downwards.
GAGAGAATTTCGCCAACCAATAAACCGTAAATTACCAATACAACATTAACGCCAATTAAGGTGGTGCCAATAAATTTGGCGGGTTTGTCGGCGTATTCTCCCCATACCCTTCCACTATAGGAGCCTTGTTTTTTTCTTAGCTCAACAGACAGTTTATTGGCCGAGACAAATGCGATCTCTACACCCGAAAAAAATCCAATCAACAGTAAAGAAAGTATTATGGCAAAAAGTGAAATTAAATCCATAAAGTAAAAATACTAAAAGAACATTGATTTATACGGGTAAAATCAATTACAATAAAAGGAAGTTTTTTATTATATCTTCTGCTTCGGCGCAAGCGCGGTCCAGGTTATCGTTTAAAATAAGTTTATCAAACTGTTCTTTAAAACTAATTTCATAGGCGGCTTTGTTAACTCTTGCTGCTAAAGACTCGGTCGTTTCGGTTCCCCTGCTTTCCAGCCTGCTTTTTAATTCGGCCACACTTGGCGGCTCAATAAACAGGCTGATAGCAGATTCTGGATATTGTTGTTTAACATGAATGGCACCCTTTACATCAATATCCAGAATAGGAATTTTTTCTTCGTTCCAAATACGCTGTAATTCTGTTTTTAAGGTACCATAATATTTGCCTTCGTATACCATTTCCCATTCTACAAATTCATTGTGCTGAATTTTTTGTTTAAAATCCGCCATATCCATAAAATAATAATCCACCCCATTTTTCTCAACACCTCTTGCTTGCCTGGTAGCGGCCGAAATAGAAAACGCCAACCGCGGAAAAGTTTGCATTAAATGCCTGGTGATGGATGTTTTTCCTGCACCCGACGGCGCAGTAATTATGATAAGTTTATTAGAAATTGCCATCCGGCAAAGAAAAGGAAAGAAAACTGTTTAATCGAATTTGCGGAGTCATTTTAAATTAATTGAGGGTTTAAACACTAATTTTTTTGAATAGACAATCAATCAATACCAATAGAAATAAAATAATATATTGTAAGATTGTTTTGGTTTCCATCCGAATTGCCAATTCGCCTGCACTAATTTGACAACCGTAAATTTCCAAAACATAGGCAGCGCGAATGGTAACTATTTGTGTTAGTATACGCCGCAGACTCGCCTTTAGTTAGCGTATAATTAAGCTTTTGATTTTATTTAATACGTTTTGGTATTCGCATATTAAAAGCTCATTATTTTTACCTTTTCCCGTAAAAACAGCTTTTATTTTCGATAACGGCCATTTCTGTATCATCTTTACCAGTTATAAACGGCTTCCGCTAATCAACATGTCTGATGGATACCACTTCGTTTATTAATCGTTTGATGTATTAAAATCGCTAGAGCTTTTTATAACAGGGTTTGTTATAATGATCAATCATATACATGCTGCCGTTGTTTTTTGTAAATCAAGCAAGTCAACAACTACAATCCTCAGGCATGGAAAAAGATTTTTGCTGCATTCCGTGAAATACCAATCGGTATAAAATGGTAACAGTAAAATTGGCTAATTATAATCAGGCTTACCGCGATATAATCTGTTTACGTCCTGACATAAGACTTACCTCCTTTTAAATCAAATTCCATAGTGTACAATTATTCGAATTATGGTTCCGTACAATATTGGACTTTATTATTGGCATCGCATTTCCGACGAAATCATGTTTGATACAGGTTGTTTTTTTTAGTTAATCGTATTAGCAGATTGTCTGTTAAAGCCAACTGTGTTGCGATATATTTGAGGAGAAACCTCAGTGTTGGTTTTAAAGAACCTGCTAAAATAATACGCGTCGTCATAGCCTAACTCATAAGCTATTTGTTTAACTGATTTATTGGTTAGGTATAATTCTCTCTTTGCTTCTATGATTATACGTTCAGAAATTAAAAAGGTAAGCGTTTTGTTAAGATATGTCTTGGCAATTTTTGCTAATGCTTTGGCTGTAATATGTAAGATTGTAGCATAATCACTTGCTGTATGTTTTTCTTTGTAATTTTTTTCAATAGCGTCCTTTAATGATTGAAGTATAAAAGGTTCCTGCAAATTATAAGTTGCATTTTTAGCTTCAATTTGCTGGTCTGCTTTTAGTCTTGATGTTGTAATTAAAAATATTTTTAAATATGAAATCAGTACTTCGTTTTGCGCCAAAGCAACATTTTGCATTTCAGATTTCATCTGCTCGATAAGCATTTGAAGTGTAGCTTTTGATTTTTCGTCAATAGTTATTATCGGCGGTTGATAAATGTTGTTGAACAAAATACCGTTGCAAGCTACTTCTTGTTGATGTTTATGGATGCAGAAAAAATCCGGATGAAATTGTATAGCTATTCCACTTAAGCGATTTTCAGGTGTTAGCATAAATGGTTGGTAAGGAGAAAACGCCAGCAGGTTATCGTTTGAAAATTTATATTCAGAAAAATCTGCCAGTAGTTTACCTTTTCCTTCTTTTATCCAAATTAACGAATAGTAATTATTACGCTGAATATGGTCAAAAAAATCATTACTTTCAAATATAAATACTTTGAATGCAAGATTATTATTTTGAGGATTTACAAGTGTTAATGTATTTTGACTTGTCATTTAATTTGTCTTTCTTTTTCATCAATTGGTAAATCATTAATGCTGGCGAAACGTTTTTTCATCAAACCATTTTCGTCAAACTCCCATAACTCATTACCGTAACTTCTGAACCATTGCCCTAAATTGTCGTGCCATTCATATTCAAATCTAACAGCCATTCTGTTTTCTCTAAATCCCCAAAGTTCTTTTTTTAATTTATAATCTAATTCTTTTTGCCATTTCTTTATTAAAAATATCTTTATTTCTTGCCTGCCATTTAAAAATTCAGTTCTATTTCGCCATTCAGTATCTAAAGTATAAGCTTGACAAACCTTTTCAGGGTCTCTTGTATTCCATGCATCTTCTGCCGCTTGTACTTTTTGTAAAGCAGTATCAAGTGTAAATGGCGGTAAAGGAAATCGTTTATTTTCCATAATTTTATTGTTTAATGTAGCAGGTCAAACTAATATATTTGCCCTGCAAAAATGTTTTAAATTGACTTAACTACGGGAAAATCGATGTCCACCTTAGTTATGGCGTGCAAATAGTTCATCGCTGATTTTTCTGCTACCAACATTACAAGTTCAACTATTTGCCCTTTCGTGTAACCTGCATTTACAAAGTTATTTAAGGTATTTTCAGAAATGAAACCCTTTTTAGCAGTAATTTCCTTCGCTAAAGTAACTAAGGAATGCAATTTTAAATCAAATGTAGCTCCGCCCTTTCTTATTTCAATAGTTTGTTCTGCTGTAAGTCCATTCATAGTACCAAGCAAAGTATGAGCTGACTGACAATATAAGCATTCGTTCACCTGACTTACTACTAAGTTCACCGCTTGTTTTTCTTTGTTGGAAAACGTTGTTTTTGCATTTTGAAACGCAAGATAATTACCCAATGCAGTATCGGATAAAGCCATTACTGCGTAAAGGTTGGGAACCATTCCAATCCCCTTTTTAAGCGTATCAAAAATTTCTTGATTGTTTGCAGATACGTCTTCTCTCTTTGGAATATTAAAATTTACCATTACTTTTTTTTTAAAATTGATTGTCATTATTGACTATGCAAAGATGCAATGGAGTGGTTATTTAAAAAATGGATGAATGACGTGGATGGATGGATAATTTTATATCGATCATCGGTATTTGTAAGTACTTTCAATATTTCGTACGCCGCTACAAAATAGCATACAATGAACAGGTATTGCTGCAGGTGTAGCATTCATTGAATGTCCACTCTAAACAAAAACACAATTGCGATAAAATATTTATTGCCCCAACCCCCGAAAAAAAAGCCTCATTAGTGCCATCAGATTGTGTAGTGCAGCTATGTGAAAGCAACAGTAAATTCTTATACTTTACAACCTGTATCAGCATCAAATATTATTTACCAAGAGCAGTGCTTCTTTATAAACCCTAAATCCGCCTAAAGACCAATATAGCGGAACAGCGTATTGCCAAAGGTTCAGCTATCTTATTGGCCGGGTCTTTTGCATGTTATTTTTAGTAGTTTTTACTTTGGAGCCTTTCAGCCAGACGCCTTACTGGTGGATATAGTTTATTATTCAAATGACTAATGGTTTAAAAAATGAAGAACAATTATACTTAATCCTAAGCAAAATTCAAGTATCATCATTGAGTCATAATATGTCCCTAGTGAGCCAACTTTTGTTCTGGAATAAAGTCTTCCAAGTCCAGAAAAGGATACTGTAATACCAATAAAGTAGAGCAAATCTCCTACTTGATTCGAATGTATGGTGACCCATAACATTAAAAAGCCTAAGCCTAAATATATGCCACTTAAAAATCTAAAGAGATTGTCAAGCCTTGGTTGAGGTGAAAGTGAATCAGGCAAAAATGCTTTTGTCCCTTTTGTCATCAGGTTTATTCCTCCCAATAAACAAATAAGCGTAACTAAACCCAGTAAAATTTTCAATGCTAATTCCATACAGTTCGATTTAGAATAAGATGTTATTAATTTATTACTTATTTGTTATATATAGGTACTTAAATTCTGACTAACGCTTTTTTGAGCGTTGAAAAGGATATATTTAAAATTTTCAAAATTCTATTTTACCGTTATTTTTTGTTCATCCGTAAGCCAGGTTTTGCAATTCGATTTATCGAATATGGGGAATTGAAATTATCGTTTAAGACTAATCTTTCGCTAAATCCTTTTTAAAAATAGTAGAGTTTTTAATTTGGTCAAGCCAAATGGTTTTAAATCTTCAGTTCATTTAATGTATAATTATTGGGGATTATTATTGGTACCTACCGGAGAATGGCGCATGGTAATTCGTTAAAAAATAAAAAATACTGATGGTCAGTAATTTATAAAATAAAACGCATAACCATTTTTAATACTACTATGAAAATACGCAAAAACAATTTATTTTTTGGTAATTACGTTCATCAATTATGCAGAACCATTACCAGGCGCTTTAACTGTTGTAACTGATGAAGCCTTCTTTGCAAACTTACACTGAACGACTGCTTCATCAAATTGTAAGTTGCTGCAATTACTCTATTCATCCCCTCAAAATTATATCTAACATAACCAATCTTCCTGAAAAATAGCAAATAAAAAAAGGAGACAATGATCTTTTAAAAATCATTGTCTCCTTACTATTGTTGTTAAACTATATAATTTTATACCACTTATTTATAAACCCTTATATAATCTACTTCCATGGTGCCGGCAGTAAAAGCAGGATCAACCGGACCGCCGAAACCGCCACCCATGGCAAAATCTAAAATGAAATAGAAATCGTGGTTAAAGGGAATGGCACTGCTATTGGCGGTAGTATGATACAATACGCCGTCAACAGATATTTTAATGGCAGTAGGAGACCAGTCCAATGAATAAATATGGAAAGCTGTAGTAGCATCTGCAATCACCGTGGTTGAACCATCGGCACTACCACCCGAATGGCCGGGATAATGTAAGGTGCCATAAATAGTATTCAGGGTTCTGCCCAAATGCTCCATAATATCTATTTCGCCGCAAGCTGGCCAGGGTACTGTTGCTGCGTTAGCGCCCAACATCCATATCGCCGGCCAGGTGCCTGCGCCTGCAGAAAACTTTGCTTTAATTTCTACCTTGCCATAAGTAAAGGCAAATTTATCTTTAGAAAGTAAGCGTGCAGACGTATAGGCGCTACCGTTATAATTTTCTTTAATCACATTAATTTTTAACACGCCTCCCTGTACAACGGAATTCTCCGGTCTGTTAGTGTAATATTCTAACTCTGCATTGCCCCAGCCATTGCTTCCGGTACCGATATCGTATCCCCATTTAGTGGGGTCAGGTGCTCCATCCGTATTGAACTCTTCGCTCCAAAAAGGTTTGATGGTACCTGCATTGGTAGTCACCGTTACCTGTGTAGTGGTTTTAGCTGTAATACCTGTACTGCTTGTAGCGGTAACCGTAACGGTATAAGTATTTGTACCTGTTAATGTGTATTGGTAATTGATACTGCCGGTTGTTGCAGTTTGTATATCACCATTTCCAAATTCGTAGGCATAGGATATTGCATTGCTTGCTGTTGCGGTAAAAGCTACCGAACCAGTACCATCGGTACTTACAACGGCGGTTACTAACAAATTAGCAGGTGCCATATTTAATGATCCTGCGCTGGAACCTTTGTTACAACTGATCAAAACAAAGAAGCATACAATTAAAGACAGGGATTTTTTTAAGTAGGTCATCGGGTAATTATTTAGCTTTTAAAATTTGGTACCAGGCAAGGCCATCAATACCTATATTTCGTAAGTGAATACTGGTATCGGTTATAGATAATATTTCGTACGTATTTGCTCCTGTTGCAAAGTTAATGATACCATTGCCGGGTACCACAAATTGGTATCGGGTAGAATTTGCTGCAGTAGAGGCAGAAGTCGCATTCATAAATATTAATGGTTTTAAACCTCCGGTTGCAATAGTATAACAATCACCTGAACCAGCTAGGGCATAATATCCAGTGGCAGCAGTTATAATAAACGTCTGGCCTTTATTATCAACAACCATTAAAACATTTCCATTAGCATCTTTACTAAAAGTTATTTCGTCGTCGTATATACAGGCTTGTCTTGAATTTGGATCGGCTGCATAATAATTGGGTGTAAATTGATCCGGGGCACCAACTCCTACATGACCGGGCGTTGCTTTGTCTGTAATCCAGGTTCTGGATGCATTGCCTGTAAGTGCTTCTACTATAACATCAGGTATTTTAAATGCAACAAAAACACTGATGGTTTTGCTGATGGTAGAAATTACACCGCCTGTACCAATGGCATTTACGGTAATGGTATAATTTGTTGTACCGGGGTTTGAATAGTTATAAGTAATTGTACCGGAAGGTATAACCTGCACGGTGCCATCACCAAAATCTATTTTATAGGTAATGGCATTGGTAGCAGCAGCGGTAATTAATACCGTGCCTGTGCCGTTTCCATTTGGATTATTGGCATCCATACCTGCAACTGCTGCGGTTAATGCAAGTCCGGCAGGCGTTTTTAAAGTGCCAAACGTATAGTTTTCTTTTTTACAGGCAGTAAAAGTTAACAGCACCGCAACCAAAATGGTAGCTACTGATTTAATATTTTTTATCATTATTTGTAAATTTAATTATTATAAAAATGTTACATCATCCCAATAAAATATGGATCCATTTCCTGGAACAATAAAGTCAAAAAATATGGACGCCTTATCATAAATATAGGCAGTATTTATCGCTGCTGTATTTGGTGCGGGGGTGCTGAAATCAAAAACGATAGTTTCCCATTGGTTAGCTACCGTTGATTTTACATCGGTTTCAACGGAATGTGTTTTATCATTATGGTCTTCAATTTTTAATTTTATATCCATGCCAACAGCCGGAGAATACACCCTTACACTCATTTTTGTTTTGGTGGCCGATATAGGAATAATATTGGCAAAGCCTAGCGGAGTGCCAATTGTAGTGCCGGCCCAAAATGGAGCACCTGAAGGCTTGGTGGTTTGGGTTACCTTGTTGCTGCTGTTTGCAGGGTCAATAGCAGCTATAGAAATATTGTTTCCGAAATCGGTTAAGGTATAATCTACCGTTGGGTCATCAAATGTTACCGGTAAATTTATTTGCTTTAGCGGAGCAGTACCCGAAGTAACAAATTTTAAATCGTCTATATAATAAGTTGCGCCCGTTCCAGTATTTCCAAAATCAAAAAATACAGTTGCCTTATCGTAGGTGTAAGCTGCATTATAAAGTGGAGTATTTGCAGCCAAATTGCTAAAATCAAACACCAGGGTTTCCCATTGATTGCCTACCGTGGTTTTAGTATCAGTTTCAATAGAATGTGAACCTGCGTTGTGGTCTTCTATTTTTAATTTTATATCAAAACCTGCGGCTGGTGAATATATTCTTAAACTCATTTTAGTAGCAGATGCAGTAATAGGAATTGGGGAGCTAAAGCCCAATGAAGTTCCTATTGTTGTACCTGCATAAAATATAGCACCAAGTGGTTTAATTGTTTTTAAAACATTATTGGCCGCATTGGTAGGGTCTGCTGTTACAGAGGATTGATTACTGCCAAATGGGGAAACGGTATAATCTACCGTAGCATCATCAAAAGTTACCGGTAAGTTTATTTGTGATAATGGTGCAGGCATCATTTTTACATCATCAAAATAATAGGTGTCACCATTGCCGGTATTACCAAAATCAAAGAATATAGTGGCTTTATCATAACTGTAAGCAGCAGTTATTGGGGCAGAAGGAGCCGTTGCTTTATTGAAATCAAATACCACAGTTTCCCATTGGTTGGCAAGGGTAGTTTTTGTATCTGTTTCTACTGAATGGCTTCCATTATTGTGGTCTTCAATTTTTAATTTAATGTCCAATCCTACTGCCGGAGAATAAATTCTGACGGTCATTTTAGACGCACTTGCAGAAATAGGAATCAAGCTTGAAAACCCTGCGGAAGTTCCGATAGTGGTACCGGCATAAAATACTGCACCATTTGTTTTAATTGATCTCATTACATTATTAGTGCTGAGGGTGGGGTCGGCTGTAACCATAGATTGGTCGCCTCCAAAATCTGAAACGGTGTAATCTGTTTTTGGATCATCAAATGTAACGGGTAAATTTATTTGTGCTAAAGATTTAGGCATCAGCGTTACATCATCGAAATAAAAGGTTTTACCATTACCGTCATTTCCAAAATCGAAAAATACGGTTGCCTTATCAAAGGTGTAGGCCAGGTTTAGGGCTGCTGTCCTGGGAGCTTGATTTTTAAAATCAAATACTAAAACTTCCCACTGGTTAACAAGGGTAGTTTTTGTATCTGTCTCCACACTATGGGTAGGATCTTTATGGTCTTCGATTTTTAATTTCACGTCGATTCCTGCTGCCGGAGAATAAACCCGGATACTCATCCTTGTAGTATTGTTTGCAATGGCAATTGGATTAACAAATCCGGCCGGTGTACCAATGGTTGTACCTGCATAAAATGCTGCACCATTGGTTTTAAGCACTTTCATAACATGGTTTGTGCTAATGGCAGGATCAATGGAAAGCGAAGATTGTGCGCCTCCAAAATCTGTCATGGTATAATCAACCTGAGCGTCATCAAAACTTACCGGAAGGTCAATTTGTTTGGCAACTTTAATAGTATCTAAATAGGTGGTTGTAGCAGCACCGCCGCTTAATGCAACAACTTTAATAATGTAGGTACCTGCTGCAGCATAAGTATGCGTAACCGTTTGCCCCTGTAAAAATGGCGTAAATGGTATTGGCGTTACAGAATTTGAATCTCCGTAGTACACCTTAAAAAAGGTTTGGTAAATGGCCGTAGCGGAAATATTTACTGATAAAATATTGGGCGTAACAACCACTTTAAGGTTCTCAGGTGCTCTGAACGATACTGTTAGGGGCTGTATTAATTCCGTTGTTTTACCGGAGATATTTGTACCGACGATCTTTACCTGGTACACACCTTCTGCATAAGTATGGGTTACATTTTTACCAGCTGTAATTTTTACTGCAGTGGCTGTTGCATCTCCATAATAAATGTCGTAGGTAACAGCGCCTTCGCCATTAGGGGTAATAGTAACCAGCCCTGTATTATCCTGTGTAATATTAAATAGTACAGATAATTTATCGGGTTTGCTTGCTGCGGTGGCAAAGGAAGTATCTGTAAAAGTATCCTTTTTACATGCTGTAATTAGTAAGCATATCAAAGTAATGCCAACAATATATTTTAGTGCATTCATAATATTTATTTTTTAATTTGATATTAGTATCCGGGATTCTGTGTAATTCCGGAAATGTCTATTTCTGTTTGAGGAATGGGAAATAATTCGTTTTTACCTGCCTTAAAAGCGGTTCCTAAAACAGCGGCTGCTCTTCCGGTTCTTACAAGGTCAAAAAAGCGATCGCCTTCCATACCAAATTCAAGTCTTCTTTCTGCTAATATCGCATCGTACAATGCACTGCCTGTTGCAGTAATATTGTGGGCATTGTCTCCAAAAGCACGGGCTCTTACCATATTTAAATATTGTTGTGCATTTGTTTCATTTGGCGCAGCACTTTTTTCATTTGCTTCTGCCGCCATCAACAATACATCAGCATAACGGATGATTCTTTGATTGTTGTCGTAGTTTAACTCGACCTGACCTGAAGTTTCTCCTTTTTTAGGCAAATATTTTTGGTTGTACAAGCCCGTATTTTTATAAGGAGCATCCTGATAAGT
>JAYTHI010000055.1:0-18621 GCA_043732685.1 Ferruginibacter sp. | reverse complement strand
AATGTAAAATTTGAATTGATAAAATGTAAAAACTAAACACAAATAAGGCTGCGAATCAAAACGCTTGAAGAACACTTTTATCTTATCTAAAAGTTATACAGCTCAGGCTATACTGCTTTTGCGACTTATCTACCTAATCCAATCCATTTATTTTAATGCTGATGCATTTAAAAACCAAACCGGAACGCTATTTAGTTTATCCTCAAATACATGGAGGAAAAAGTTTTGTATGGGCAATCAACTGTTTAAAACTGTAGTGTTTTCGGCTGTCTTCATCCTTTTTAGCCATTCTATTAAACCGGCAAATGCCAATATTAAAAGCACTACATACGATAAACCGGTAAAAACATAATGTTTTACAAAATACAGCGGAATGGAGGCAATATTTGTTGCGATCCACCAATACCAGCTTTCTACTTTTTTCTTTGTCATAAGCCACATGCCGGTAAAGGCTGTTGCGCTTGCAAAAGCATCTGCCCAGGGTATCGCACCGGGTGCAAAATCTTTTTTCAGATAGGTTAAAGAATAAAATATGGCCACATAAAATAGGGCAAAAAAGCTCAGATGCTGCCCCCATTCTTTTGCGTTAGCTGACGTTATTTTTACAATATGATGTTGCTGCCGGTCTTTTTTTGACCACAATATCCATCCATAAATGCTCATGATGGTATAATAAATATTTACCGAAGCCTCTCCCAGTAAACTACCTTTAAAGCTTATATAAATAAAAATAATGGTACTTATTAATCCAACCGGGTATACCAGGATATTTTCTTTGCGGCTAAAAAAAACACTGGCGATGCCGGTAAGTACGGCAACATATTCGTACCAGGTGGTGTTAATAATATCTTTTATAAATTGCTGATAAATTTCTGGTAGACTCATGTTCAATATTAGGGGGTTAATTTATAACATTAAAGGGAAACTTTAGGAACAACAACAAAATTAAAGCAACAATGAAAAAAATAAGTTTACTAATAATGTCGGCTTTGTATATTTTGGCCGGGAGCAACCATTTTATACACCCTCATACCTACTACGTTTTAATACCGCCATACCTTCCCTTCCCCATATTGCTAAATGTTGTTAGCGGCGCTTTAGAAATTGTATTGGGAGCAATGCTACTACTGCCTGCCACCCGCAAAGCAAGCGCTGCGGGCATTGTAATTTTACTGGTTTTATTTATACCCGTACATATTTATATGATACAAAAGGGCGGCTGTATGGGTGGACCAACCTGTGTGCCATTATTGCTTGTTTGGCTAAGGTTGTTTCCGGGACAATTTATTTTAATTGCCTGGGCAAGGTGGTATGCAAATCCAAAAAGTAGCACCAGCGCTGATTCTTTTTTATAAGCATTTTTTAAATGTCGCATAGGTATTGTGCCGGTTATTAAAGAATTATTGCATTTTACAAAGCATTAAGAAATAGACCAAAATAAAAAAGCACCCAAAAATTGGATGCTTTTATTGTAAATATATATAACCTATTATTCCGCTTCTGCCACAACCTCTTTTACTTCAGGTATCATTCTTTTCATCATGCCTTCAATACCAGCTTTTAAAGTAATCATACTGCTTGGGCATCCGCTGCAACTACCTTGCAACATCAGGTTTACCCTTCCATCTTCGTAACTTTTAAATTGTATGGCGCCACCATCCATTTCAACCGCAGGCTTTACATAATTTTCCAGTAATTCCTTAATACGCTTTACCACATCATCATCATCAGCACTAACTTCATTGCTGCTTTCGCTTTTCATATTGGCAACAGCCTCTTCATTAACAACGGATTTACCTTCCTCCAAATATTCTTTTAAAAATAATTTAATGGTAGGTATAACATCCTGCCAATCTTCGGTATCAAAAGTTTTTGTAAGCGTAACAAAATTACTTGCTATAAAAACGGCTTTAATAAAAGGAAAGGTAAACAGCTCCTGCGCCAATGGAGACGGGGTGGCAGTAGTCTCATCCTGAAAATCGATACTCTTGCCCGGATACAATAATTTATTGGCAACAAATTTCATTGTCTCCGGATTTGGAGTCATTTCTGTATATATACTAATAACCGGATTGCCTGTTTTAATCATAAAATGTATTTAAATATTTCGATACAAAGGTAACAATAATGTACAATATTGTCGCTGTCTTAAGCCTTCATAGCTTTATAGCGCTTAATAATTTCCAATATCGAAAATTATAATTTTCCCTTGTTGTTGCTTTTAATAGCATTATTTGTCAATGCCGTTATCTTAAAAACCTTCTAATCTTTTTCAATAACCGCCCTATTAATTGGAAAGCTTGACATATAAATTACTTAACCAAGCATACGTTTATCTTTTAAATCGCCTTTTCTGCTTCCCGACAAAATACTTTTGTACTCCTTAAACTGCATTGCATTATTTTCTGCTGATCTTCTAAACAAAAATCTATTCTAAAATTCTTAGTTTGGCATAGTTCAGCATAATTTTCTTTTCTCCGTTTAATTCAAATACTACCGTGGCAATGGGGTTATGCGCTGCCCCTTCCATCTTGGTAACATCGCCAAAGCCAAATTTCTGGTGTTCTACTTTTTGGCCAGCCTGCAATTTACTGGTATCGCTTGCTGCAAAATCAGCCGTAGGTGTATGCTCTTTATTTTGCGGCCGGGTTGGAATAACATAACTCGGTCTGCTTTTTTCTTCTTTTTTAAATGGATTATCCTGTGACTGGTAACTGGTGCCGCCAGCTCCCTTTTTATCAAAGGAGCTTCCGCCCCAATTGTTGGTATGGCCACCCTGGTTGCGGATACCTCCGCCGGCAAAACTTTTATCAATAAAATCTTCGGGCATTTCGTCTATAAAACGACTGGGTTCATTTTGTTGCAATTGTCCAAAACGATAACGCGCATTGGAGTAGGTTAACCACAATTTTTTCTTTGCTCTTGTAATGGCAACATAAAATAAGCGGCGCTCTTCCTCCAGCTCTTCCCTTGTATTAATGCTCATCGCATTTGGAAATAAGGTTTCTTCTAAACCACCTACAAACACACAACTAAATTCCAGTCCTTTTGCAGCATGTATCGTCATTAATTTTACGCTATCCGCATCTTCCTTATCATTATCCGTATCTGTAAGCAGGGTAATTTGCTGCAGGTAACTACCCAAACTTTTATCGCCTACTTCGCCATCTTCCTCATTCATCGGGGTTTCTGTAAACTCTTTAATAGAGTTTAATAATTCCTGCGTATTCTCATACCTGGCAAGCCCTTCTGTGGTTTTATCGTTAAATAATTCTTTAACAACGCCACTACTTTTACCCACAATAATGGCCAGGTCGTAGGCATTCTTTTTCAGCAATTCGCTTTGAAACATCCTGATCATCAACACAAAATTATTGATGGCTTCCAGTGTGCCCGCCTTGTAACCAAATGAGGCGGCATTAATCAAAACTTCCCAAAGGGTAATATTATTTTCGTTGGCAGATAATACCGCTCTGTCCATACTTGTTTTACCAATACCGCGGGTTGGATAATTGATAATGCGTTTAAGCGCCTCTTCATCCTGCGGATTTACTACCAACCTTAAATAGGCAATAAGATCTTTAACTTCTTTACGCTGGTAAAAAGATAGGCCTCCATATATTTTATAGGTAATATTCATTCTGCGAAGGCTCTCTTCATAAGCCCTGCTTTGTGCGTTGGTGCGGTATAAAATGGCAAATTCTTTATTAAAATAATGGTTGCGCAATTTCTCTTCCTGTATGGTATCGGCAACATATTTACCCTCTTCATTATCGGTGGCGGTGCGCACCAGTTTAATTTTATCGCCGGATGTGTTGTCGGTCCATAATTTTTTAGGTATCTGGTTTTTATTGTTACCAATTATTTCGTTGGCAACGCTTAAAATACTTTTTGTACTCCTATAATTTTGCTCCAGTTTAACCACTTTTACATCATCATAATCCCGCTCAAACTGTAAAATATTTTCAATGGTAGCACCCCTGAAACTATAGATACTTTGCGCATCATCGCCCACTACACAAATATTTTCGTGCATAGCACCCAGTAATTTCATAATCTCGTACTGAGAGGTATTGGTATCCTGGTACTCATCTACCATTATGTATTTAAACTTGCGCTGGTACTTGCTTAAAGCATCTGCATGGTTTTTGAGCAGCAGGTACATTTTAAACAAAAGGTCATCAAAATCCATGGCACCGTTTTTAAAACAACGGTTGGCATAGGCGGCATAAATCTGCCCGATCATGGGGCGGTTTGCGCGGGCATCTTCCTGTTGTATGGTACTGTCATTAATATATTCAGCCGGACCAATCAAACCATTTTTTGCACTGCTGATTCTATTATATACTACATTGGGTTTATAGTAGGCTGGGTCCAGCTCCAATTCGTTAATAACAGTTTTCAATACACTTTTTGCATCATCCGTATCGTAGATGGTAAAGTTATTGGGGTAACCTAATTTGTTGGCTTCAGTTCTTAAAATTCTGGCGAACACACTATGAAAAGTGCCGATGTATAAATTGCGGGCTTCGGAGTTACCTAAAACTTTTTCTACCCGCTCCTTCATTTCTTTAGCGGCTTTATTGGTAAATGTTAGGGCTAAAATATTAAAGGCATCAACATTATGAGCACCCATAAGGTGGGCGATCCTGGTGGTTAATACTTTTGTTTTTCCACTACCGGCTCCGGCTATAATAATAATAGGCCCGTCTTTATGAAGCACCGCTTCTCTTTGGGGTTCATTCAATTCATCTAAATAATTGCGCATGTGGCAAAGTTACGAATTGGGTTTTGGAGCTAACATGCTGTGGGGAAATATTTATAGAAGATTGGTTTCATGCTTTTTATTTGGGCGTATCCCCAACGCCCCGATGCGGGGCTTGCGGTCAGGCTATCCACTCCAATCTTTTTTTGCGGAAAACCGACAAAAAAAGGATTTCCGTTGCTATCCTTTACGCAATACAGACCCTGTTTCTACAACTTATTTTGGTAATCAACACGGATAAACAAACAAATTATGCCCGGCTACATTTAATAAATTTTCCATGCCTGACCCGGGTAAAACTTTTTACTGCTTAGGTTGGCAGACTAAAATAGGTATTGTCAAACAACCTTTAAGGATATATTAAGGCGCGAAAAAGTATTTTGTCAGGAAGCATGAGACGCTTAATAAATAAAACTTAAAATTTGTTAAAAAATTTACATTTCAAGGTTCCCAATTAATGCGGCAATAATTAAAAAATAACCAAATTCCTAACCTAAGGGCTTTGCTATAGTTTTAGCATCAAATCTAAAGAAAAAGGTTTTAACTTCTTTTTAATAGGAACAACAAAATAGAGGTTGTCCGAATTTACCAGTTACTTTTATGAAGCATTTTTTAATGGCTAAACGCCATACTATGAATATGTAGGGGGTAAATGTTTTGTAAATAGCTCATTTATCAGCGAAAAAATAGAACAGGTAACCAGCTTTTAAAGGAAACGCTATTAGTCCTTGGTAAAGATCTATTTGTTAAAAAAATATTCATATTGTTTTTTATTCATAAGTGTTTAATAATAATGCATTAACATATATAAATATGTATAACATAAATAGGTAGCAGTTTGGGGTATTGTTCAGGTCAATAAAAAGTTTTTCCTTTGACTAGTTCAGGCATGTTTTTAAACAATTTTGGCCTCAGGAGAATACATATTGCCCGTTTTCCATCCGACATTACCTATTATGAGGAATTAATACAAACTTTTCTCATGCCGAACAATAACCTTGTCTTGATTAATCAGGATGGGGTTTTTTATGTTAAAAGGGCCTGATAATACCTTAGGTGGATAATAAACGCAGCCGTAAAACTAAATATTTTACCAAATAAAACTAAAATAATTAGTGTTGATAAAAGAAAGTTATTATCTTCGCTATCCGATATAATTTTACAACGCAAAAATCAGATACATCACTTAAAAACAAAACACAATGAGCAACACTAACGCAGAAAAATTAAAGGCACTTAAATTAACGATGGACAAGATCGATAAAGATTTTGGCAAAGGGTCGGTAATGATAATGGGCGATAAACCCCATGTACAACAAGAGGTTATTTCAACAGGTTCATTAGGGTTAGATGTGGCATTGGGTATTGGTGGCTTGCCAAAAGGCAGGGTAATTGAAATTTATGGTCCGGAAAGTAGTGGTAAAACAACCATTGCAACGCATGTAATTGCCGAAGCACAAAAAAAAGGTGGTATGTGTGCATTTATTGATGCAGAACATGCTTTTGATAGTGCTTATGCACAAAAACTAGGTGTTGATATTGATAACTTATTAATTTCTCAGCCGGATTATGGCGAGCAGGCTTTAGAAATTGCGGACAGGTTAATATTATCCGGTGCAGTAGATGTAGTGGTAATTGATTCTGTAGCGGCACTGGTTCCAAAAAGTGAGTTAGAAGGTGAAATGGGTGATAGTAAAATGGGGCTTCATGCAAGGTTAATGAGCCAGGCTTTGCGAAAACTCACAGCCACGATTTCTAAAACAAACTGCTGTTGCATTTTCATCAACCAGTTAAGAGAAAAAATAGGTGTTATGTTTGGTAATCCCGAAGTTACAACCGGCGGTAATGCATTAAAATTCTATGCTTCCGTTAGATTGGATATCCGCAGGATGGCACAAATTAAAGATGGCGACGAAGCGGTAGGAAACAGGGTAAAAGTAAAAGTGGTTAAAAATAAAGTAGCACCCCCATTCAGAACGGCAGAATTTGATATTATTTTTGGAGAAGGAATTTCCAAAACCGGCGAAATAATTGATATGGGTGTAGAAATGGGTGTAGTACAAAAAAGTGGAAGCTGGTTTAGTTATGATACCAATAAACTCGGACAGGGCAGAGATTCCGTAAAACAACTATTGAATGACAATCCTGAAATGGCCAAAGAAATAGAAGCAAAAATCAGGGCTAAGATTGCTGAATTGCAAGCGACTGCATAGGTTTACAATACATGTTAAAGAAAATAGCAGCGCATATTTTATTGGAGTTGCCTTTTTATAACGAAAATAACTTTGTACTCTTGTACTATATTAAGAAATACTTTATTACTTTTTAAATAAGTGCAATGTGAAATACATTTTAAAATTTTAAATATTTATTGGGTTAGTAAATATTGCCATTCCGCAAGGAATGGTTTTTTTGTGGGATGCCCGCAGGTATTGCTTTATTATCGGATCTTGCAATTTTTTAGTCAATCAAGCGGCTGCAATAAGGAATTAAAATTTTTTAAATTCTGCGGTGGGGACTACAGGATTATTGTAACTCCTAAACTTTAGAACCTGGAGCGTTTTCTATATAGAACTATTTGCCCCAATTATTTACTTTCAAATTGCAGTTTATTTTTTAATAAATAAGGCCTAATAACGTTGTGGTGGTTATAAAATTTTACAGTGGGGACTACAGGATTGAGTTGTTTCTTGTAAGTTTTGTAAATTATAAAGCATATATCAAAGCCTAATTTGACAATCACTTTTAATCTAAATTTTAATTTATGATGCACTACCTGTTCCTTATAAAGGCTTTGGAAGTTCTTTAATTTTGCAGTGGGGACTATAACATGATAGCCCTAAATTTTTATATTTCAAGTCGGGTAAAGACGACATTCATTAGCGGTGGGCAACGCCCATCGATAGATTTTGCAGGTAATAAGGTTGTATAGAAAAGTAGTTTCAAATCTTCTTTTCCCTGCCTCCGGCGCAAGGCTCCCATCCTCTTGCCCTGGTTACTAAATCTAAGATAGTATAGGTATGGCGCTTTTTAAGGATATACTTTTTGTCTGAATTAGAATTTTTTGGATTAATGGATTGTAGGATATGGCTCTTTTTTTAAAATATTGTGCCCCTTTATTCCTGAAATAATTTATTTCTGGCGCAGAACTCCCTTCCTGTTGCCCCTCGTGACTAAAGCAATCCTGTTATTGATTGGTCGCTTTTAAGGATATTAGGTTATGACAAAATTGGTGAACCCTGCAGACTTTTAGCAGACTTTGGATTGATGGTCTGGCCTAAAAAATAATGCGATACCCGTAAAAACAAATTTCCTATTTGACAGAGGATAGTGGCACAAGAAATATATAATAAGCTGGAGATAATGGCTGGAGCTATAAAATTTTACGCAGCCACTCGACGGGGAAAAATTTAGGTTTAAAGAATAAGGTTTGTAATTTTTAAGAATCGGATCTAAAGAAAAATACGGTATTTACCATATTGCTTAATAAATAATATTGTAGATATTTACTATATCAAATTTTCCTAAAACATTTCTTTCTAAAACACAACCCTTAAAATTTAAAGGAGCTTGTCAGTTTCTTCTAAGACAAACACTTATAATAAACCGATCCAAATACTGTTACATAAATACCAATCATGAAAAAAATAATTTTACTGCTAATATTATTGGTACCCGCTATTTTATATGCCCGGACAGAAATAAAAAAAAGAAAAACTGGGGAGATAAAAATCCACGGAACCATTAGCCATCTTCAAAAACCTATTGATTATGTATATATAATTTGTTTAGATAGTAAAACGGATGGGTATGATAGTGCTAAAGTAGTTGACAATAAATATGTGTATACAACACACACAGGCGTTACAACTCTTTTAACCTTGTATTTTAAAAATCCAAATATTCCAGGAAATATGAAGGAAGATTATATGCTTACCATTGTAACAGAGCCGGCTTCCATATCAATTATTTCTACAGATAATTTTGCTACTTCAAAAGTAACAGGCTCAAGAGCAAACATTGTTTATACGTTATTGGAGAAAAAGGCACAGGTTTATCAGCACCAACTATCTGTATTTTTTGATAACCTATCAACAAGTAAAAAGAAAAATGACACAATAGGAATAAAGCAAAATCAAAGTATGATTGATGCTGTTTTAAAGAAAATGTATACCAATGTTTATTATAACTTTTTAAAAGAGAATCCCACCTCCATTTTAATAAATTACGTTATCAGTCAATATTTACAGTCCTTTAAATCGGATGCTTCAGCTGAAAATATAATGGAAGTAGCAGAAATATTTAGCAAATTATCACGGAGTAATCAGGATTCATATTACGGAAAGCGTATAAAAAAGAAAATAGATGCTTATAAAATTGGTGTAGGAATGATAGCTCCGGAATTTGTTAATGATGATTTATCCGGCAATTCTGTTTCACTAAAAACATATAAAGGAAAATATGTTTTGTTGGATTTTTGGGCAAGCTGGTGTGGTCCCTGTAGAGCAGACTTTCCACAATTAAAAACCCTTTACGATAAATTTAATAAACAGGGTTTCGAAATTATAGGCATCAGCAAAGACACCGATAGTTCAGCATGTAAAAAAGCAATTCAGGAGGAAGGTATCAATTGGATTAACCTTATAATTAATGAAAAAATTACCAACACTTATTTTGTATCTGCAATACCATTGAAAATATTAATAAATCCCCAAGGCACAATTATCGGTATTTGGCGCGAAGGAGGAGCTGTAAATTTGATTGCGTTAAAAACTTTAATGGAGCAGTCTATTTTAAATTTAAATTTTAATCGATAAAAAGGGAATACTGCCTTTATGGGTGAATCTTCAAATATTATTTTGGAAATAGAAAATGCAAAAAATAATTAGTCCCGAAAAATATTCGTTTGACTTCCAGATATTTTTTACTTTTTATTTTTTTACCTTTTCAATACTTTCAATTTTATAAAAACTTTCTACTTAACATTATTATTACCATAGTACCCTAAAATAAAGTCCCGGGGTACTATATATTGGTGCAACAATATAGCGGGGCAGCTAAGTCTTTTGAGGCTAAGGTATACAGCAAACACTTTCGTTTTAAACAAATTAAATCAACAAAAATTCAAGTAGAACAAAGGAGTCTCGCTAACATTCAGGGAAAGTTAATCCGGGTAGAAATGAAAAATATAATGGTGGGATCTGAAAATCTTAAGTGTCCTCATAATTGTACTTTAGTATCACTCACTCGTTGTACATTCCCCGATGGTGGCGCAGGCAATGCATTTTGTGAGTTAATTATTTATAAATAATAAAGTTTATTGTTTTGAAGGTAAAACATTAAACCATTTGAGGTTAGTCCTCTAATTATAACCATATTTTAAAAATTTAAAGGATGCATATTTTAAATTTTTTATTGCTACTACTGTTGTTTCCTATTAATAGTGTTGCCCACCCAAAAAATACTGTATTTACCATTGCAGGTAGTATTAATGCAGCGGTTGGTAAGATGATACAGATGCCAGCAAATTTCAACCAATATTATCCAACTAAAATTGATCAGGAAACAGAAGTTATAAAGGGTAAATTTAAATTTAAAAACGCTATCCCTTATCCATATCCATTTCGCTTAGGTTTAAAAATTAATGCTCAATGGAAATATATATCAGGTGTTTTTTTTATTGAACCGGGTAACCAATTTATACTTTGTTCTATAGATTCCAATAGAAAAATACCTGAGATTGTAAACAAAACAATGCAGGAATATCAGAATGAATATTTAAGCGCTTTATCTAATTTACAACTTACGAATAGTGTGCTTCACAAAAGGAAAGATAGTCTTCAAAAGATCTTTGGTGATACAATTCCAGCTCTATTAACGTCTATTTTATCAAAAGAAAAATTACAAATAGCTGTAGATAAAGACTCCACTATTTTACACTTTATAAAAACTCATCCGGAGTCATTTGTAAGTATGTGGCAATTGGTTGACAAACTAGCACAAGGCTACACGCCATTTTTAAATGTTGCCTATAATTACTTATCCCCTTCAATTAAAAATACTTTTTCAGGAAAGTTATTGTTTAAAAAAATTCAAATTGCAAAATCCATTTCAACAGGTAATTTGTTTCCTCCAGTATATTTAAAAAATAATAGAGGTAAGCCAAAAGTTCTTCCTTCATTTAAAAATACCAACTATACATTGATTAATTTTTGGTATAGCCACTGCGGACCATGTGTAGCTCAATTTCCTTTGCTTAAAAATATTTACAATAAATATAAGATAATATTTTTTCTATTGTAGGTATCTCAATCGATTCAAAAACAAACAAAAAAGATTGGCTCACGGCTATAAAAAAATACCAACTACCCTGGCACAATTTAGGGACGCAGATGGCATTATTGCTAATAAATTATCAATTATAAGTTTCCCCATAAACTTTTTAGTAGATAAAACGGGTAAAATAATTGCACGGAATATTGAGCCTATGGAATTAGAAAAATTTCTTCAACTTAACTAAAACACAATTTATTTGCCGTGTTTACTAGCTATAAAAAATCCTTCATTTACCACAATGGTTTAATAGCCCAAGCCGATATTATAATTGAAAACTTGCGCTTACTTCAACGTTTTTATTTTAACCAGGTTAAACAATAAAAAAGATAAAAAGAAGCTATTTATTTTATACAGTTTAGGTCATGTTTTTTAATTCAGAAAAAAATTACGCACTAAAATAAAACTATCAATACCCAACTGCTATTAAGCATTTACACAATCAGTAATGCCATATTTAGTGCTGCTGCCAACCGTGCTGGAAGATCCGCTGGCGTGAAAACAATAATTGAGTGGAGGCTTAATTTTTTGAACCAATTCAATAATTTCTGTAACAGTCAATTCATTAATGCAAAAAATTATTTTTTTAATTTCAAATTCCCTGATGAGGCTTTGCAACTGGTTTATATTTCCTAAACATTTAGGTAAAGCATTCAGTATTGGACTAACCCTTCCGACGATATTTAAGGTTACACCCGAAGCTTTTGCAAGTTCTATAACAGCGTCATAATCTGTTTGGTTACCAATTACGATTGTTACCAATGGTTTTGGACCTGGGCTTTCAGCAGTTAAAGGAACTATATTTTTTATTGAATTAGTAATAGATTGCAACCTGATGGCAGCATGAATAAAAAAGCTGTAAAAACCTGCTTCAATTTTGCCATAGTGTTTAACTACATACAATTGCATGGCACCGTAAAATAATTTTACATAGCGTTGGTTATCTTTTTTTGTGCTCTCCCCCTTAAAATGGATAATGGCACTGTCGGCTAAATAATAATTGGTATGGCCGGCTTTTTCAATGCGGTAACTAAGGTCAATATCTTCGCCATACATAAAAAAACTTTCATCAAAGCCATTGGTCATTTTCAGGATATCACTCTTTACCATCATAAATGCACCCGATAATATGGGAACAGCATTATTGGTATCCGGAGATAAGTGACCTAAATAATAGGTAGCAAAGATTGTAGAGTTTGAAAAAATTTGGGCTAAACCGCTGAATTTAAATAGGGCACTAAGCGGAGTTGGAAAACCTCTTTTACTTTCTTTTAAGTAGTCACCACCACCATCAATCATTTTAATGCCAAGAGCGCCAACATTGGGTTTACCATTATGAAATGCCAAACATTTTTCAATACTATCCTTCGCAATAATGGTATCGGGATTTAAAAATAAAATATAATTTCCAGTCGCCTTTTGGGCAGCTATATTATTTGCTTTTGAAAATCCTTCGTTTGTAGTATTCCAAATAAATTGAACCTGCTCGAATTTATCATTTAAATAAGTATAGCTATCATCAGAAGAATTATTGTCGAAAACAATAATTTCTGCTGATAAATTTTCTACAGCCGCTAACACCGAATACAGGCATTGCTCCACAAAAAACTTCACATTATAATTAACTATAATAATAGAAACTTGCAATAAATAATTATTTAGTGTACGAAATAAGATTTTTTATATCAACTTTCAAAAACAACAATTAACATTCAATAAATAAGCTTGGTTATAACTTTACAAAAATAAAAAATTATGGACATAAAAAAATTAGGTTCTCAAGGTTTAACAGCTTCCCAATTGGGTATTGGCTGTATGGGAATGAGTGAATTTTATGGCGAGAAGAATGATGCTGGATCACTGCAAACATTACAATATGCTTATGAACAAGGGGTTACTTTTTGGGATACCGCTGATATGTATGGACCGTATATAAACGAAGAGCTTGTAGGCAAGGCACTAAAAGGGATTAGAAAACACATTACCGTTGCCACAAAATTTGGCATTCTCCGCGATCCGGCAAACCCCGCCCTGCGTGGCTTAAGTGGAAAACCCGCCTATGTAAAGTCAAGCTGTGAGGCAAGTTTAAAAAGATTGAATGTAGACATGATTGATCTCTACTATTTACATCGTGTTGACCCGGATACGCCTATTGAAGAAACCGTGGGTGCGATGGGGCAATTGGTAAAAGAAGGAAAAGTAAGGGGTATTGGTCTTTCTGAAGTTGCTGACGCAACTTTACGAAAAGCGCACGCAACTTTTCCTATTTCAGCCGTGCAAAGTGAATATTCTTTATTTACAAGAGACCCGGAAGCTGATATTTTAAAAACATGCCAAGAATTGGGTATCGCCTTTGTGCCTTATAGTCCGCTGGGCAGGGGCTTTTTAACCGGCCAAATTAAAACTTTCGAAGATTTTGGTCCAACAGATTACCGCCGTTTTTCCCCAAGGTTTCAGGGAGAAAATTTTGATAAAAACCTACAATTAGTTCGTAAAATAGAAGAAATGGCAACAGCAAAAAGCTGCACCACTTCACAATTGGCATTGGCTTGGGTTCTTAACCAGGGCGATTATATTTTTCCGATTCCTGGCACAAAAAAAATTAAATATTTAGCCGAAAATATTGGCGCAATAAAGGTTCAATTTACAAAAGAAGAACTAGCGGCGCTGGAGTTGATTTTTTCCAATAACGCAGTACAAGGGCTTAGATATCCAGAACAAATGATGGCTTCCCTAAATAGATAAATAAGCGTAGTGGAAGATATTTCATCTTCCACTACATCTTCCCCTACACCTTCCCCGACGATACACCACTATAGCCGTTAAAATATATTTGTGGGTTTGGATGGGTCCAAATAGCCTCTGCGGCAATCCCATAACCGTTACCTGCTTATCTTTGCAATATGATAAAAAACACCTTGCTTAAGGCAACGGAAGCCGGCGCCAAAGAATTAGTACGGTTTTTTAACGGCGATTTTAAAATTACCAATAAAGAAGGTATCAATAACCCCGTTACCGAAGCCGATCATGCATCCGAAAAAGCAATTTTTGAAGTAATCAAAAATGATTTTCCTGATCACTTTATTTTAAGCGAGGAGGCCGGTGAAATTAAAATGGACAGCAATTATAAATGGATCATCGATCCCATTGATGGTACCATAAATTTTGCCAATGGCATACCCATTTGCTGTGTTAGCATAGGGTTAGAATTTGAGGGTAAAATTATTATGGGGGCTGTTTTTAACCCCCTGATGAACGAATTTTATTTTGCAGAAAAAGGTAAAGGTGCTACACTAAATGATAAAGGAATAAGCGTAGGCGGCAAATCAAAAGTAGTGGATAGTTGTTTGGTTACGGGATTTCCCTATACCTATTTAGATACGCCAAATGGTCCCCTGCAAGTATTTGAAAAACTAATTCGTAAAGGTGTTCCGGTGCGCAGATTGGGTAGTGCTGCCATAGATTTATGCTGGGTAGCTTGTGGCAGATTTGATGGTTTTTATGAACACAAATTACAGGCCTGGGATAGCGCTGCCGGGTTTTTAATGGTAGAAGAAGCAGGAGGAAAAGTAACTGATTTTAAAGGAGATTATTACAGTGTTTACCAGCCGCATATTTTAGCAACCAACGGTAAAATTCATGACGAAATGCTTGGTATATTAAATGGGAAATTGGTATAATTACGGTAAGTGAATAAAACTATATCAACTATTAGTTGTAAGGGTTTAAATAAAAGCAACAAGAATTAAGCAGGTATAACTTAATAATAAATTAGTAACACGAATCATTATAAAAATGATTACAAATTGCAATAAATAATGAGCGAAGAAAGAACAGAAATAAATTCATTGGGTGAATTTGGTTTGATAGACCACCTTACAAAAAACAATGAGACAAGAAATGCATCTACCGTATTAAGTATTGGAGATGATGCTGCCATACTGGACCATTTTGGAAAACAAATTGTGGTTACTACCGATATGCTGGTTGAAGGTATCCATTTCGATTTGATGTACACTCCCCTCAAACACCTTGGCTATAAAAGTGTGATCGTAAATATTAGTGACGTTTATGCGATGAACGCTACTCCCACTCAAATTACTTTAAGTGTTGCTTTTAGTAATCGGTTTAGTCTGGAAGCAATGGATGAATTTTATGAAGGTGTTTACGCAGCCTGTGAAAAATATGGGGTAGATCTTATTGGTGGTGATACCACTTCTTCTCAAAAGGGTTTTGTAATTTCTGTTACAGCAATTGGCGAAGTAACGCCGGATAAATTTGTTAAAAGAAGTACGGCAAAAAAAGGTGACTTGCTTTGTGTAACCGGATTTTTAGGCGGTGCCTTTTTAGGGCTGACAATTTTGGAAAGAGAAAAAAGAATATTTGCAGAAACGGGCTCGCAACCGGATTTAGAAAACCAGGCTTTTATTGTTGGCCGATTATTAAAACCGGAAGCAAGAAAAGACATCATTGAATTTTTTGCAGAAAACGATATCATGCCCACCAGTATGATTGATGTAAGTGATGGACTTAGCAGTGAGGCTTTGCATATTTGTAAACAAAGTGAATTGGGCTGCGTTATTTATGAAGATAAAATTCCTATTCACGAAGATGCAAGACAGTTTGCTTACACGCTCGAACTTGATCCAACTGCCTGCGCCTTAAGTGGTGGAGAAGATTATGAATTGTTGTTTACGCTATCGCAGGATGATTATGATAAAATTGTTTTAAACGAACAAATTAGTGTTATCGGCTACATGACAGATATTGAAGAAGGCACGCATATTTTAACAAGGGGTGGCAATAAGCACAAGTTGGTTGCCCAGGGTTGGAACCATATGAACGAGGCCCGGTAAAAATAGTAGCACTGGTGAATTTTGATTTTAATTTTTATTTCGATGCCCGTTAGCTTAATCTTTTTATTTATAAGGCTGCAGTTAAAAGCAAAATAATGACAAGCAAAATAATGTTTTACATAATTACAATGATTATTTACCAGTATAATTTTAAATGATAAAAAGAAATTTTTCCCCACTGCTTTTTTTATTGTTATTTTTTTCGGGTTGTGCAGTTAGTAATAAAAATTACAATCCAAATAAAAAATTTTGTCGCACTCAACTACAAAATGATTTTAGTTTATTAAGAAATATTCTCCAACAAAAACATCCGGCACTTTATTGGTACACGCCAAAAGATTGCATGAACTTTTATTTTGATAGTCTTAATACAGCCATTGCAGACTCCATGACGGAGTTGCAATTTGGGTGGAATATTCTGGCTCCGCTAACAAATAAAATTCATTGCGGCCATACCAGTTTTAGTATGAGTAAGGGATGGAATAAATATATTGCAGATAAGGTTATTCCATCTTTTCCATTGTATTTAAAAGTATGGGGTAAGGGCGATACTATGGTGGTAATAGGCAACCTTAATATCAAAGATTCTGTACTTAAGAAAGGCACAATAATTACCGCTATTAATGGTTTAACCAATCATGAAATGGTTGCTAAAATGTTTCAATACCTGTCTATGGATGGCTATGCAGATAATGTAAATTATATCCGCATCAGCAGCAATTTTCCGTTTTACCACCGTAATGTTTTTGGCTTATATAAAAATTATCGGGTAGATTATATGGATAGTGCAGGCAATGCAAAAAAAATATGGCTACCCATGTTTTCCCCTACGGTAGATTCAACAAGTAAAAAAAATAAATTACCGCATGGTAATGGGTTGACACACCGTCAATTTAAAAAAGAAAGAAGGGAATCGTTTCGATCTGTTGCTATTGACAGTAGTATTAATACGGCTATAATAACACTCAATACTTTTGATAATGGCGAAGGAAAACACTTGCGGCCATTTATAAAAGGAAGTTTTAAAAATATAGAGAAACAGCATATAAAAAATTTGATACTTGATTTGAGAAGTAATGGGGGTGGCGATATTAATATGTCGGTACTGCTAACAAAATATTTGCGAAACAATAATTTTAAAGTAGCTGATTCGTCCTATGCAATCGCAGCATCTTTAAAGCCTTTTACTAAATATATAACGCAGGGATGGCTTAGCAATATCGGATTATTTTTTGTCACCAAAAAGCATAAGGATGGCGTTTTTCATTTTGGTTATTGGGAAAGACATATTTTTAAACCCAGACAAAAATACCATTTTGATGGAATGGTTTACGTGCTTACAAATGGATTAACTTTTTCAGCCGCTACAATCTTTTGCAATGCAGTAAAGGGACAAAAAAATATAATTTTAGCCGGTGAAGAAACGGGTGGTGGATGGTATGGTAATAGTGGATTTTTAATTCCTGATATAATATTACCCATCACCAAATTAAGGGTGCGATTACCTTTTTTTAAAATAGTTCAGTTTAAACATATTTCACAAATGGGAACTGGTGTTAAACCTGATATTTTTATTGCACCTACCGTTGAAGGAGTAAGAGAAGGGAAAGATAGAAAAATGGCTTTTGTGAAAGAACTAATAAAAAAGAGCAATTAAATTACAATAACTATAAAGTAATTATTTGAAGGTAAATAAAATACGGAACATACAAATGGCTGCAACCTTATTGCCTGTTACTGTAATATTTTATGTAACGCATTTCCCAATCCCCCCAATAATATTCGCTGGAATTTTAAAAGTTTTATATAAAACCCATTGAGTATTGATACAGCTGCAAACACCAGGTGTAAACCCCTGTTATCATTTAACCTTTTTTAAAATTTTAAAATTTCTTAAAATATTTTAGATTCCTGTGTACTTTTAAAAGTTTATCTCTACACTTTAAAATAATATTTTAAGAGCCGGCAATTCAGTTTATAAAATATATTGTTACCGTTCAATAATTCCTTGGTATAAATTATTCTGTGTTGCAGGATGATAAATTATTCGTGATCGCCACTATTGTTGGCATCCTCAAATAATACCAATAACGTTAGTTGAGGCTTATTATTAAAAAATTATACAGAGATTAAAAATTTATTATTTAGTTATTATTACCGCATCAAATCATATATTTTATAAAAAATTTTATTAATATTTTATTAAAAATATTTAAAATCCTTTTATCATCAATAAATTAAAATTGACAGAAAATTAAATATTTGATGGGTGTTTTTATCCTGTTTTTTGGACATTTAATTTAAATAAAATAGGGTACTGAAAAATTTTATAGGATACTTTAAACAAAAAATTAATGCTTACTTTGTCCAAATTATTTAACCGTACCAAATTTTATCTCTATGAAAAAGAAAATTTTAATAGCCATGCTATTAAGTATAGTCAGCATTATAAAAATCAATGCTCAAAATTTTACTGGTTACCGAAGTAGTAACTATACCGGTGTGAACAGTGTATTTTTTAACCCTGCAAATATAGCGGACAGTCGCTATCAATGGGATCTAAATTTATTTTCAGTAAATGGATTTGCGGGTAATAACAAAGCCACTTTTAAATTATCAGATATTTCATCTACAACTTCCGAAAAGATCAAGAATAATTTTTTAGGC
>JAYTHI010000054.1:0-18701 GCA_043732685.1 Ferruginibacter sp. | reverse complement strand
CAGAAAATTTCGGAAATAACATAATTGCTCTCCCCAAACTTATACGGGGCCTTAATTCATTGTCTATCCGTACATCGAGGTTGAACAGATAAGGGGTTAAATACCGAAGCCCAATTACCGCAGTGGTTTTAAAATTATTAAGACTTTTACTTACTGTGTTTTCTATATTTACTCCTCCAAAAACCCTGAAATAATCGTACAAATAGCGTTCGTACGTAAACTCGGCTTCCAAATTCTGATTATATCCGTACTCAGTTTTAAAATTAAATTGGTTTCTAATATTTGATGAAACCAGTCTTACGCTTGACATACATGATGCTACATCTGCCATGCCCCATGAGTAATATTTATTGGTTTCTTTAATTAATGTAGAAACCGGATATGGCTCCAAACCAGGATTGCGTGGCGTACCATAACTAAAAACCCTGGCCATTCCTCCAATCAAGTGATAAAGAATGTGACAATGGAAAAACCAATCACCGTAGGTATCGCCATAAAACTCGATGGTAACCTGCTGCATTGGAGGCACATTTACGGTATGCTTTAATGGTGAATAAACCCCATTTTTATTGAGCACTCTAAAAAAATGGCCGTGTAAGTGCATCGGATGATGCATCATCGTAAGGTTGTTAAGCGTAACACGGGTTACTTCTTTCCCGTTGATTTGGATCATATCTGTTTCTGATAAGGGAATCCCATTCATACTCCAGATGTAGCGCTGCATATTACCCGTTAAGTTCAACAGTATTTTTTTAACCGCCGTACCAGTATCATAATTGGTTTTTTCGGGGGATTTTAAAAAATCATAATTATATTCCGAAAACAGCTTCATTCCGGGCATATCGCTCATCTTCTTTGCTCCATTCATTTTCATGAGCATCTCAGTATTAGCTTCCATTCCGGTCATTTTGGAATGGTCCATGCCAGTCTGCTTCATACTGTCTTTTGGCATTTTTTTATCCATTTTCATATTGGCATGATGCAAAGAATCATTGTGCATCTGCATTTTTGAGTGATCCATGCCCACCATTTGCACTTCATCTTTCTTGTTCATATCGTTTTCAGGCATGTTCATTTTACCCTCCATTTTCATCCCCCAATTTTCTTTCATCTTATAGGGTTCATCCTTTTTAGGGCGGAACTTAATGGCAGGCGCTCCCATCCGCATTTTCATTTTCGCCATCTTCATCATCATGCCTATTTTATCAGGACGGGGAATATCGGGAGCTGCGACTATTTTACCTGTGCCAAGGAAAGCGGTGGCTTTACCGGAGCCGTCCTGAGCGGTTCCCCGTATTTCCAATTTTCCACCGTCTGGTATCGTAACTATAAAATCGTAGGTTTCTGCAACGGCGATAAAGGTTTTGTTGTGTTTTACAGGAACGACGTCCATGCCATCAGCGGAAACCAGCGTTGGATCGCTCCCTCCAAAGTTGAGCCAAAAGGAGGTAGAGGCAGCACCGTTAATAAAACGTACCCTCACTTTTTCTCCGGGTTTAAAATCCGGATATTCCTGCATTTGTTTTCCATTGATCAGAAATGCCGGATAATAAATGTCTGCAATATCTGCACCTTCCATCCGCTGTTTCCAAAAGTTTAACTGTGCTCCAAAAGCACCTCTTGCTATAACCTGGTTGAGCGGCGTTGCGGTCCCTTTTTTTATATTGTACCATTCAGTTCTGCGCTTGAGCGTTCTCAATACTTCCAATGGTTTTTCATTGGTCCAGTCGGAAAGCACAAGTACTAATTCCCGATCGTAATCAAGGATTTTTACTTTTGGCTGAATTACGATAGAACCAAATACCCCACTTTGCTCCTGCAGCAACGTATGCGAATGATACCAATACGTACCCGATTGCTTTATTGGAAATTCGTATTTCAAGGTTTTACCTGCTCTGATTGGCGGGGTGGTTAAATAAGGAACCCCATCCATGAAATTGGGTAACAGCAAGCCATGCCAGTGAATGGAAGTTTCTTCATCCATATTATTTTGTACGTATATCACGGCGTAATTGCCTTCGGTAAACTGCAATGTTGGCCCTGGAATACTATTATTAATGGCCATACCATTAACTTTTTTTCCGGCAAGATTCACCTTTATTTGATCAATGCTTATGTGATAGGTAATTGTGTCGGTTTGGGCTTGTACACCTTGCCCTGCCAATGACAAAAAGATATATATTGAAATCAATACTATTTTCATAAAAAAGTATATAATGTTTAATAGAATAACAGATTGATTCTGTCTTCAGAATTTGTTAGAAAGCGATGCACCTACCGTGTGCTTTTAGTTAGTCACACATTTTCAAAACATTCTTTTACCAGATTTGTGTTTGACCCAGCAAATGGTTTATTGACTTTACTTTTGATATATCACTTTGTGACATCATTTATTTAAATTCAATTAACCTGATGATATGTCTTAACGATTGAGATACTATGATGTCTCTTCCAAACTTTTTTCTCTTCATTTTCCCTTTTTACATTGCTTACATAGCCTCCGCAGCTCATTCCTTTGATTTCATAATTCCTTTTCATTTCTTTTATATTTTATGGTTAATTAATATGTTATTCCTTTGATAGGCATCGGGAAAATAAAATCTACCAACACATTGTGGTGTGATTTTGATTCTTTTTCAATTTCAGAAATAAGACCAATACTATTATCTGTTATCTGCAAATAATTTTGAAGAATACAAAGGTCATTTTAATACATCTGCATAGTGTTATACAATTCTGCGACTATGTTACATCATTTACATATTGAAAAATTTTAGAACATTCTTAATAGTCCCGTTTACCTGATATTTATGTCATCCCGTGTTTCCACCCGATTGAAACAAGCAACCAATTCATTGGATAGGTTACAATAGTTCCGATAGCCAGTTTGTTTGATTCATTTTGTTTTATAATTTTGATCTTCTTAATCTAAGTGCGTTAGCAATAACCGAAACGGAACTGAAACTCATAGCAAGTGCTGCAATCATAGGAGAAAGTAACAGCCCGAAAAAAGGGTACAAAATACCCGCAGCAATTGGTATTCCAATTGTATTATACCCAAGGGCGAAGAAGAGATTTTGTTTAATATTCGTCATTACTTTATGGCTTAATGATCGTGCTTTTACAACACCATTCAGGTCACCTTTTACTAAGGTGATAGATGCACTTTCAATGGCGACATCTGTTCCGGTGCCCATCGCAATTCCAATATCGGCCTGCGATAATGCCGGAGCATCATTAATACCGTCACCTGCCATGGCTACTTTTTTTCCTTCCGATTGAAGGCGTTTAATCTCATTCAATTTATCTTCAGGTAACATCTGTGCATTGTATCCATCCAGATGCAAAGTTTCACTTACTGCTTTTGCCGTGTCTTCGTTGTCGCCGGTAAACATAATTACTTTCAAACCTTCTTCCTGTAATTTGCGTATTGCTTCTTGGCTTGATGCTTTTATTTTATCGGAGATCACTACAAAACCTATTGCTTCATTTCCCAGGGATAAATAAGAAACTGTTTTACCCAATTTTTGTTCGACTGAAACCTGCTTCTCCAAATCGGGTGCAATTACCGCTTTCACCTGTTCCATTAATTTTTCGTTACCCAATGCCAATGAAGCACCATCCAGATCAGCAACCACACCTTTG
This sequence comes from Ferruginibacter sp., assembly GCA_043732685.1. Lineage (GTDB taxonomy): Bacteria > Bacteroidota > Bacteroidia > Chitinophagales > Chitinophagaceae > Ferruginibacter. The sequence continues at coordinate 15,056 of JAYTHI010000054.1, read as the reverse complement.
CCTGTTACAGCCTCAAAATTGGAAACAAGTTTAACTTTAATTTTCCTCTCTTCACCATAACGTAAACTTGCCTGGGCCAGTGGATGTTCACTACTGCTGTTCAAGGAAATTATTTTTTGAAGAATATCATCCTCCGTATATTTAGTATTGGCACTGATCACTTTTTCAACAGATGGTTTTCCTTCTGTAAGCGTTCCTGTTTTATCAATGATGACAATATCAATGTCATTCATTTTTTCAAGCGCTTCGGCATTTTTAATAAGCACTCCTGATTGAGCGCCTTTTCCTACACCTACCATTACCGACATGGGAGTGGCCAGGCCCAATGCACACGGACAGGCAATTATTAAAACAGCTATAGCATTTATCAATGCAAATACATAGGAAGGTTGCGGACCAAATATTGCCCAAATGATAAAAGTGAGGATTGAGATACAAACAACAATAGGAACAAAATAGCCTGATATTTTATCTGCCATTTTTTGAATTGGAGCCTTGGAGCGACTTGCTGCGTTTACCATATCAATAATTTTGGCAAGCAGAGTATCCGATCCCACTTTTTCAGCAATCATCACAAATGATTTATTTCCATTGATGGTGCCGGAGCTTACGGCATCTCCCGTTTTCTTATCCATAGGAATTGGCTCCCCGGAAATCATCGATTCATCAATAATGGCTTCCCCTTCTTTGATACTTCCATCCACCGGAATTTTTTCTCCGGGTTTTACCCTCAGCAAATCACCTTTTATGATAGCATCTATCGATACTACCTGCTCTTTACCTTCAATTACTTTTGTCGCTTTATTAGGGGCAAGTTTTAATAATTCTTTTATAGCACTATTGGTTTTTCCATGTGCACGGGCCTCTAAAAGCTGTCCTAATAATACCAGGGTTAAAATAACAGTAGCCGCTTCAAAATAAACATACACGATTCCCTGTTCTGTTTTAAACTGGGCAGGAAAAATATCCGGGAAAAACATTACCACCACACTAAAAATCCATGCTACACCAGAACCAATACCAATCAAGGTATACATGTTTAAATTCCAGGTTGCAATGGAGCGCCATGCCCGCTGAAAGAACATCCATGTTGCATAAAATACAACGGGAATACTTAGTGCAAACTCAACCCAGTTCCAATACTTTAAGCCCATCAGGTTGAATATTGGGTTAATGTGTATCATCTCCGTCATTGCAAGAATAAAAATTGGCGCAGTAAAAGCGACGGCTATTTTAAATTTATACAGTAGCGTTTTATAAGTCTTGTCTTCTGCTTCCACATTTGCTTCCATGGGAACGAGGTCCATTCCACAAATAGGGCATGATCCCGGTTCATCCCGGATAATTTCCGGATGCATTGGGCATGTATATTGTTGCGAAGACTTTTGTACCGATGGTTGCTCCACCAGGTACATCCCGCTCACTGGGCAATTGCCAGTTTTGTCGTAGGTCTTGTCTCCTTCGCAATGCATGGGACAATAAAATACGCCGGAACCTTTTACATGTTGTGTTAAAACATTTGAAGGATTTGATGTGTGTTCACTATTATGACCATTACTACTTTCCCCGGGAGGCGAAATTCTATAATTGCCGCCGCTATTTTTCAAAGCTTCCTGTAGTTTTTCTAATGGAATGTGTGATTTCATTTCAATTACCGCTTCTACTTTTTGCAAGTCCACTGAAACGTTGCCTACTCCTTCAGCTTTGCTGAGCGCCTTTTCTACATGTGCCCTGCATCCATCGCATGTCATTCCATGTATTTCATAAGTATGTTTCATTTTCTATTATTTTCAGGCAACTTCCTTAATGGTGTAATGACCCGCCTTCTTAAACTGGGCTTGCCTTTATTTTTAACGCGGCCTACTTTTTGGTTTTTTTCTCCGGCTTTTTTGTTGATTGCAAAGGTTGCTCCTTCATGCGAATGTTCATGCTTCTTTGCTCTTCATATTCTTCAGGCCAGGTAGGAGATTTCTCTCTCTCCGAATTGTCCTTTCTTCGTGGCTCGAATTCGTTTCCCTTTTGGGTTTTGCTGCTTTTGTTCTCCCTGATCTTATTCATTATCTTATACATTTAATAATTAATTAATAGGTTAGTCCATTATGAGAAAAACTCATAGTATGAAAATGTTTTTCTGTTATGGCTGCTGATAATTAATCATCATGGTTAATAGAAAAAAACTTTCTTTAATAGCAAGAACACTATGTGGAATATTTTCCTGTAAACAAATCATTTGTCCTTTCTCCAATGAAACTGTTTGTTGCTGAGCAGTGAATTTTATTTCCCCTTCCAGTACATGTACGTTAATATGACCTTTTACTACATGGGTTTTTAATTCAGCATTTGCATGCATCCCGATCAGTACAATGGACATATTTTCTGATTTAAAAACTGTAATTGAGTTACGGTCACTCTCTGCCCAGGCAGTCTCCTGTTTTAGTTGAGTAATAAATTTATTCAGATCCATTTCAACTAAGGAAGCATTCAGTAAACGACCACCTTCAGGACGCAGTGCTGTGGCTTCATTCTATTCATTTTTCATTGTTTTATTTTTTGATCAATCAAAGTCAAACAGGGGCATCCTCATGCGTTTTTAATTTTGCAATGATTGCATCTGTTACAATATCTGCAGAAATTCCATAGCCATTTACTAATACGCCTTTCACTTCAAATTTAGAAGAAGATATGGCGTACAATACAGACTGGTCATCTGGATTAGAAGCTCCTTCAAACCGGTAGACCTTAACAATCTTAAAATCTTCCGGTGACAATTCCGTATTTACCTAGTCACAAATAACACGGTCCCTCCTGACATTAAAATCCAGTGAGTAGCCATCTTTTTTTAAGCCACTAATTATTTCCGATAATGTGCCGTAACTTTCCTTCATAGCAGGACATACATGAATGAGGTTTGAAACTTTTAAAAACTTATTATGTAATCACCGTTCTTCATTATAATCTACATTTGTGCCTTCATTGTAAAGACCTCTGCCCGATTTAGCTTTAACACTTTCAACTGCACCGGTTATAATATTGTTGACAGCTGCAACTGTTGCTCCTTTTGAATCTTTTTTAAACTTATTAATTGGGTCGCTTCCCGGAACACTTTTTATATCTTTTGAGACAGGAAGATTTTTGTCTTTTTTCATTTTTGAAATTTTTATTTGTTAGAAATATATTTACTCGAAAACTGAGAACGTATGTGTTATTTAATCCGGCTTATTTATTACATATCCAGGTTATGTTTTTTACTTTAATTTTACTCCTTAATTTTAAAGGTATCATTGCAGCATTTAGTTTTATCCTAATTCCTTAATCGAATAATTTCCTGCTTTGCTAAGTTGTGCCTGCAATTCGGCCACATCAACCAATTTATCCATAGATACATTTGCAACCGGTGGATTGAACTGAACTTCAACATCCTGAATAGCTGGGTTTTTCATTAAAGCCTGCCTTACAATATTTATACAGCCTCCGCAGCTCATTCCTTTTATTTCATAATTCTTTTTCATATTCTGTACTTTTAAAATTAATTAATAGGTTAGTCCCTTTATAGGAATAGGGAATACAAAATCTACCAGCACACTGTGGTGTGCGTTTGATACGTGTTCTTTAAATGACTTCATACTCCGATGCATAACAGTAGCATACTCCTCACCCAGCTTCAATACAATTGTTTCAAGTTTTTTTAATTCAGCCCTTAAAGTTGCATCCCTGGCTGCTTTTTCTACCGGCAAATCCTTATTCAATTGCTGTATATTATATTCAAAAACGCTATCCGCCTTTGTATAAAATTCAGCCAGCAATGGATCACAGGAATATGTTTTTATATGGGAAAGCTTAATTGCTGATGCTATTTCTGCATCATCCAAATTATTATCACGGTTTGCTGCAAGCAGTGAAATATATGCAGGGAATTTGAGAAGTGCTTTATTTTCCCGGTCTGTAAGTTCTTTGAAAGGTTTCATGCTTAATTCTATTTAATTAGGGTTTACCTGGTTAATGTCAATAGTAAATCCATTTGTGTTTAATGATTCCTCAATCGTCCTAAAATGGTATCAAGCGAATTCTTCAATTTATCAATTGCTTCCGCCACAGAGTGTTCATTTTTACCGGCTTTTGCTATTTCAGCAATGGGTTGCCTTCCTTCAAGCCTTGATTCAATCATACATCGTTTATCGTTCTGCCCATCTTTTCCTCCATTCTCATCTGAAAGATGCACCTCCAACTGGGAGATATGTTCGCTAAACCTATTTAACTCTTTAGATAGTAAGTCGTGTAAATGAGCTCCAAATGCTTGATGCACGCTTAGATTTTTATCTGTGTTTAATTGAATAATCATACTTTTTCAGTGTTTATCGTTTATAAATTTTATTATTCCTTCTATAACCGGCCATACATTGTCACAATTGAATTTGCAAAAAATGATGATTTACTTTTCCGGCTGCAGCTATTTTTTAAAAGGTTCTGCAATTATAATTTGCTAATTACTTTTTGCAACCTGGCTCTTATTTCGTTAGCAATATCAGCTAATTCAATATTTTCAATTGCTTGCATAGAGGCCACAGGATCAACAGCTGACACCTCGACCTGGCCAGCTTTTTTTTCCTGAACAATTACATTACAAGGCAACATGGTTCCAATTTTATCTTCAGCCATTAAGGCTTTGTAGGCAAATGGAGGATTGCAGGCGCCCAAAATGATATAATTATAAAAATCCACATCCAGGTTTTTCTTCAGAGTGGCTTTTAAATCAATCTCTGTCAAAATACCAAAGCCTTCATTTTTCAATGCTTCAGTAACTTTTTGAACAACTGTTTCAAATTTTTCGTGGATGGTTTTTGAGAAATAATATTTCATGACCATTTATAGTTTATGTAAAATAATATCGATTAAAAAATACTGTCAGTTATTTTCTTCCGCGGGAATTGAAAAAGAATCCTCCAATTATTATTAAAACTATAATCATGAAAAACCACCATCCCATATGCATTCCCCAATAATGGTAACCGTCGTTGTTGTGCATCATACTGTTTACTTTTAAAGCTTTAAAAAATATTATTTAATGATTTGACTTGCTATCCATACGTTCCATGTTATTCATCATATTACTACCAGTCATATTTTGCATCATGCCCATCATTTTCTGGTTTCCCATCATAGTTCTAATCATTCCAGACATCATCGTGGTATCTCCTTTAGCTGTTTCCATCATGGCAGAAATCATATTTTGCATCATACCGGGGTTCCCCTTCAGTGTATGCATCATTGAACTATAATCGCCTGTCATCATCGAATGCTCCTGCACCATCATCATTCCATTTTTACTATTCATCATTGCTCCAATCATCTCTTTCGACATTGTACTATCACCAGCAATTGTGTTCATCATTTCTTGTCTCGTTTCCTTGTTTGAAAGGCCCTGCTTTTGACCAGAAGTGGATTGACAGGATACAAAAACGTTTAATAAAATTGCCGCTACTGCTATCGTATGTATTGTTTTCATTTTTTTTAATTTATATGTTTGTAAATTTTAAACCTGTTCTATGTCAACAAAAGGTAGCTACTTAACTGACTAATCTGTTACACAATAATGGGTAATTGTTGCATCATTCACATATTGACCTATAATGTTTATTTATATTAATTTTGGTTCTGACTTTTCAACTTTCAGATCTTTAATTTCTGATTTTAAAACTTCACCAACCATTTCTGCAATCATCAGTTCTTCATTGGTTTTAATAACACGAACAATTACTTCACTGGCTTTGGAAGAAATGATTGCTTCGTTATTCATGTTCTTTATTTCACATAATAGTATTCCCAAAAATTCAAGCCCATCACAAATTTTACTTCTCACTTCCGGTGCGTGTTCACCAATTCCACCCGAAAAAATCAATGTTTCCAAACCTCCCAGCACAGCTGTAAAAGATCCAATCCATTTCCTGGTTTCATAACAAAAGAACTCAATAGCCTCTTTCGCGTGATATTATTCACACATTTTAAAAATGTGTACGAAACAAATGAATATGCACAGTTTAAACTAACTGCAAATGAGTGTTCAGCTTTTATCTGTTAGTATTTTTCTCATATGCAGCCTGTTTTAATGCGGAGGCAGTTACGCTTTTATAATTTTGAGGTTCCTGATTTTTTAATAAATTTATAATCCACGGAAGTGCTTTTGCTGACATTTTCCAATACCTGCCATGATGATTAGTAATTGCTGATTTAATCCGGCGTTTATTATTGTTTTCTTAATGGCCGGAATGATCGTAAATGCAATGGATTTTTTTAGTGATTATTCTTCCTGCTTTTTCTAAGCATATCAATAAACTGATTGAGAAATTTTTAAAGTGTGTCCTAGGTTCCCAGCGAAAAATTGAATACCACTTTTGATCCATCTGGTGCAACGGCTAATATTTGAATGATCCCGTTTTGCGCCGATAGCAGTGCCAGATCAATATCCTTTGGGGTATCTACAGGCTTACCGTTAATATATACAATGATTGTATACCTGGGAATTCCAATCTTGTCAAAAAAACCTCCTGTTCTTACATCTGTAACAACTACTCCGTAATTCAGATTTAACTGCTGCTTTTGCTCTCTCGTAAGCTGCGCAAAATCTGCACCGAGCTTATTATAAATACTTTCAAGCGATTCGCTTAATCCAGCTGTGGCATTGGTAGTTGTTTCTCCTTTCAAAGTAACGGAAGCAGTTAAAGCTGTTCCGTTGCGTAAATAAATCAGTTTTATTAAATCACCAGGTTTATGCCGTGCTATTCTTTCTGAAAATTCAGACGATGAAGTCATTTCCACGCCGTCGATACTTTGAATGATATCACCTTCTTTCAGTCCTGCCGCTGCTGCTGCACTTTCACTTAGAACTCCTGTTATGTATACCCCTTTTACCGTTGCAGGGTTAAGACCCTGTTGCTTAAAAAACTGGTCTTCAGCAGCAGGCGCAGGAAATGACACACCCAATACGCCCCGTTTTACTACGCCATATTTTTTTAAATCATCGAGAATTTTTTTTGCAAGATTAACAGGGATTGCAAAGGCATAGCCCGCGTAGCTGCCGGTTTGAGAAGCAATAGCACTGTTAATGCCAATTAATTCGCCATTAGTATTCACCAGCGCCCCACCGCTATTTCCGGGGTTAATGGCTGCATCCGTTTGAATAAAGGACTCTACAGCTGAATTGTTATTTTGCGGAACACCATCGGCCTTACTGCTACCTGTACGGTTAATAATTCCGATACTTCTTGCTTTTGCACTAACAATTCCCGCAGTAACAGTTGTATTCAATGAGAAAGGGTAGCCAACAGCCAATACCCATTCGCCTACCTGCACAATATCAGAATTTCCCATTTTTACCACAGGAAGCTCTGTCGCATTTATTTTTAATAACGCCAGATCTGTATTCGCATCACGCCCGGTTAATGTGGCAGTAAAAACGCGTTTATCAGGAAGTATAACTTCAATTCCGGCAGCATTTTCCACTACATGATTATTGGTAGCTATGTAGCCATCTGCCTCAATAATTATTCCGGAAGCCGAACCCATGGCAACACTGCTTTTGTGAGGTGAACCATATAACTGGCCAGCATCATTTCCGGACACCGCTGAGGCTGTGTAAATAGTTTTAATATGCACTACTGAAGGCGTTACAGCCTTTGATGCCGCAACAAAATCTGCCACGGCATTTTGTGATGTGCCGGGAGTAATATTGATTTGCGCCGAAGTTTGAGGAATTGTATCATTTATAAATCCGTCAGCCGAACCGGCTTTACCAGAACAGTCAGCCAAACAACTTTGCATACTTATAAGCATTGTTGTAATCAAAAGAGCGTTATTTTTCATGTGTTTATTTTTATTGTTTTGAGGCACCTGAAGGATTGCAACCGTCAGGCAGGTTAACCATTAAACACTTACAACTGATAGCATGCTTTGTAATTGCTCATGCCATAGAAAGTTATGTTGTTCGCCCCTGCGGTTGGATTTTTGCAGCCCCTGAAATGACAGGAGATTATTTTAAATCCGGATGTTGTGAAAAATAGGTAACAATGAGTGTCCCAATTCTGTTATTAAAACCCATCACCGGGCTACTCATTATTAGAAGGCTATCGTTAATATTTTCAACCACAGTAGTATCTGATAACAGATAATTGATCTTGCCTGCTGTTACAAATTCTTTTCCTTCTTCTTTTTTATTTGTTGATAATATCACCATTCCCTTATCATTCGCCACCAATACTTTTTGAAAGTTTTTTTCTTTCCCCATCTCATTTGCATAGAGATTCACCTGGCTGATATTATTTTTTAGCATCTCGGAACGTATTGCCCATATAAAGGGCTTGGCTTAAATAAAGCTTTTCCGAATACTGAATTTGGTTTGTCATCTGATCTTTTAACGGCTGCATTACTGTTGCAGATTGTTTCTTCGCAGCCGATAGCTGTGTTGATTTCCATATCCATATCCCAATAATCAGCGCTGTTGCCACCAGGCCGACTATTAACATCATTTTGTTGCCGGCCATTTTTATAGTTTCATTATTCGTGTCCATAAAGTAATGGTTAAATGGATATTGTATTAAAGGCTATTTTTGTTTTATAAATCTTCCATAGTATTTCTGCAGATTGGCTTCATAAGAATCGGTAAGCTTTTGACTGGGAACATATTCGGGACTATTTTTTACCTCTTCTTCAGTTGCATTTACAATCACCGAAGAAGTTTCCCAGTTTATTTGCCAGATCCATTTTGGGGATATCAATACTTTTTTTCCGGGAAACCAATGCCCCGTATCTACTTCCATAAAATCAATTTTCCAGGTATTATCGTCAATAATAAAATCTTCCACATCCCCAATCGCACCGTCGGTAGCTTTAATGTGGTACCCGGTAACGTTGTCTGTGCTTCTTAAATGCTGATCTTCGGGCATTTCTTTACCAGCTGCACTTTCTTCATTTTCAATTGCCTGTTCCAGCGGCAAGGTGGCAGGTGCCATCATGCCCGAAGTTCCTATTCCCCCGGCCCATAATCCACCACCCCAATAACCCGACCATGGATAATAATTATACAGTTCCAACTCCTGCTGTCGCGATACCGGCTTATCTGTATCAATATCCGGGCTACTTTTAATTTGTTCCATTGTAAGACTTACAGGAAATAGCTGATGCTCCCAATCAGGCGTCAGAAAAGCTTCCGGCACCAGTAATATTTTTCTGCCTAATAACCAACTTCCTGTCTCTACAATTAAATACCGTATTGTCCAGGTTTTATCATCAAAATAAAACTCTTTTACTTTGCCAATCGTGCCATCGACAGCGCTAATGGAATAGCCGAGTAAACTATTAATGTTTCTTTTCATTTTTTCTTATTTAAATAATGTGTTTTTGAAAGGAGAACATGATCGGCTTACTTACAGCAAATCATTGTCCATGTTTTTTTTCTTCTCCTAGTATTCTTCTTTGGTAATTACTCCCGATGCAAACTGTTTGAGTAAAATATCAAGCGGAGCATTTTTCTTGTTACGTTGACCTGGAATGTCATAAGGCGTTATAAAAATCCAAACGACAATACAGACCCAAATGAACCACCAAATGCGGTTCATTCCGAAATAATAATTATTGTAAATCATGACCTGGCTTTTTAATAGTGACAACTTATTCAATAACTCAAAGTTCAAACCGATTCAATTATTAAGTGTTACATAACTATTTAAATAAATTGTATAATTCACACCTCACGCTTGATTTCTATTTTTTAATGAACAATTAGAAGCTTTTTTTAATTTAAATCGATACCAATGTTGTGTGGGAGTTGACAGCAAAATATTGTCGTAACAAAAACAACAAAGCCCAATCTATAAATAATAACTGATTTTCTTTTTCTTTTACCTTTCATCTTACTTACCTCATTTTCCTTTTCGTTTCTGGTTAAATTCATATTACTTTCTAGTTGATATATTTAAAATATTGGATTAATTGTTTTGCGCTCCTGCCTTAATCCAGCAACGGATTTTTTGAATATCTGCCTAGCTTATCGATGCCCCCAGAGGCATTCTACATGACAATACTGCATCTTTAATATTTTCCCCAGCTCCACTTATTTGCACATAGTTTGTCAACAAACCAGGTCCATTTACACTACCGGTTCCATGGCATCAAATATTTATTGCGCTATACGACTGAATTATTGGATTTACTGCTGTTATAAACTTCGCATCTATTGCAATACAATCCAATGTTACAGGTATTTCATCTCTTATTTTGGTGCAGGACACGAAAAATGCTATAGTCCAAATTGTAAGAAAAATAATTGATAAACTCCCTTTTTAAAATTCATAAAATGTTAAGTTTAAAGAATGATAAACACACAACCGTAAATTGCTTTTATTCTATTGAATTTTCACAACCGGACAGTTTACATTACCTGCATCAGGCACCAGTAAAAGCGCTGCAATTGCGGTAATCAAATTTAATACGGAGCCAAACGCTGCGTTATCGTACGCCTTTACATTCCATAATGGAGAGTAGCCAGCATCGGTTGGTATAGTGCCAATAACATTGTGTGTTTGTTCGCTCCCTGCTACCATTTTAAATCCTGACGCTAAGCCACTATTTGGTAGATTTGGATTGATAGTAAACGTTACATAAATTGGGGATACTGGCACAAGTCCGGCTGTAGTCGCATTGATTGTTGCCTTCTCAAAAAAGTTGAAATAAAATACTACTTTCCCATTGTACCATCCTTATGTAAGTGATGCATCTTCACTGCTATTGAAACGCTTAATATCAGTAGATTTTTTTGGAACTACAGGACAGCTTACGATGGTAGTCGTTTTTGTGATGATATAACCTGATGCCAAAATTTCTGCTTTACTGGGTAAGGTATTCGGCACATAATTATCAGTAACAATTACTTTATTAACTATCCAAAAATCGCTGTATCCGGCATCTCCCGGAATAGTAGGAATAACATTGATTTGACCGGCAATCTGGGTAGTCGAACCACTTTTGCAAAAGACATAAATATCATGAGGCCTGGTAGATTGAACATCAAAATTGTAATATTCCGTCAATTGTCCGGAAGGTATAAACCCTTTGGTGATAAATGGTGCCTAGTCACGATTAACGGGGGCATTTGCTGCGGGTAATCCATTGGTTGCTGTTCTTGCTTGCAAATGGCCTGTTGTCGTACCTGCATCCAAAATTGCAGCGTTGTCTTCCGACGAATTTATGGGGCTTGTTGCAGATAACCCCGATGAAAAAATTAAATTGAAGATGTTTCATGCAGAGATTATTAATGGTGCTGATAAACTGAATGAGGAAGTAAGCCTTTACAAGGACATCCCTGTTGTATCCAATGTTACCCAACAGCAGGTGATGGATAATTACTACCAGGTGAAGATGGAGGTGAAAAAGTTGATTGGGGAGGAGGTTGAAAAATTGAAAGTAGTTCTAGAGAAATGACTTAAATAATAGTTAAGTCTTCTCTTTTTCTTTTCCGATTTGCATTGTAAGAAATAAAAGATAACTGGTATTTAACAATCATTTATGATAAAAGTGTAGTGTTTTAATACTGCTGTTCGGCGATGTTTAACAGGCTTCAGTATCTCAACAGAATCGAATAGTAAATTGTATAAATTAAATGAAGTAATATGAAAAAAATCCTGTGGTCAATGCTTTTATTTAGTGTTTTAATTAGCACTAATTTAATGGCGCAAAACCTAAAAGAAAAAGATGTGCCCAAAACTGTAAAAGATGCATTCGTTAAAAAGTATCCGGATGCAAAAAAGGTTAGTTGGGAAAAAGAGAAAGAAAATTACGAAGCAAACTGGGGAGGAAAATCGGGAGAAGATAATTCCGTAACGTTTACTCCGGCAGCTATTTTTCTTGAAATTGTTGAAGCAATTCCTGTTAGTCAACTTCCTTCAAATGTTGCTCCATATGTTGCAAAACATTATAATGGCGCTAAAATAACAGAAGCTGGTAAAGTAACCGATGCTTCCGGTAAGCATATGTTTGAAGCGGAGATTAAAGGAAAAGATTTGATTTTTGATGAAAAAGGAATTTTCATTAAAACGGATTAGTATTAAGTCTAAAAAACTTTATTTTGCAAAGCCCCACCATCCAGGTGTGGCTTTTTTATTTAGTCCTAAATTGATAATTATAAACTTATCAAAGTGTAACACTTTTCTTACAATCTTATGGTCAGGTAAAGGCATCTTCTCAATATTTAAAACAACAGGCTGATAGAATGGGTGCAGCATTTGTAAGCGGCGACTACAGGGGATTTGCAGCCTATACTTACCCGCTTGTGTTAAAGTCTATGGGAGGGTCCAGCAAGATGGCAGATGTATTGAATAAGGCAACCAGTGATATGAGGCTTAAAGGGATGAGCTTCAGCAATATCACTTTTGATGAACCTTCAAAAATTGTAAATAGTGGTAAAGAATTGCAGGCAACCATTGTACAGCATACAGAAATAAAATTACCACAGGGAAGGATAGTAAGCACCTCAACGTTGATAGCCATATCAACAGACAATGGGGGCAACTGGACATTTATAGACACGTCCAATAAAGACATAGCTATATTACGAAAGGCGTTGCCGAACCTAAGCCCAGCCATTAGCATACCACCGCAGCGCCCACCAATGAGATATAATTTATAAAACAATAAGAGGCTGCCCTTTTGAGACAGCCTCTTATTGTTTTAAGCTGCATAAGTTTTTCTTCCTTGAGCATCCCTGATGTAAGTATCAATTAAATCGTAGAGCGTTTTTTTTCTTCTTCCCAGCACCGTCCTCGACGAGCCTTTGAGCAAAGCCGAGGACGTTGCGTCTTTTTAAATGTTATCAGAGGTGGAGGAATGAGGCAAGGGTAATGCAGCAAAGGTTTCTGCCCATCTGGCTCAGGAATGAGGCGAAGGATTTGAGCGTTAGCCTTCCTGTGCCATTGCCATTACTAAGCTGGCAATGCTTGAGCCTGTTACATGTAAGAAATAAAAAGCAGTGGCTGTTGCTGCGGCTTTGTTGTTTTTAGGAAGCGAAAACTTTTTTAGCTTTTTGAGATTGCAGGAAGGCGTCGAGTATAGCGAAAACATGGCCTTTATCTCGGGATTAAGTTTTTGAATATCAAGTATTTTATTGACAACATTTTTTCCAGAAGCAGTTCAAAATTACTGAGCTGCGAAGCGAGGAAAGCAGCAAAGCACCTGATTTTTTTCTTTCAATTGAAAAATAAAAACCTGTAATTTTAGGCGATAAGAAAAAGTTCTTTGATTGGCTACAGGCGTTGGGGAGGATTTTTGAAGTGTAGCTAAAATGTTACGGTAGTTATTATCCATTCGGTCTCACAATGGCGGGGATCTCTTCTAAGGCGGCGGGGAAATTGGAGAACAAGTATAAATTTAATGGAGGAAGCGAATTACAATCAAAAGAATTTAGTGACGGTAGTGGTTTAGAAATGTACGATACACACTTTAGGCAACTTGACCCGCAATTAGGCAGATGGTGGCAGATAGACCCCAAGCCAGATTATTCGCAGAGTTTATACTCTGCAATGGGGAATAATCCAATTTTATATAATGACATTTTAGGGGATACCTTGGATTTTCCTGAGGGAAATGAAAACTTTATAGATCAAGTGTACGATGCAACAATTTACTTGGAAGAAAATGGTGTAGGGGATAATATGAGATATTTAATGTCATGCCCTAAACACATCCTAATGTGCCAAGAAACGAGTGATTTTCAGTCAGACGCATCAGGAACAAATGCTCCTATAATTTATTGGAATCCTACAATAGGACTACTAAACAAAAAGAACGGTATAATAACATCACCTGCCACTAACCTTGATCATGAAGCTGCTCATCAGGTGCAACGGTTAAAACATCCAGGTCAGTTTAAACATGATTCCGAGTCATATGATGCACAATACGATAATAAAGAAGACCGCAGGGTTATAGAACATCGAGAACAAAAAGTAGCTTTTGCATTAAAGGAGATTAAAGGTGGGCAAGTAACAAGAACGGATCATTCGGGGGATAATGTAACAACTCTTGGTCCGACGAGTAATAAAAGTAAATATAATCCTCCGTCTACCGATGGTGCAGAAGCAGTAATTGAAAGACTTAAAAAAAGTGCAGAGCAAAAACGTATACCACATCCTGGCAGCGCAGGCCCGGAAACTAATTATAATCCTAAAAAAGATAAAGATAATTAAGATGAAAAAATATTTTTTTGTAATAGTATTTATAGTTTTAAATGGATTAGCTTATGGACAATATGTTGAGGGGAACTACATTCTGGGAATGAACCCTAATCATGATACTTCTTTTGCAGTTGGATGTACAAATTTTGCAAAGGTTTATGAGAAATATCTGATAGTAAATTATGTTACGAATAGAGATTCTCTCAATACTTTTTCTTCATTTGTAAAAAAAGTAAAGTTCCAAAGGAAGGATAAATATTTTAATGTAAAGTATCAAATTATTTACATCGTAGGGAACCGAAATACCATTAGTGTGTGTTCGGATGGCCATGATATTTTAATTAATGAGCGTTTTATTAAATACAACAAAAACTTTCTGGCTTTCCTTAACTCTATCGTTCATAATTAAAGGATAGCCGCCACCAACTAGCTCAGGTGTAAACTAGGCGCAGGAATGAGGCGTAGGTTTTGTGAGTATGGCTTCCTGTGCCAAGCTTGTCACGTAGCCTACACTTATAAAAAAAAGTAAAAAATAGTAAACCTATTCCCGAGGCCCAGATATAAGGCAATGCTTCAACCATTCCACGAGCCAGTATTTTGGCATGGAGTTGGGTTACGACAAACCCTTATCTGGCGCAGGAATGAGGCGCAGGTTTTGTGCGTTATCCTTCCTGTGCCTTGGCTGTTACTAAGCTGGTAATGCTTTTTGCCTTTGTTGGTATAGTTGAAAAAGTTCGAAGCCTGGATATTACGGTCAAAGTTTACCACCGTTACGGCGCAAAGTTTACCACTTAAATGAAGTTGTTGTAGTGGTATAAATTTAGTTATTTTTTCTGTTCC
>JAYTHI010000053.1:0-18776 GCA_043732685.1 Ferruginibacter sp. | reverse complement strand
AAAAAATAAAACGTCTTACCTTCTTACCGGCAAAAAAACGTCTTAACGCCTTAACGCCTGAACGGCAAAATAAAAGCCTTAACCCCTGAACGGCAAACCTCCTAAGCAACCAACAAAATCGGGATACAGTTAATCATCGGCACTTGTTAAAAACTTCAAAATAAACGGCTTCTAAAATAGATGCGCTAACTTTAAAAAATTATAGCACTAACCAATAAAAAATGTATTTTTTCAAACGTACTAAATCTAATATTGCGGCAGGTTTATGCTTGCTGATAATAATGTTAAGCTCCTGTGCTAAAAAAGATGCCTACATCCCGGCATTGGCCAAGCCAACTATTGCTTCTGTTACTGCCAAGGCGGGTTATGCCGGAGATAGTATTGTGATAACAGGAACTAATTTTGGTGGGGTAGGGAAGGTTAGTTTTGGCGGTATAAGTGCGTCTTCTTTTCAGGTACTAAGTTTAACAAGCATAAAAGCTTTTGTAGCAATAGGTGCCAGCGGTTTTGTTGCTGTTATAAGTGCCGGCGGAAAAGATTCTCTGCCGGGATTTGTTTATCTGGGGCTTAAGCCTGTTGATGGCTACTTATATTCAGATTCAGTAGAGCTTACCAGTTTGATTGCTCATTGGTCCTTTAATGGTAATGATTCTGAAATGGTACACAAAAGTATTCCGATGCTTAGGGGCGGGATATCAACTTATGGTAACGGCAAAATAGGACAAGCACTTCAACTCACTAAAAATTGGCTTACCTACCCGTTAAATGCAGCCGGAACTGGTGTAGCAAATGCAACAGGTGGTACCAGTGACATCTTAAAAAATGGTTTTACGTTAAGCATGTGGACGCAATTGCCGGATACCAGTTTACTAACCAATTTATTTCAATTAAGTATTGCGACAATACCTAATTTTCCGGTGCTGGGTTTGGGATACCAAAAGCATTTTGCTGATAATACTTTCGACATGCTCGGTGGAATTGGTAACGTTATTGGAACAGATACAATTCTAACCCGAAAAACAGCATTTAAACTCGCCGTTTTCAAGGATACCCTTCCATGGGCTTTTTTAGCAATGGTGTATAATCCCTTAGACAGGTCTTTAAATTATTATGCCAATGGTGTAATAAAAGCAAGCGTTATTTTAACTTCACTGGGTACCAATAATCCATTTCCAGCCGGCACAGAACCGCTGTTGATGGCTACCCCAAATTATGCAACCATTGGTAGTTTTGAATCAGCTGCTACAACACCCAATGATATTTCTTTAACCACTATTCCTGCCACTATGAGCAGTAACCTTACCGGAAGTATTGATGACATCAGGCTATTTAATAAACCACTGACTGACAAAAAAATAAATGACTTGTTTTTGCTGGGTAATTTAGGGAGGTAATTTATTTTATCCAAGCCTGCTAAGTTAACAACGCTGCTTGTCTTTTTAGGTGCAGATAATACAAATAAAATTAGGCCTACCACCAGAAAATATAGAAGGAAGATAGATTTAATTTAAAATAATTTTTCATTTTGTGATTCTAGGGCTGTCAATAAAAAATGCCCCGGTTGTAAATCCGGAGCATTTTTTAATAAGACATTTATAGGTTAAATATTTTATCCGATATCATTTTTATTTTCGCTGTATTTTCTCCACTTTTCAATAACGGCAACCATATCATCCGGTAAATCACTTTCAAAAGCAATCGGTTCTTTGGTTGTTGGGTGTATAAATCCTAATTCTTTTGCATGCAGTGCCTGTCGGGTGCATAGGGCAAAACAATTATCTACAAATTGCTTGTATTTTGTAAATACGGTACCTTTTACAATTCTGTCACCACCATAAAAATTATCATTAAATAAAGGGTGTCCTATGTGTTGCATGTGCACCCTAATTTGATGGGTACGTCCGGTTTCAAGTCTGCACTCTACCAGGGTCACATAATTAAAACGTTGTAACACCTTGTAATGGGTAATGGCTTCTTTACCAAACTCTCCATCGGGATAGGTAGTAAATAATTTTCTAAAACGCTGGTGACGGCCTACATGTCCGCGGATGGTTCCTTCCTCTTCTTCAAAATCGCCCCAAACCAATGCGATGTACCTGCGATGAACCGTATGATTAAAAAATTGCTTTGCAAGATCTGTCATGGCTGCCGGCGTTTTAGCCAGTACCAATAACCCGGTGGTATTTTTATCAATGCGGTGCACCATGCCAAAACGTGGAAGTTCATTTTCTTCCATCTGCGGGTTTTGTTGTTTTAAATAATAAGCAACACCATTAATGAGGGTACCGCTTGGGTTTCCACTTCCGGGATGCACAACAAGGCCTGCAGGTTTATTCACTACAATGATGGCATCATCTTCGTACTTTATATTTAAGGTTATGTTTTCAGGAATAATATCGTTACTGTCGGGATGGCGATTATCAAAAACTACAATTTTATCATAAGGTTTTACCTTATAATTTGCTTTAACCGGTTTATCATTTACCAGCACCATTTCATTCTCTATTCCTTGTTGAATTTTATTGCGGGTGGCACCTTCTACGCGGTGCATTAAAAATTTATCAATGCGCAATGCTTCCTGCCCTTTGGAAATTTCAATTACCAATCTTTCGTACAATTCTTCATTTTCCTGCAACTCTTCTCCATCCTGCAAATCTGCATCACCAGGTAGTATTATTTCTTCGGCCATTCTTATTATTTTGTAATATATTATTAAAAACACTTATATCATAAGAGTAAATTCTTACGATTAACTTTGCAAAATAAACTAATTACGTTGGATAAGCAGATAGTATTGTTTAAAGACTTTGGGATAATAGATTATAAATTGGCCTGGGAAGAGCAGGAGCGCTTGTTTCAGATAAATGTGGGCATAAAATCTTTAATCCGTCAACAGGAGATGGCAGCTATTGCTCCGGTAAAAGAAACAGGTGTTATTGTAAATTTTATTGACAATATTTCGCAGGAAGAGCCCGCGAAAACGGTTCACTATTTATTGTTTTGTGAACATTTACCGGTTTTAACACTTGGCAAAAGCGGTCATATTGAAAATATTTTAATTTCCGAAGCAGAAATGGCGAAACGGAATATTCAATTTTATAAGACCAACAGGGGAGGAGATATCACCTTTCACGGACCACAACAAATAGTTGGTTATCCTATTTTAGACCTCGAAAAATTTTATACAGATATTGGAAGGTACCTGCGGTCGCTGGAAGAGGTAATTATTTTAACGATGGCCGAATATGGAATAAAGGGCGAAAGAAGTAAGGGAGAAACAGGTGTTTGGCTGGATGCAGGTCTACCTGGTAAGGAACGAAAAATCTGTGCGATGGGTGTGCGTTGCAGCCGATGGATTACGATGCATGGTTTTGCTTTTAATGTAAATACTGATCTAAGTTATTTTGATACCATTGTGCCTTGCGGCATTCAAAACAAACGAGTTACTTCTTTGCAAAATGAACTGGGATTTGTACTGGACTATGGGGAGGTGAAAAATAGGGTAAAGCATAATTTTGAAAAGGTTTTTGCTGTAGATTTTCAAATACTATAAAAACACTTTGCTGCGCTATCTGCCATTTCTGGAAATTTGCATAGGGCTAAACTTACCCTCCCTGCCAATGTAAAATTTATATTTTTCTAAAAAAATTCCATCCTCAAATAATTCATAATAAAACCATCCGGTATGTAAAAAATTTACTTTTTCCAACAGTAAATACGGTTCGGTAATTTTTTTTATTTCCAATATCTGAAGTTTTTTATCATCAAAAAATTTTAAGGAATATTTTAAAATTTCTGCATCCGGCAAATGTAAAATCAGGTTATTTTCTTTATTTGTAAAAATATATTTACTTGGTACAAAACCTATGGGAACAACTATTTTGGGTATTTTAACCTTGGGTAAAAAATTATCAAATGAATCTTGAACAACAGGTTCCTTTAAAACGGCAGAAGGTAAATTTACATTTGATTCAGGTGCTACGGAATTTTGAATTTCCTCTTTCGCCACAATTGAAGTTTCAGTTGACCGGACATTTCTAACAGTATAAAAGGTATCAATAAAAGGTCTGTGCGCTGCAGAAAATAAGTAAGTACCACCTTCAAAAGCAACAAATACACGGTAAAACATGGGGGCCGTATTTACTTTATGGTCTACATAACCGTTTTCTTTGTTTAAAGGATTTAAGACCGATCCGATGGTAATAAAATTTTTAAGACTATCTTTTGATCGCTGGATATTTATTACGCTTACTTTGGCGCCATAATTATTTTTCCAGCTAATGATAATTTGGTTATTAATACTTTTAACAGACAACCTGGGCAAGGTATCTTGTGCGGACACCTGTATAAAACACGCTATAGAAATGATAAATGTAAATACTAATTTATACATATAAGTTATAATGCCAATTGGTCAAATTTAATTACTTTGAAGAATATAAAATGTAAAATATTCAAAAAACTAAGGATCCGGCAGGTAGAGATTGATTGCCCTGAAGCCCCCCAGTATGCAGGCAGGCTATTTTACTACCCTGAATAAAAAAGTTATTTTCAACCTTATCCAACACCGCAAACATCATTTTTGCGGTATAAACAAAATCTGTGGGTACGGTGTACTTTTTATAAAAATCATTCATAAATTCCAGCAATTCAGCGTTTTTTTTAGCATAACCTCCAAAATGATACCCTTCAAATAATTCATAGATATATTGCCGACCGGTTAAATATACTACCCGTTCATTCACATCGCTTTCGCCTTTTACAACCGGAACACCAATAATTTGCTGTTGTTCACCAGCACCCATAAGTAAACCCGCAAAAGTTGTGGCTGTGCCAAGAGGTACACATATATGCGTACTGTCTTTTGCAAATAATGCGGGTATCAGGGCTGCTCCTGCTGCTCCAGTTTTACCATAACCGCCTTCGGGAATAACCTGGTATTCAGGGTATTCCTCCGCCATTTTTTTGAGAATATTACGGGCTGGTTTTTGATCATATTCAGCCCTGGAAATAAAAATTAATTGCATCCCGTAATCGCTGCAAGCTATTAAAGTAGGTGATAAAGAGGACAGATTTTCTCCCCTTACAATCCCTATACTTTTTATAAGCAGTGTTTTACAAGCATAGGCCGTTGCAACTAAATGATTGGAATAAGCCCCTCCAAAAGTTAATACGCCTTTTCGGCCGTTTTTAATTGCCTCTTCTAAGTAAAGATGTAATTTGAATAATTTATTTCCGGATACTATTGGATGAATCTTATCTAACCGGATAACAGAAAGGGAAATATTTTTTTTACGTAAACAATCATTTGTTATCGGATCAATAGAAATATTTGAGGTGTCGAATAGCATTATTTAAATTGAAAGTTTATTTTCGTGGTCGCAATATACAATTTGATCGGTATTGGATTTAAAAAATAAATAAAATTCATACTGAATTTGCTATAGCTTCCTTTTTATTATATGGCTTTATTTTTGATTAAGGCATTTTATACGAGTAGGTTAAAATAATTTTCTACACCCCTGTTTTATAAACAGACAATAAATTTTATTAAAATATGAAACCAACGCTAGTAATTTTAGCAGCAGGAATGGCCAGTCGCTATGGCAGTATGAAACAGGTTCAAGGCTTTGGACCAAGTGGTGAAACCATTATGGAATACTCCATTTACGATGCTATTGAGGCGGGTTTTGGTAAAGTTGTTTTTATTATTCGCAAAGAATTTTTGGATATGTTTAAAGAAACTTTTGGTAGTAAGCTGGAAGGTAAAATTAAAGTTGATTATGCTTTTCAGGAACTTTCAAAATTTGTTGGCGAAAGGAAAATACCGGAGGATAGGAAAAAACCATGGGGTACTGCACATGCGGTATTGTGCTGTAAAGATTTGCTGAACGAACCCTTTGCTGTTATTAATGCAGATGATTTTTATGGCCGGGATGGGTTTGAAAAAGCTTGCGAATTTTTAATCAAAGAAGTAGCCGATGATAACTATGCCATTATTGGATACCAACTTAAAAAAACCCTTAGCGACAATGGCAGTGTGAGCAGGGGTGTTTGTAAGGTAGATATAAATGGCAACCTTGTTGATATAAATGAACGCACAAAAATTTACCGCAATCCCGATAATATTATTACCTACGAAGATGAAGAAGGCTTGCATGAAGTGAGTGAAGAGGCTAGCGTAAGCATGAATTTCTTTGCATTTGCACCAAACTTTATTGATAAGTGCGAAAAATATTTCGGCGATTTTTTAGACCGGGAAATCAACAATCCTAAGGGCGAATTCTTTATTCCCTTGGTAGTTGATAAAGTGGTTAAAAATGGGGAAGGCAATGTAAAAGTAATTCCAACTTCCTCCCAATGGTTTGGCGTAACTTATAAAGAAGATGCTCCGGATGTAAAAGCAAGTGTAGATAAATTGGTGGCTGATGGAACTTACCCCGAATCTTTATGGAAATAATTTCTTGCTAATAATTATTTAATGGTCGCTTCAGAGATGAGGCGACCATTTTTTTTATAAATACCTACTATTTTTTTAAGTGAATTAAAGGTGCACCAATTGATATCATAGTATCAAACAGCCTTGATTAATAAATGACAATTAAAATAATACTAAATTTTAATCCAATGCGGTTAAGTTAACAGCATGTAAGTGGTGTGTGTTACACCCGCAACTTACTGAATGCCCAGTGTTGGTTTGCTCAATAAATTAATAGGGCGTTGCCCCATTCTAGTGGATGTCGTCCCTTCGGGACTTTTAATTTTAAAGTCCCGAGGGACGACATCCCTTAGCGGTGGGCAACGCCCATCAAGGAGTGTGGTATTGTTTGTAAAACTTAAGGAATATTCCTTAAGTTAACCACTATGGTGTGCTCACCAAACCTTAACGGCCTTAAATTAAAATCCTATATTTTGATTATTTAATTAATATTTGTAATTTATTTTTTCCATCTAATTCGATTGGTTATCAAATTATCAAAAAATTAAAAAAGCGGAAGCATTGCTGTTCCGCTTTTAATAAAAATAATTTTAATAATTCTAGTTTCCTACAACCATATAAACAAAGTCTTCCATTTTTTTAACTTGTTGTACTCTGTCAAGTCCTTTTAAATTGGTATTGGCAGGCGCTTTTATATTTTGATATTTATCCCCTTCTTTCTTTATGTTTTCCAGTAAAGAGAATATATTCTTTGATTTAACGGCGTATACAACACCATCGGCTTTGGAATCTTTAGCTGTGATGATACCAATTATTTCGCCATTACGGTTAACTACCGGACCACCACTATTGCCGGGATTTGCCGATACGGTTAATTGGTAAGATGTAGTGTCGCCATCGTTACCCGATTTGGCACTGATATAGCCTTCGCCGTAAACAATTTCTTTACGCGGAAAACCTAACGTAAAAAATTGCTCGCCCAGTTCGGAATTGCCTTTTTTTATGCTGTAAGGCAGGCTGCTGATTGCTTTAAAAGTAGAATCGGTTATTTTTAAAATGGCAAGATCAATACTATTATCAGTATAAATTGATTTAGCTTCAAAATATTGTCCTCTTATATTTTCTACATACACATTTTTCATTTTCTCAATCACATGGGCATTGGTAACAAGATACCCTTTACCATCTATTAAAAACCCGGTTCCTCTAAAATCTACTTTAGGTTCCGGCCTTGGCGTAATGGCTGGTAAAGTACTGGTAATTTTTAATTTGCTTACTTCCCTATTGGTTTTATTAAGTTCCTTAACCAATACATCATAGTTTTCATTGCCGTAATTCTTGGTGTACGTAATCATTAACCCAAGTGTAAGTAAACTTATAAAACCTGCAATGGAAGCAGCTACGGCAATATTGCGTTTATATTTATCCCACATATTTATTACCCTGGCTTTACCGGCAAGGGCCGGCAATGCTAAAAGTCCTTCTTCATTAAGGGTATTTTCTACCGCAATTAGGGTATTTTTAAAAGATTTAATTGATCCGTATTTATCCAATCCCTGTAAAAAATAGGTATGTTCTACAACCAATTGGTCTACGTCTGCATTTTTATTTCTTAACGTTTCAAAAAGCACTTTTTCACTGGCCGACATGCTTCCGTCGAGATAACGCTCAACTGCTTCTAAAAGTAAAATATCATCCATGGCAAATCAGTTGTTTTTATATTGTGCAAAAAATAATTTTTTTAATCTTACCAAACACTTGTATTTCTGCGTTTTGGCATTGTCTGCATTGGTGTATCCAAATTCAATGGCAATCTCCTGCATGTTTTTCTTTTGCAGGTAATAGGCATCCAGTAAACTTTTGCAGGGCTCACCCATTTTATTCATGGAATTTTCCATTAAAATAAAATCATTGTTTACTTTTTCGTGCGCTTCGATTTCTTCTTCAACAAATACAGTCTCTTCCAGGCTTTCAACTTGTGTACTAAACTTATTAAGTTGTTGTAATCTCTTAAGCCATAATCGCCGGCAAATGGAATATACATAGGTTTTTAATTGACAGTTTAACGAAAATGTTGTGTCTCCCGACTTTTCATACAGCACAACCATCGCTTCCTGAAAAATATCCCTCGCATCATCCACAGAACCATTGTTATTTAAAACAAAGGTCTGAATCATGGTATAGTTACTGCGATAAATAGTTTCAATACTCTCTTTATCGCTACCTGCTAATCCTTTTAATAGTAATAGATCTTGTTCAATTGTACTCACCAGTCTTATATTAATACGTTATTTACTGTAATAGTAACCCAAAGCAACGAAAAAATTTTTTTTAAAAAAGTTGGGTTACCTTTTTTACCTTTCTGTATTAACCAATATATATATAACAAATAAAAAAACCAAACATGAAAAAAGTACTTTTTGTATGTCTTATTGCAGCTTCTTTTACAGCTTGTAACAGCGGAACCGCTACTGAAACAACTAAAGATTCAACTACTACCACTACTAAAGATACAGTTACTGCTGTAGCTCCGGTTGCTGTTGATTCAACTAAGAAAGATTCAGTTGTTATAAAGAAAGATTCAGTTGTAGTTAAGAAAGATTCTACTAAGAAGAAATAATTTTAAGCCGGTTATCTGATTGCCTGAAACAAATTACCGGTTTTATATAAAGATTTTCATATGGCAAGCAATCGTTAAAGTCGCCCCTATTCTTAGGGGCGTCTACTTTTCTACCCATTCAGGCACCGTTACACTAATACTTTAATTCGTCTGAATAAAATCTAACCAACTTAACAAATTTTGAATTAAAACGCGCTTTTAAAAGAATTTTATTAACTGTTCTCTATAATTGTTGAAAAATATTTGTTAATTGATTTTTTTACTTTATTTTCGTTTTTCAAATGATAACAAATACAAAATACACCCGTTTTTATTTTAGTTTCTATTTTAAAAATAGACCGGGAGTCTTTTGTTAAATACTGAAAAAATAAACAGATTAACATAAAAAAGAATCCCGGCTAAAATGGCCGGGATTTTTGTTTTAGATAACCCTTGTAAAATTGATCTTAATTTAATAATAATGAGTAGTCCAATTGTTTCAACTATTGTTACCGGCAAAAAAATAAATACCTCTGCAGACATACAAAAAGTTTCTATACAGGGTTTTGAAGGTTGTTTTCATCAGGAAGCAGCAAGAAAATTTTTTGGAAAGGCAATAGAAGTTATTTGCTGTGCTACTTTCAAAGAGGTAGTTGATATTGCAGGCAACAAAAATGAAAGTCAGGGTGGGGTAATGGCTATCGAAAACTCTATCGCAGGCAGTATCCTGCCTAATTACAATTTATTACAGAAAAGTAAATTATCAATTGCCGGCGAAATTTACCTGCAAATTAATCAGCATTTAATGGTAAATCCAGGGGTAGCATTGGCAGATATCCGGGAAGTTCATTCGCACCCTATGGCTATTCAGCAATGTTTTGGTTTTTTAGATAAGCACAATTGGAAATTGGTTGAAAAAGAAGATACCGCCCTCAGCGCAAAGCAAGTCCGCCAGCACCACAGTAAACATGTTGCCGCTATTGCCAGTAAATTAGCTGCAGAAATTTATGGGCTAGCTATTATTGCGCCCAATATTCATACCCTTAAAAACAATTATACCCGGTTTTTAATAGTACAACCCGAGGGGCAATTAACACACTCAAAGGAAGCCAACAAAGCCTCTATAAATTTTCATACCGATCATTCTAAAGGAAGTTTGGCAAAAGTGCTTACTAAAATTGCAGAAGCGGGCATTAACCTTAGTAAACTACAATCTTTCCCGATACCGGGAAGTGATTTTAAATATTCTTTTCATGCCGATCTGGAGTTTGATAACCTTGATCATTTTTATAAGCTGATTAAAAATATAGGATCCATTACCGAAGCCATTAGAATTTATGGGGTATATAAAAATGGTAATTTATCCGGCGTAGCCAATTCAAATAAAATGGCCTGAAATTAAGATAGGACCTTTAATAAATAAGTATAAAGCGCATAGCAATGAATAAAGAAATTATTTCCATCTTGCCCCTGCACAATTCCACCATTGAACATACAGATAGTGCAACTGTAGAAATGGAGGTGGCCTCCCGTTTGGATGGCATTGGAGAATACTATTTTTCTCAAAAACTGAGAGAGATCGACAGCTTAAATAAAGCCGGTAAAAATATTATTAATTTGGGTATTGGAAGTCCTGATTTACCGCCCCATCCTGATGTAGTTAAAACATTGCATGAGGAGGCGCAAAAGCCCAACCAACACGGCTATCAAAATTATAAAGGTAGTCCGGTTTTTAGAAATGCTATTTCAATCTGGTATAAAAAATGGTACGATGTAACGGTTGATGCCGACTCAGAAATATTACCCATGATTGGCAGTAAGGAAGGTATCATGCATATTTGTATGACCTATGTAAATGCCGGAGATACCGTGCTTATTCCAAACCCGGGTTATCCTACCTACAGAAGTGCTGCTAAAATTGCAGGCGCTACATTAATAGAATATTCATTAAAGGAAGACAATAATTGGTATCCTGATTTTGAGGCACTTGAAAAGCTGGATCTTAAAAAGGCCAAACTTATGTTTGTAAATTATCCGCACATGCCAACCGGACAATTACCCACAAAAGAGCTATTTACTAAATTAGTTGCCTTTGCTAAAAAACACCAAATATTATTGGTTAACGATAATCCTTATAGTTTTATTTTAAACGATAAACCTTTAAGTATATTAAGTATACCCGGTGCAAAGGAGGTAGCCATTGAATTAAATTCGTTAAGCAAATCGCATAATATGGCTGGTTGGCGCATCGGTATGCTGGTAGGGGCTAAGCAAAGAATTGATGAAATATTGCGCTTCAAAAGTAATATGGATAGCGGTATGTTTTTACCCTTACAACTTGCTGCTGCCAAGGCATTACAATTAGGAGAAGACTGGCACCGGGAAGTAAATAAAATATACAAGGCAAGGCGATTAAAAGTGGTTGAATTATTACACTTGCTCCATTGCAGTTTTGATGAAAACCAAGCGGGACTATTTATGTGGGCAGCCATTCCGGCGGGTTACAAAGATGGTTATAAACTGGCAGACAAAATTTTATATCAATCAAATGTTTTTATAACACCCGGTGGTATTTTTGGAAATGCAGGAGATAAATATGTAAGGATAAGTTTATGCAGCAGTGAAGAGAAATTGATAGAAGCCATTGCAAGGATCAAAGCAAATTTATGATGGTTTACAAGTAAAATAATAGTCATTTATAAGGCGATAAAATGCGCTCAATTTATATTTTCGGATAAGATAGTACATAATGGAAAGTAAAATAACAAGCCCCGATAAACAAATAGTAACAAACGCTGAAACTGCTGAAAATAGGCCCGTAAATAATACAAAAGCGTTTACATTGACCATTGTAGGCGTTGGACTAATTAGCGGATCTTTTGCATTGGCCATGAAAGAATATGGTTTTGCAACAAAAGTAATAGGGGTTAGCAGAACTGCAGCAAGCTTACAGAAGGCAAAAGACCTGGGTATAATTGATGAGGCTTTATCTTTGGAAGATGCTGTAAAGCAGAGTGACTTTATATATGTTGCCATACCGGTAGATGCTACGATTGTTGTAATGAAACAAATTATGGACCTGGTTACCGACAAGCAAATTGTTGCTGATGCAGGAAGTACAAAATTTGTATTGTGCGATGCCTTAAAAGATCACCCGATGCGGAATAGGTTTATTGCTACTCATCCTATGTGGGGTACCGAATACAGTGGGCCGGAAGCTGCAGTAAGAGGAGCTTTTGAAGGTAGGGCATGCGTAATTTGCGAAAAAGAAAAGAGTGATGAAGGCGTTGTTACGATAGTTGAAAATATTTATAAAACCTTCGGGATGAATATGGTTTATATGGATGCACATAGCCACGATATTCATGCTGCTTATATTAGTCATATTTCTCATATAACATCCTTTGCCTTAGCCAATACCGTGTTGGAAAAAGAAAAAGAAGAAGATGCTATTTTTGCCCTGGCAGGCGGTGGTTTTGAAAGTACAGTAAGGCTTGCAAAAAGTAGTCCGGCCATGTGGGCACCCATCTTTATGCAAAACAGAGAAAATATTTTAGATGTGCTTAATGAGCATATCTCTCAGCTAAGAAAGTTTAAAGCTAGTCTTGAAAAAGAAAACCTGGACTATTTAGTAGAGCTAATGGAAAATGCAAATAAAATTAAAAGGATCTTACAATAAAATTATTATATAATGATTTTTAGAGAAGCCGGTATAAACGATATTTCGCAAATGCAAGTTGTTAGAAACTTAGTAAAAGAAAATACTTTATCCGATCCTGCACTTGTAACCAATGAAGATTGTGCTGACTTTATTTCCAAACGTGGCAAGGGATGGGTTTGCGAAATAGCGGAACAAATTGTTGGTTTTTCAATTGTCGATTTACGCGATAATAATATCTGGGCTTTATTTATTCATCCGGGTTTTGAGGCAAGGGGTATTGGTAAAAAATTACACGAGATCATGTTAAACTGGTATTTTGAACAAACCAACGAAACCTTATGGCTGGGCACCTCTCCAAATACAAGGGCAGCACAGTTTTATAAATTTAAAGGATGGCAGGAGGCAGGTAAACATGGCCCAAAGGAAATAAAATTTGAGATGAGTATTGAACAATGGAAAAGTAAAAAACAAGCCTGAAATTATTTTTTATTGATGCCTAATTATTGAAGGCATTTCAATTGCGAAAAATTATTTGAGTACTAAATTAAAAGATAAATATTACTACAGGTGTGGCAGCATTTAAAACTCATTTTAATATAAAAATTAAAATTTTTAAAGCAACGCATTTAAAATAAAATACAGACAAAGGCGGGTATTAAATAGAATCATAAATGTTGGTAAACAAAAACTAATTTTACAATGGAAACACAAAAAACAACTATGAAAGAATTGATGCAGGAAAAATGGAACAAACGTCCATTAATTATAAGTGGCCCTTGCAGTGCCGAAACTGAAAACCAAATGGTGGAAACCGCAGTACGCCTGGCTAAAACAGGTAAAGTTGATGTTTTACGTGCAGGCATTTGGAAACCTCGTACCAAGCCCGGTTTGTTTGAAGGTATCGGTACCAAAGGTTTACCCTGGTTATTGCAGGCCAAAAAATTAACCGGCTTACCAACCACAGTAGAGGTTGCTACCGCTAAACACGTTGAAGATGCTTTGCAGTTTGATGTTGATATGTTATGGATTGGTGCAAGAACTACAGTAAACCCATTTAGTGTTCAGGAAGTTGCGGATGCATTGCGCGGTGTTGATATCCCGGTATTAATTAAGAACCCAATTAACCCCGATTTAGAATTGTGGACCGGTGCCATTGAGCGCATACAAAAAGCAGGTATCAAACAGGTTGGTATGATTCATCGCGGCTTCTCTAATTACGGAAACACAGAATATAGAAATGCTCCAATGTGGCATTTACCCATCGAAATGAAACGCCGATTTCCTGAAATGATATTGATTTGTGACCCTTCGCATATTTGTGGCAACAGAACCAATTTACAATCCGTTTCTCAAAAAAGTATTGATTTGGATTTTGATGGTGTAATGATTGAAAGTCATATTGACCCTGACAATGCCTGGAGCGATGCTAAACAACAAATTACACCGGAGCGCCTTGCCGAAATGCTTGATGCATTGATCTGGCGTTCTGAAAATACCGATAAACAAGAATTTATTACTGCACTCGCCACCTTAAGGGAACAGATTAATCATGTAGATGATGAATTGCTTGCCTTAATTGGAAATCGTATGAAAATTGCAGATAAAATTGGTGAATACAAAAGAGCCAACAACATTACTATTTTGCAAACCAATCGCTGGAACGATATCTTGCAAAAAGCTTTTAAAAAAGGAGATGCATTGGGTTTAAGTCAGGATTTTATCACCAGTTATTTTGATGCAGTTCATCTGGAAAGTATCAACCATCAAAATAAAATAATGAACAGCTAAACAAACTTTAGTCTTGGTAAAGGATTAAGTGTTAGTTGATCAAATGTTGTTTGTATTTTAAAAGTGTTTTGGGTTTATGAAAATTATAAAAGTATTGGATTTGGCCGGAGCCTCAAAAACCTCATCAAACGATGAGGCTTTTGTTGGTTCATATTATTTTGATGCAGCATTTATCTACCTCGAAAAAATTGTTTCAAAAGCGGATGCTATTATAATTACCGATAACAATATTTATACTACCCACCCGCAAATATTTGAGGGCTGGAAAGTTATTGTTATTAAAGCAGGAGAAGAATTTAAACAGCAATCAACTGTAGATTTCATTATTGGTGAATTAATAGCAAAAAATGCAGATAGAAATACGTTTATTGTTGGTGTAGGTGGCGGTGTTGTTACAGATATTACGGGCTATGCGGCTTCCATATATATGCGGGGACTGCGTTTCGGATTTGTGCCCACTACAATTTTAGCCATGGTAGATGCCGGCATCGGCGGTAAAAATGGTGTTGATGTTGGTATTTATAAAAACCTTGCCGGTTTAATAAAACAACCTCAATTTTTATTATTTGATTATTCGCTTTTGGATACCTTGCCAACGGCGCAATGGATAAATGGTTTTGCCGAAATTATTAAACATGCCTGTATAAAAGATGCAGACATGTTTGCTTTGCTTGAAGGGGAGTCAATAGAAACTTTTCAAAAAGATAAAAATAAATTAGCATTGCTCATTGAAAAAAATGTTGCTATTAAAACTACCGTTGTTGTACAGGACCAGTTTGAAAAAGGCGATAGAAAATTACTAAACTTTGGACATACGCTTGGTCACGCTATAGAAAATATGTACCAGTTGCCGCATGGCCATGCAATAAGTATTGGTATGATGGCTGCCTGTTCTATTTCAATTAACCGCAGTAATTTATCAAAAGTAGACAGTAGAAAAATACAAGCCCTGCTTGAACAATACCATTTGCCAACCCAATTTAATTTTGATAAAAAAAGAATTTGGGAAGTGCTTAAAATGGATAAAAAACGTGCCGCCAATAACATGAATTTTATCCTGCTGAATACAATTGGCGAAGCAATTATTCAATCGATCCCTATGGAAGAATTGGAAGAAATGATCGCTTGATTTATCAACCTTAATTGATGTTTTTTTGTTACCTTATCTAATTAAGTTCAGTTTAAATTAAAGAATACCCGCTTATTTTATTTATTGGGTTTTACAGTTGACTAAAAATAATTACCTAATAAAAAAGTAGCATTTTTTACCACCAGTTATAAATAGCGTTTTCATCGTATGATAGTATCCATTTATCCCTCCGTTATATCCGGTATTATTGATGCACCAACTTCTAAAAGTTCCATGCAAAGAGCTTGTGCTGCCGCCTTGTTGCAGGATGGGGAAACTGTCATCTCCAATCCGGGTAATAGTAATGATGATATGGCAGCAATTGAAGTGGTTAAAATTTTAGGTGCTACCGTTTCTATGGAAGGCGATAAAATGGTTTTTAACAGCAAGGGGGTTAATCCGGTAACCAACCAAATGAATTGTGGCGAAAGTGGCTTAGGTATCAGGATGTTTACACCAATTGCTGCATTATGCAGTTCATCAATTACTGTTAATGGCACCGGTAGTCTGTTAACAAGGCCCATGGATTTTTTTGATGAAATATTTCCGCAACTGGATATTGCTATTGAAAGTAACCAGGGTAAATTACCTATAAAAATACAGGGTCCGCTGCAGCCAAAAGATATTACCATTGATGGCTCACTAAGTTCTCAGTTTTTAACCGGCTTACTGATGGCCTACGGAAATGCAGCAACAGCGCCGGTTACCATCACGGTTATCAATTTAAAAAGCAAGCCCTATATCGATTTAACCTTGCAGGTAATGCAACATTTTGGGTATGATGTCACCAATAATAACTATGCCTCTTTTTTAATAAAGCCTCGCTTAAAGGCGGTAGATACAACGATTAATTATACCGTTGAAGGCGATTGGAGTGGCGGTGCCTTTTTATTGGTAGCAGGTGCTATTGCCGGAAAAATTTCGGTAATGGGTTTGGATACTTTTTCAACACAGGCAGATAAAGCAATTTTAAAGGCGCTGATGGATTGCGGATGTACCATTTCTATCCAGCAAAACCAAATAGATATTGCGCCGCCTTCTACCGGAATAGCTGCTTTAAAACCTTTTCATTTTGACGCTACCGATTGTCCGGATCTTTTTCCTCCTTTAGTTGCCCTTGCAGCATTTTGTAACGGTACAACAGTTATTGAAGGAGTTAATCGCCTGGCACATAAAGAAAGTGATCGGGGATTAACCTTGCAAAAAGAATTTGTTAAGATGGGTATTGAAATAACATTACAGGATAATTTGATGTTAGTGAAAGGTGGCGAAGGTGTACATGGGGCGGCTGTTCATTCGCACCATGATCATCGAATTGCGATGGCTTGTGCAGTAGCCGGATTAAAAGCAATTGGAGAAACAACTATTGAAGAAGCAAATGCAATTAATAAATCTTACCCGGATTTTTTTGAGCACCTTAAAAAATTAAATGCAGTAGTAGATTTAAAAACTGCGACAATTATATAAAAAAACTTGCTATAAATTAATTTAAAAAAAACTCCGTAAGGGCGGTTGAGGAAATAAATTATGAACAGTTTTGGACGAATATTCAGAGTAAGTATTTTTGGGGAATCGCACGGCGAATGTGTGGGCATAAATATCGATGGTTGTCCTGCAGGAATACTATTGGATGTGGCTGATTTTGCAACAGATATTGATCGCAGAAAAGCAGGTGCAAAGGGTACTACGCCCCGCAAAGAAACAGATCTGCCAAAAATTATGAATGGCGTTTTTAATGGCAAAACAACCGGCGCCCCCATTACTATTTTATTTGATAATGCCAATACCAGAAGTGGTGATTACGAAAAACAACGTGCTGTACCAAGACCCGGGCATGCTGATTTTGTAGCGTCTAAAAAATTTGGAGGTTTTGAAGATTACCGCGGTGGTGGCCATTTTAGCGGCAGGTTAACGGTTTGCCTGGTGGCTGCTGGTGTAATTGCAAAAAAAGTATTAAAAAATATAAAGGTTGAAGCTACAATTTTGGAAATTGGTGGCGAAGCTGATCTGGAAAAGGGCCTTCAAAAAGCCATTGACGCAAAAGATACCATCGGTGGTATTGTAGAGTGTAAGGTTAATGGATTGCCAATAGGTTTAGGGGAACCTTTTTTTGATTCTGCGGAATCTTTGCTTAGTCATGCTGTTTTTGCCATACCTGCCGTAAGAGGCGTAGAGTTTGGAACTGGTTTTGCTGCTGCAAAAATGTTTGGCAGCGAGCACAATGATTCCATAGAAGACAGCACCGGTAAAACAGTAACCAACCATGCAGCCGGTATTGTCGGCGGTATTACCAACAGCAACGAAATAGTGTTTCGCATCGCCATTAAACCAACTTCTTCTACCCCAAAAATACAACACACTTTAAATGTAGAAACTGGCGAAACGGAAGATTTTTCTGTAAAAGGCCGGCATGACCTATGCATTGCCTTGCGCGTGCCGGTTGTACTGGAAGCAGTTACCGCATTTGTGTTGGCCGATCTAATGTTAATGGAACAAAAAATTTCGCGCATCTTTTAAAAATACTCATGCACCAACATACTATCAATGCCTCTTTACAGATAATACCGATTGTGCTGGATAAGCATCCTTACCTATGGGTGGATGAAGCCATTGCAATTATTCAGCAATCAACTATAAAATACGAAGTTGGCCCTTTTGCTACTGTGGTTGAAGGTAGTTATGATGAGGTGCTTGCGGTTATCAATAAGATAAATGAATACCTGCAAACTAAGGGTTGTGCTGAGTGGATATTAAACGTTCAACTTCAGATGAGGGCGAATGATGATATTACCGGGGATGAAAAAACCGCGAAATTCAAACAATAAAGCGATTATAAAATATAAAGATGGCTAAATGTTATTATTTATACTGAATAAATAAATAATTAATATAATTCTTATTATTAAATTTTTTAATTCACACCTTGCCTCTTACTGTTCTAAAAAATATTGTTTTTAAACCCTGCTTTTCATTTGGCAAGTGGTTAACTTAAGTTAATAACTCCCATTATTACCCGAAATTAATTACTAAATTAACCTGCTTAATGGAAATGAATATTGATTTTAACCCACATTGCACTTAACCAGAAAATAATTCAGGTATAACAAGCCTTTCCGTTTTTTTGACTTCCAGCGGGGGGACTACAGATTTTTTACGGGTG
>JAYTHI010000052.1:0-6670 GCA_043732685.1 Ferruginibacter sp. | reverse complement strand
CCGCCCATTACCAAATTGGTGTAGTAGATATTCCATCCCAATAAAGAACTTAAAATTATGGAAGGCGCATAAATACTTATTCCGGTTGATAAGCCTCTTGCAAGCAAAAATAAACCGGAAGTGAGTGTACGTGTTTTAACATCAAACCTGTTTTCTAAATATTCATAAGCGGTATACACTTTTAATTTTCTAAAAACCGGGACAAAGAAAATGCAGATAACGATCATTGCCAGCGGCAAGCCAAAATAATATTGTACAAAACGCATACCATCAGTATAGGCCTGGCCCGGTGCGCTTATAAATGTAATGGCACTGGCCTGGGTACCCATAATACTTAACAGTACCAAATACCAGGGCATAGTGCGATTGCTTAAAAAATAGCCATCTAAATTTTTGGTGGTCCTACTTTTATAAATACCATAAATAATAATGGCAGTAAGTGTAGAAATTAATATTATCCAATCAATAGTACTCATTGGTGAAGCCAACTTTTTTTTATAAAACAAAACTGTTGTAAAAATTCAAATCCCTACCTTATTTAAAATGATGGCTTATAAAATAATAAGCAACTATTTGCATCAATAAAAATAGTATCAAAACGGCGTACCACTTATTCCAGTATGATTTTTTATCTTCCATATTTTTTACTGCCATTCACATTTATTATAAAATGTAAGGAGATATTAAGGACTGCTATTAAACTGCATTTTAAATTTACCTACTGAGTTTTGGCAATTAAGTTGGCAAATAAACGGTAAGCACCAGCTACTCCCGCGGGTAATTCTCTAAAAAAAACAAGTCCGGTATAAACAAATCTGCCCTTACCATAATTAGTGATGATAAGGCTTCCATCCTGCGCATTTTCATTAGGGTCTTTCATGCTTAATATACGCTGATAATTGGCATCGATATTTTCTGCGTTATAAATACTTCTTTCCTGTATCCATCCCTCAAAGTCTGCAGCCGTTATCTTGTTGGGATAATTAAGGGCTGGATGCTGTGGCAATAAAAAATTAACAGCCGCAGTTTCATCTGTAATCCGGCTGCGGCTGATGGTAAACGGATAAGGAGACATTTTAGCTTTACCCGAACCAACCGAATTATTGGTATTGTATTGGGTTAATAAAACGCCTCCCTCCTTTACATATTCCATTAAAATATCGTAGCTATTGGTAAGCCATTCATTAATATTGTATGCCCGTACACCCGTAATGACAGCATCAAACTGTTTTAAATTTTCAAGGGTAATATCTGCAGCTTTCAGCAGCACCACTTTATATCCTATCTGTTCCAACGCCTGCGGTATCTTATCGCCCGAACCGGCAATATACCCCACTAAACTACCGGCAATTTTAAGGTCTATTTTTAAAACGGGTACGTCCGCAAAATAATTATAGGTAACATTGGGAATGTGATCGTAACTAATTTTTCGTTGGGCATAAGCCTGGTCCTGACTAAAAACTTTGGATGATAATTTAGGTCCGAAATTTTCTTTAGTATCCGGCAATAAAGAATCACTGTTTATAAAGAATTCTACATTTTTTCTTTCGCCTTTATTAAAGTGAAGTACCGAATCAAAAACTAAGAAGCTCCTTGTTTTTGTAACACAGCTGAATTTAACAGCACTATTAATAGGTGTATTGGCGAGCATTGAAAAATGAAGGGGCTTCATTATATTTTTATCTGCGTCTTTAAAAATCAACATAGAAGGTGAGCTGCTTACAAATGTTGGATACACTAATTGTACCGGTTGGTATAATTCTCCTTTAACGGGGTCGGTATATTTATAACGGATAGGTTCTTTAAATTTAAATAAAACACCGTCTATTTTAACAGTAAAAATTAAGTTTAAAGGATCATTTTCAGGCTTTCCAATTTCTGCGGGATCACTTACATTAAAGCTGCCAATATCCATATTTTTTTGCAGCCAGTAAGGCTGAGAAACCTTTTGATCAGGCCTAATAAAAACCGATAATTTATAGGCAGTATTTGTATTTTTTTTAAGGGCTTCAAAAGCATGATAATCATCGTACATATTAACGCTAGCAGCTTCAATAGCCAGTCCCAGCCTATTATTTATAACTGTTGTAATTTGTAAACTATCGCCCTGCACTGCAAATTCGGCATTGGCGGTTGCTTCTAAAAACAGACCACTGCAATTTTGTAAAGCTTTTTTTATTTCACCTAATTTTTGTTCGCGCCAATAAGAGGGATTTTCCTTTTCTACAGCTGTATATAAGTTCACCAATGCAGGCACACTATTTTCGGGATGTTCGATGGCATAATTTTTAATAAGTTCATCAGTCATGGCCTGCTCCTTATTTTTGGCACCGCCAGGTTCCATTGCTTTCCAACTAATATCAACCCCTTCCATTAAATCATTTATTGGTACGGGGCCTTTAACTGCAGTAAGGTATTCAATAGCAGAACCTCTTTGTGCCGGCACACCAAAACCCTGGCTTTTGTGCATACTACGACCAGTAGCTGCAATTTCGCCATAACTTTTACCGAGCAAAGGATTGTACATACCCACTTCCAACTTAAACTGGTCCTCACTTTGGGTATTTGTAGAACCAAAATTAAAGGTGTTCCATAAAAGCCGTTTTGCCTGCCAAACAGTAACACCCATTTTTAATTGCTCCGGAAACTGTTTTGGATCTGCGGCAGCGGAGAAAGCTTCTCTGGCAAGAATAGCAGAAGCGGCGTGGTGACCATGACCGGCGCGTTCATCTTCCGGAAAACGGGTAATTATAACATCAGGTCTAAACTTGCGGACAACCCAAACCACATCACTCAATATTTTATCATGCCCCCAGGTTTTTATGGCTTCAGTGGCTGTTTTACAATAGCCAAAATCGTATGCCCTGCTAAAAAATTGTTCGGCCCCATCAATTCGACGGGCAGCCAGTAATTCCTGTGTTCTAATTAAGCCAAGATCGATACCTTGTTCATCACCAATTAGATTTTGTCCGCCATCACCCCTTGTTAAACTTAGGTAACCGGTACGGTACAATTTTTCATTGGCCAAATAGCCGAGTAACCTGGAATTTTCATCATCAGGATGAGCTGCGATATACAAAACAGCCCCAAAAACATTTAGTTTTTTAAGTTGCGGCAGTATTTCAGAAGCAGTATAAGTTTTGGGCGTTTGTGCCATTACAGCTATTGCAAAAAAACTTAAAGGTAAAAGCAACAACAACTTTTTTGTTCGCTTTTTAATTGAAACCAAACCCTGTACCTGAAAAAAACTGTGTTTATTTAAACTCATATTATCCGTTTGTTTATAGTATTTGTATTTATTTTAAGCAGAAGAAAGTATAAAAATATAAGTATTTAAGCCAACAAATTTCAATTGGAAGCGTTAAAAATTTAAGAGCTTTTATTTCCTGTCCGATTTTAAGATTTGTTTGAGGTGTAAAAAAGAAAACCAGCTCAAATGTATAAAGTTTAGTTTTTATATAGATTTAAAGTTTAGAATCCTTTACTAATGGCCTTTAAATTAAGTTGCGGTTGAGAATCCATGGTTTGTAACCTAAGGAAGGAAGGCTGTATATAAATAATTCGCCAATGCAAGGCATGGTGCGTTTCGGAAAAAAATCCAGGAATTCGGAACCCTTAAAACTAAAAAAAAATCTATTTTGTAATAGTCAATGTCAGCATTACTATTAAGATGATCAGTCATTATAAAAAAGATATGCTATTTTTAAAAAAATAATAAAAAATGAATACCTCTAAACTTAGCTTGTTATTTATTGCCAACCTGTTATTGGTACAATGTACTGCTCAAATTACAGGCTATACTTACCACACACACAAAAAAGTAGTAGCTCCAAATGGAGCTGTTGTTTCGGCACACCCGCTGGCAAGTTTAGTGGGTAAAAGTATTTTACAACAAGGAGGTAATGCTATAGATGCTGCAATTGCCACCCAGCTTGCACTTGCCGTAGTTTATCCGGGAGCAGGCAATATTGGCGGAGGCGGATTTATGGTAGCGCACTTAAAGAATGGCACCAATATTACCATCGACTTCAGAGAAGTTGCTCCTTTAAAAGCCAGCCGGGATATGTACCTCGACAGTGCTGGAAACCCGATGATGAACTTGTCGCAGGATGGTACTTTAGCAAGCGGAGTTCCAGGTACCATCGCCGGTTTGTTTGCCGCATTGAAATACGCAAGACTACCTTTTAAAACTTTAATTGAGCCTGCTATTTACCTGGCCGAAAATGGTTTTGCCATCACTGCGCACCAGGCACATGATTTTAATGAATTAAAGAAAGAATTTGTTCAGCTAAATACTGCACCTGTAGCATTTGTAAAAGACAAGCCGTGGAAAGCAGGCGATACCCTTGTTCAAAAAGAATTGGCCAATACCCTAAAACGCATCCGGGATAATGGAGCAACAGATTTTTATGCAGGCGAAACAGCCAAAATGATTGTAGCCCAAATGCAGCAAGGCAAGGGTATAATAAGTATGCAGGACCTTAAAATGTATACTGCCAAGGAAAGAAAACCAATGGAATTTGATTACAAAGATTGTCATATTGTTACGATGCCCCTGCCAAGTAGCGGCGGAATAATTATAGAACAAGTTTTAAAAATGATCAGCCCCAAAAATATTGGTGCCATGAAGTTTCAATCTCCTGCCAGCGTGCAATTGATGGTAGAAGCAGAACGCCGTGCCTTTGCAGACAGAGCTGAGTTTTTAGGCGATGCAGACTTTGTAAAAGTGCCTGTTAAAACCTTAGTGAGTAATGGCTATTTGATAGCAAGAATGAAAGATTTTGTACCCGGTAAAGCAGGTAATAGTGTAGCTGTAAAAGCCGGTACTATTAAAGAAAGTGAAGAGACAACCCATTTAAGTATTCTTGATAAAGATGGTAATGCGGTTTCGGTTACCACAACACTTAATGGTAGTTATGGCAGCAGGACTATCGTTGCAGGAGCAGGTTTTATTTTAAACAACCAAATGGATGATTTTAGTGTAAAGCCGGGGGTACCTAATATGTATGGCGCAGTTGGTAACGAGGCCAATGCCATTGCTCCAGGTAAAAGAATGTTGAGCAGCATGAGCCCTGCCATAGTTTTAAAAAACAACAAACCCTTTATGGTTGTTGGCACGCCGGGTGGAACAACAATCCCCACCAGCGTTATACAATCCATTGTAAATATTGTAGACTTTGGCATGAGTGCTGAAGATGCAGTAAATAAACCTAAGTTTCATCACCAATGGCTACCGGATGAAATTATGGTTGAAGCCGATTTTAATGCAGGTACCATTGCCGCATTACAAACGATGGGTTATAAAATTACCAAACGTGGCGCCATTGGCAGAACAGAACTAATATTGATCACAAATAAAGATGCCCATAAAACCATTACCGCGGTAGGCGATAAACGTGGTGATGATGATGCTGAAGGTTATTAAATATATTGGTTCAGGCAGGTTATTCTTAAACCTACTAATTGGTCAATTTTTTATGTCACTAAAATTAGCCGGTTAATAAATAAAACTGGTATTGGGCTGCAGAACGGTGCATTGCAACGTCTCTGCAACCTGTTGGCAGGATGCGCCTTGTGCCGGCTGTAGAGACATTGAATTGCAACGTCTCTGCAGCATAATTTTGTTACATCCTTTGTAACGACCCGAACCCAATGCCGCGAGGTATACAATTTTCGCTGTTTTTCAAGGCCTGCTGCAAAGAGTATCATGCTTTAAAAATATATATTTATCATGCGTACATTGTACTGCAAGCCGCGCAAGCTCGGTCTGGCGAAATTTAAATTAGTTGCAAGCCCTTAAAATATATAGGTATTTCAGATCAGGGAAGCTATAAGATTATTGCATAAATATTTATACATTATTTAAAAAAATTAAAACTCATGGGGTAATTTTTGTAAATTAGGGGTTCAAAATAAGTGCACCCCATGGATATTGCAACTGCTTTTTTTCAATCAGCCTTTAAAAGAGTTAGCTATTATAAGGAGCTTGGCGATAAAACATTTTTACAACTTAATGAAATAGAATTCCATTTTATACCCAATGAAGAAAGCAATAGTATTGCCACAATTATTCAACATGTAGCTGGTAATATGCTGAGCAGGTGGACAGATTTTTTGACAACCGACGGCGAAAAAATATCGAGAAACCGGGATACAGAATTTATTGAACCCCAATTAAGTAAACAAGAACTGTTATCCCTATGGAATGCAGGATGGAATTGTTTTTTATCGGCCTTGCAATCCCTAACAAGCGATGACCTGTTAAAGACAATCTATATTCGCAGAGAACCATTATTGGTAGTTGATGCCATTAACAGACAACTGGCACATTATCCTTACCATGTTGGTCAAATAATTTACATAGCTAAAATTATAAAAAATACCGATTGGTATAATTTATCTATTCCAAAA
Source organism: Ferruginibacter sp. (assembly GCA_043732685.1). Taxonomy (GTDB): domain Bacteria; phylum Bacteroidota; class Bacteroidia; order Chitinophagales; family Chitinophagaceae; genus Ferruginibacter. Next base: position 259 of record JAYTHI010000052.1, on the reverse strand, counting down.
GGGCAATCCCAACAGTTTAATGAACATCTTAATATTACTCCCCTAAAATAAATTATAACAAGTTAAGCATGTACGCTATCCTTTAAAAGCGGGAATACTGCATTGATATTGATAATATTATAAAAACAATTGTACAGCAGCATCAACGCGCGGAAAAATTTAAGTATCGAAAAAATACACCTGTCTGCATTACCTGATTACAAGCAGCAATAGCCCCAAAAAAGGTAAGGGATAAGGACAATAACTATCCCGTAAAAAT
>JAYTHI010000051.1:0-19052 GCA_043732685.1 Ferruginibacter sp. | reverse complement strand
CCAAATTTAAACCTCATAGAACGATTATGGAGATACTTTAAAAAAGAGGTAATGAAGAATAAATACTATGCCGATTATTCCACTTTCGAAAATGCTGTAGAAACTTTCTTTACACAATTTGAAAGTAAAAAAGAAGCACTGAAAACTTTATTAAATTTTAAATTCGGAATTATTAAAGCAAATTAGTATATTTAATAAAATTATTTTAGCAATAGGCTGCGTTTCATAGTATTTAACACCTTGTCGCAATTTTGAAAAATCAAATAATATATTTATATTTACAATACGATTATAGGCATAATAATATATTATTATTTTAACATACGATAGGATCAATTATTTCGTTACCATTAAAGGGAATAACTGATTGAAATTTAATTATGCACCTGTTTTCTGATATCCCAAGTAATTATCTTTCTAAAAAACACATTCCCTAATTCTTTTATTTTAGGTCGGGTTGATGAATTATTTATGCTTACCGCATTACATCTAATCTATAAACCAAAATAATTTTATAAGTAAATTAAAAAATACCAATCGGTATAATATATTATTATGGATAGCTTCAAAACTTATGAACCATTACTATACATTGCCGTAAAGTTTTATTTAGTTTCCATATCGGTACATTGATTTACTTGAAGGAAGATAAAGTACTTGTAAATAATGAATTTAATTACGCGTATTGTATAGATAAGCAATTATAAAAAAAATCGGAACAACCAAATTTTTTGATCATAAAACCCGTTAAACCCTTTTGTGTATTGGTATAAAATTATTTAACTGTACTACTATTTATTTTTAATTGAATCCTTTTATGCTTTTTAATTCTTTCCATTTTATTTTTTTCTTTTTGATTGTAATAATGGTTTATTTTATTTTACCATTCAGGCAGCGATGGGTTTTATTGTTATTGAGCAGTATGTATTTTTATATGGCATTTGTACCCATTTATATCTTAATACTTGGTTTTACAATTGTGATAGATTATTTCGCCGGAATTTTAATTGAGGGTGCTCCCAAAAAAAAGAAAAGATTTTATTTGATTTGTAGCCTGGTAGCCAATATTGGCGTACTCTGTGTATTTAAATATTATAATTTTTTTCTTAATAATGTATCCTTCTTATTTCATGGCTTTGGATTAACAAATCCGCTTCCTTACCTGTCTATACTACTTCCAATTGGCCTTTCTTTTCATACTTTTCAGGCTATGAGTTATACCATTGAAGTATTTAGGGGTAACCAAAAAGCAGAACGACACTTTGGAATTTATGCCTTGTACGTTATGTTTTTTCCGCAACTTGTTGCAGGCCCAATTGAAAGACCCCAGAATTTATTACACCAATTTAGAGAAAGGCATTCTTTTGATAGTCACCAGATATTTGAAGGACTCAAAATTATTACCTGGGGCTTATTTAAAAAATTAGTGGTGGCCGATAGATTGGCCTTATATGTAAATGGAGCCTATAATAATTTAGACCAGCAGAATGGTGCATCTTTAACCTTGGCAACAATTTTCTTTTCTTTTCAAATTTATTGTGATTTTTCTGCTTATTCAGACATTGCTATTGGTTCTGCCAAGGTTTTAGGATTTGACTTGATGACCAATTTCAGGCGACCGGTATTTGCAAAAAGCACCTCCGAATTTTGGGGCAGGTGGCATATTTCACTTTCTACCTGGTTTAAAGATTATTTATATTTTCCCATGGGTGGTAGCAGGGTTTCTGTGCCGCGTTGGTATTTTAATTTAATGGTGGTATTTCTTTTAAGCGGACTTTGGCATGGTGCCAATTGGACCTATGTTATTTGGGGGGCTATCAATGGTTTTTATTTAGTGTTTGCCATCATAACAAAAAAATACAGGGATAAATTTAATCACTATACCGGAATTTCTAAATATCCGGGTATTTACATTGGCTTTCAGATAGTAACAACTTTTTTATTGATTTCTTTTTCCCGAATATTTTTTAGGGCGAGGTCTGTTGGAGATGCCTTTAAAATTATAAAAAAAATACTCACTTTTAAAGGTTCCATTTTTAATGATGGCAATGCCATCGTACTCTATTGTTTTTTTGCTATATTTATTTTACTGGTAATTGAATTTAAAAAAGAATTTTACCCCGGTAAATTTACTTTTTCAAATCATCAAAATTTTTGGGTACGCAGCTCTTATTATTCTTTATTGATTATCCTCATTGTTTTAGTAGGTGTATTTGATGGCGGACAATTTATTTATTTTCAATTTTAAAATCAGGATTTATGAAAACAATATTCAATCATATATTTATCAGGAATTTCTTTTTAAAATTGATTGGATTTTTATCGATACTGGTATTGTTGGATTATGGTATTGGACTTATTTTAAAAAGCATCTATTTTAAGCAAAAGAGTGGCTTTGATTATTTAACCACTTATGCTATTGAAAAGGCAGAGGCAGACATATTATTATTCGGTTCGTCAAGGGCGGTTAATAATTTAAATGTAATAAGTTTTGAAAAGGAATTAGGCTTAACCTGTTATAATATGGGGCGTTATGGAGAACCCATCTTTTACCATCATGCCCTATTACAAACTACCTTAAAAAGGTTTATTCCAAAAATAATTGTGCTAAGTTTTGATGCAGGAAATTTTAAAATTCAACAGGAAATGTACGATCGGTTATCAGTACTGCTGCCCTACTATTCAACTCACCCCGAATTAAAACCTACCATCGCATTAAAGGGCCCCTTTGAAGACCTTAAAATGGTTTCTAAAATTTACCCCTTCAATTCCCTTATCCTCCCAATCATTACAGGACATACTACTTACAGTAAAAATAAATATGCAAATTACAAGGGCTTCATACCCTTAAAATCAATATTTAATGGCCCTTTAAACTCCGTTAATTATACTAAAGATACCTTGTTGGACAGCATTAAAATAAACAGTTACAAAGCATTTATTGAAGATTGTATCAAATTAAAAATTGACTTGTATATTGTTACAGCACCATATAAATTAAATGTACTTGGTACAGACCGATCAATTATAGAAGCAAAACATATTGCAGAAGCCTACCACATAAATTTCTTTGATTTTACCAGGGATTCTCTTTTTTTGAATGGTAAAGATCTGTTTGCAGATAGCAGGCACCTTAACGAAACTGGTGCGGGTATTTATACCAATAAGATTATAGCGCATATAAAAGGCGTAAGGCCATCACTGAACAATTCAGTAAGTATGGTGCCTTAATTATTTTTTATAATTATTTAAATCTTATCATTTAAATAAATTATAGTTTTAAAAAAACTATAGGATTAGGCAGATCATTCGCAAACCTGCTATATTAAGCTGTTTTTTACCTTTTAAAATGTAGTGCTTTAAAAAACCTAACTGTCATAAGGTAACCTTGGTTAACATTCAAAAACGCGACTATTTCTTAAGCCCTATAATTTATAGGTCGCATTTTTTGAATTCAGCACCGGTTTTTCGCTGCATACCCTTCGCCTCCACAGCCGGCGGGCTGCGTAAATGTAACGCCGCCCATTGTCTTCTTTCAAAAAAAATAAGCTGCGCATTTTTATTGAATCCGCCCATGGCAGACCGAACCTAATGAGGCGGCTTATGCAATTACTGGTGTTTTTAAAAGAAGTCTGCGCAGGGCATCATTTATTAAAAATGTATAATTTGTATTGATAAAATATAAAAACTGAGCACAAATAAGTCTGCGAATTAAAATGACTGAAGTACATTTTTATATTATCTAAAAGTTATACAGTTCAGGCTAAACTGCTTTTGCGAATTATCTACCTAATCCAACTACTTTTATTAAAAATACCTGATGCCCCTTAAACCTTAAACAGCCCTGCTGCAGCTTGTCTGGGTTTCAAGAAAGCTTTTACAGCCATGTTTTAAGTTTTCCTGGGTTCAGGAAAGCCTGTTTAATTGGTGAAGCATGCTGTCCTGGATTGAAAAAACAATTTTTTAACTTGTTTGGATTTTATTGTTGCGTTTAGGTATTTGATGGTAAAAGTGCCGAAATATAAGTGCTGATGCTGATGCTTTAAATTATTGAGTAATTGGTAACAAAAGATATATCCCCGGTACCAACCGCAAGCCTTTATTTTGAAGCCTGCATTGCAAATGCCAAAACTCCGGTGGGATATTACCAAATATAAGAAAAAATAACGCCTTTTTTCAGTCATTTTTAATGCAATGAGGGTTATACCGCTATAATTTTAATAGTAATTAACTGCAACATTTCATTGTTTTACGGATGATTTAATTAAGATCCATTTTTTAAATATGTTGACCAACCCTTGCTGTAGTATTGTAATAATAACTATAACAACAGCATAGCTTAAGGTTAGCAGGGTAAACTTATTCCTGAAAAGTTTAATAACCTAACCGAAAACATGATATAATATTTGGGTTTAACTAATATCATTTGTACGGGCAGATTAGATTTTACATAAAGAAAGACCTTATTTTGTGCGATAAACAGGGTAAATTCTTTTATAAACCTGTTTTTTTTACATCATTTTATCAGAACTTTGGTGCAATTTAATAAGCACAGTAATCATAATTGATTGCGGCATTGTTTTTTAGGTAAGCTCAACAAGACTGAACAAATAGTTGGGTGCCAGAATTTATAGTAAAAAAGTATAAATAACTTGTAAATACATGAAGAAAAGCGCCGGTCAAAAAATACTTTCTATTGATATTGGAGGTTCTCATATTAAAGCAACTGTATTAAATAGTGAAGGCAATCTGGACATGGACTACAAAAAAGTAGTAACTCCTGTACCTGCAAATCCGGAGAACTTACTTACCAGTATTCAAAACCTGGTTAAAGGTTTTCCAACTTATGATAAAATTTCGGCAGGCTTTCCCGGGTATGTATCCAACGGAATTATTAAAACGGCTCCGAATTTAGATTCCCTTTCCTGGACAGATATTAACCTGCAGAAAAAATTGGAAGAACTTTTAGGCAAGCCCGCAAAAGTGGTAAATGATGCTGATATGCAAGGTTTGGGTGTAGTTAGCAAGTTGGGCTTAGAAATGGTAATTACCCTTGGAACCGGTTTTGGAACTGCCTTACTTAAAGATGGTGAATTACTGCCGCACCTGGAATTAGCCCACCACCCCTTTACAAAAAATAAAACCTATGATGAATACATCGGCGAAAAGGCACTGGAAAAAATAGGTAAAGCCAAATGGAACAACAGATTAAAAAAGGTATTGCAGGTTTTAAAGACCGTTTTTAATTATGATCATTTATACATCAGCGGTGGTAACGGGCAAAAAATAAATTTTGAACTCGACAAAAATATTACCATCGACAGAAACCAGGATGGCATTAAAGGTGGTGCCAGATTATGGAGTTAAATAATGATGCCCCTACTTATAGACATTATTAAAAAGTTATTCATCAATTAAATACAATTTCAATGGATCAAAATGCACAGGATGTTGAGCAGTTAGGAATCAATACCGCAAGACTTTTATCAGTAGATGGTGTTCAAAAAGCAAATTCAGGACATCCTGGTATGCCAATGGGTGCTGCGCCAATGGCACACGTACTTTGGGCAAGTGCTATGAAGTATAATCCTAAAAATCCGGAATGGCCCAACAGAGATCGTTTTATTTTATCTGCGGGTCACGGTTGCATGTTGCAATACAGTTATTTATACCTAACAGGATATGACTGTACACTGGATGATCTTAAAAATTTCCGTCAGTTAAATAGCAGAACCGCAGGGCATCCTGAATATAGATTATTACCCGGTATTGATGTAACAACCGGTCCACTCGGACAAGGTTTTGCCAACGGTGTAGGTTTTGCCATTGGTCAGAAACATTTGGCTGCACGTTTTAATAAACCAGGCTTCGAATTGTTTGATTATAGTATTTACGCCATCTGCAGTGATGGAGATATGAACGAAGGTGTAAGTGCAGAAGCCGCTTCTATGGCAGGCCACCTTAAATTAGGCAACCTTATTTACTTATACGATGACAACCATATTTCTATTGAAGGTGATACCCTGATTGCTTTTACAGAAGATGTAGCCAAGCGTTTTGAAGCCTATGACTGGCATGTTCAAATTGTTGCAGATGGTAACGATATTAAAGCAATTGCTGAAGCTATAAAAAATGCTCAGGCAGAAACCATGCGCCCTTCTTTAATTAAGGTTCGTACACATTTAGGTTTTGGTAGTCCGAATAAAGTGGATACCGCCGGCGCACATGGCTCTCCGTTGGGAGCAGAAGAAATTAAATTGGTTAAAAAGGGTTTTGGTTTTGACCCTGAAAAATCTTTTGTTGTACCGGATGAAGTATTAAGTTATTATCGCGCGGCAGGTGCAAAAGGAGTTGCCCTTGAAAACGATTGGAATACTTTATTTGCAAAATATAAAGTTGCCTATCCTGAATTGGCTGCAGAATATGAATTGGCATTAAGCGGCCAATTACCTGCAGGCTTCAGAGATACTATTCCGGTATTTGAATCATCAGAAAAAAAGATGGCTACGCGCCAGGCATCCGGTAAAGTACTGAATGCAATCGCCGCCGGCTTACCGCAATTAATTGGCGGTTCAGCAGATCTTTCTCCTTCTACCGAAACTACTTTAAATGGTTACGATTCTTTTCAGCCGGGTAGTTATGGTGGCAGAAATTTTCATTTTGGTATTCGCGAACATGCCATGGGTAGTGCATTAAATGGTATGGCGCTTACAAAAGGTGTTATCCCTTACGGTGCTACTTTCCTTATATTTTCTGAGTATATGCGACCTCCCATAAGGTTGGCAGCTATCATGAAAATTCGTCCCATTTTTATTTATACCCACGATAGTATTGGCTTGGGAGAAGATGGAACAACACATCAACCTATTGAACAATTGATTTCTTTGCGCTCTATACCAAATGTAACTGTTATTCGTCCGGCTGATGCCAACGAAACAGCACAGGCATGGCGCGTGGCAATTGAACATACCGATGGACCGGTAGTATTGGTATTTACCCGTCAGGGATTAACCATCATTGACCAAAATAAATTTGGTAAAGCAAGCGAGCTTGAAAAAGGGGCGTATATTTTATCCGATTCCTTAATTGATCCGCAGGTAATATTAATAGCCACAGGCAGCGAAGTGGAATTGGTAATGCAGGCCCAGGCAAAATTACAGGAAGAAGGAATTGCATCCCGCGTGGTAAGTATGCCAAGTTGGGAATTGTTTGAAAAGCAGGATGCTGCCTACAAAGAAAAAATATTTCCAGCGGCCATTAAAAAACGCCTGGCTGTTGAAGCAGGCTCACCATTAGGCTGGCATAAATATGTAACCGATGAAGGTGCAATTATTGCAATGAATGGGTACGGAGAATCTGCCCCTGCAGAGGAACTCTTTAAATTATTTGGCTTTACAGTAGACAATGTTGTAGCCAAAGCAAAAGGACTTTTAGACATTTAATATCAAAAATTAATTGCACCGGAAAATCAGCCGGTGCAATTGTTTTTATTGCCCTTCTATCTTTATCCAACATATAATTACAATGAAAATAGGTATCGCAGCAGACCATGGGGGTTATCAATTAAAAGAAGACTTAAAATCTTTTCTTCTTTTAAATAAATACGAAGTGGAAGATTTTGGTGCCTATGTTTTGAATGAACAAGACGATTACCCTGACCTGATTGTGCCATTAGCGCAAGCTTTAGCTCAAAAAAAAGTTGACAAAGCAATTGCAGTTTGTGGCAGTGGCGTTGGCGCATCTGTTGCAGCCAATAAAGTAGCAGGGGTTAGAGCCGCATTGATTAATGATCATTTTTCTGCCCACCAGGGTGTTGAAGATGATGATATGAATATGCTTTGTTTGGGAGGACGTGTAACAGGCATGATGGCAGCACAGGAATTGGTGACCGCTTTTTTATCGGCCAATTTTACAGGTGCAGAAAGACATTTGAGGCGGTTAAATAAAGTAAAGAATCTTGAAAAATAAATGTAGCAATACGAAAAATTAAGCATGACCTCTCCAAAAACGAATACAACAATTCTTTACAGCATATTATTGGTCATTGGAACCATTCAACTTGTAATGGTTTGTCAGCAAATATTGAATCAATGGACAATAAGCCATCCACTCCGACAATTTTTATTGGGGTTAAGATTCTTAATTAATCTGGCATTTCTGGTTATCTTTTCTATTAAACTAAAAAAAATAACAGTACCGGATAATAAAGATGCAGAAGAAATAAGTGAATAAATTACCTGTTTTAAAAAGTAAAAACCTTTACTGATTATGATTAAAGTAAGCGACCTTAAAATTCTATTTTTTGATGTGGGCGGTATATTGCTAAGCAATGGCTGGGGGCACGAATCGCGCCATGCAGCAGCAGAAAAATTTGGTTTGGATTATGCTGAATTGGATGCCCTGCACAATTTTATTTTTAATGTGTATGAGATAGGTAGCATTACCCTGGATGAATATTTAGATACGGTTATATTTAATAAGCCAAGAGATTTTGTAAGAGAAGATTTTAAAGAATTTATGTATGCCCAATCAAAAGAATTACCCGATATGCTGCAATGGCTGAAAGAGTGGAAACAGGATTGTGGGTTTAGAATAATTTCTATCAATAATGAAGGCAAGGAGCTGAATGATTACCGCGTACAAAAATTTAAATTGCACCAATCTTTTGATGCTTTTATTTCCTCTTGTGAGGTAAGTATTCGCAAGCCGGATCCGGGTATTTTTAAACTGGCGCTGGGTATTGCACAAGCTACTCCAAGCCAGTGTGTATATTTTGATGACCGGCTGATGTTTGTAAACGCGGCACAAAATTTAGGCATCCGATCTTTTCAACATACCAGTTTTGAAGCAACAAAACAAATATTAGAAAACTTAAAAAACGAAAAATTTAACCGATGAGTGATACAACAACTATATACGATTTTGGAATGATTGGTCTGGGTACCATGGGCCGCAATTTGTTATTGAATATGGGCGACCATGGTGTGGCAGGCGCAGGCTACGATAAAGATGCCACCAAGGGCGCTTTATTAGAAGAAGAAGGCAAACAGGTTAAGGTTAAAGGCTTTACTGATATTAAAGCTTTTACTGCAAGTTTAAAAAGTCCGAAAGCTATTATGATGCTTGTTCCGGCTGGAAAAATAGTGGATGATGTGATAGCGGAATTATTACCGTTATTGGAGAAAGGAGATATATTGATCGATGGCGGAAATTCTCATTTTACAGATACCAACCGCAGGGTAGATTATCTGGAAAGTAAGGGGCTTCATTTTTTTGGAATGGGTATTTCCGGTGGAGAAGAAGGGGCAAGAAAAGGGCCGAGTATGATGCCGGGTGGCGATAAAGAAGCCTATAATGTAATGAAACCTATATTAGAATCTATCGCTGCAAAAGTAGATGGAGCGCCTTGTGTAACCTATATCGGACCGGGAGCTTCGGGACATTTTGTGAAGATGGTACATAATGGAATTGAGTATGGTTTGATGCAGTTGATATCCGAAACATATGAGGTTTTAAAAAATGGTTTACAATTAAACAATGACGAAATAGGTAAAATATTTACACAATGGAATGAAGGTCGCCTTCAATCTTTTTTGATGGATATTACCAAGGATATTTTTGCCTACAAAGCACCTGGTGCAGATCATTTATTATTGGATGATATTAAAGATGAAGCAAGGGCTAAAGGCACCGGCAAATGGACTTCTCAGGAGGCGATGAATCTGGAAAGTCCGATACCAACTATTGATACTGCTGTAGCCATGCGCGACCTGTCTAAGTATAAACAATTAAGGATACAGGCATCGGATATTTACAGCAGTAAGGATACCATAATTTCGGGTAATAAGGAAGGGTTTTTAGCAGCACTGGAACAGGCTCTTTATTTTAGCACCATCCTTACCTATGCTCAGGGAATGCAAATGCTATCCAAGGCATCAGCTGAATATAATTATGAGCTTCACTTACCCGATATCGCAAAAATTTGGCGCGGTGGATGCATCATCCGCTCTCAGTTTTTAAATGATATCTTTTCTGCCTATCAAAAAAATAGTTCTCTTCAGCATTTATTGTTAGATGAAGGGGTAGCTAAATTGGTAATGGAAAGTCTACCCGGAGCAAGAAAGGTTTTATCTGCCGCCATAGCAGCAGGAATTGCAATGCCGGCATATTCTGCAAGTTTGGGGTATTTCGATAATTTCCGTAACAAACGAATGCCTTCCAATTTAATTCAGGCGCAGCGCGATTATTTTGGGGCACATACATATGAATTGACAGGCAAAGAGGGTACTTTTCATACTCAATGGGTAACGGGCTAATTGATGGTGATAGGTTAAATATTAGCTATAAAACGATACGTTAACCAATTAAAAAGATTATCAATAATAGATTTACATATTAATTTATAGTTCAACGCAGTTAAGTTAACAGAATGCAAGTGGTCTGGGGACACGAGCCACGGCTAGCCGCCAAGGTTGGCAAGGGTTGGTGTCCCCACCAACCCTTAACTTAAATAATAATTTTACATTTTGAAGGACAGCTTTAATGTATAAAATGCGAATAATTTAAAATTTTCAAAAATAAATTCTTGAAAAAGAAACCGCGTGGAAGGTTGTTGAGACACCGTTAGGACGATCTATTAAAGATAGAAAAATTACTATGCGGCTTCAACAAATTTTAAATAAGTGCTGAACCAATAACACTTATAACTCATAACTTATAACTTATAACTCAAAATGTACCAAACCATAAAAACCCAACCCGTAATATTTATTATTTTCGGGGGAACGGGGGATCTTAATTCGCGCAAATTAGCGCCTGCATTGTACAACCTCTTTTTAGAAGGCTGGCTACCGGATGAATTTTCTATCATTGGTACCGGAAGAACCCCATTAACTGATGAAGATTTTGCGGGGAAAATATTAGAAGGTATAAACAAATACAGCCGTACAGGAAAGGCTAAGGAAGATAAGTGGACCGCCTTTGCCAAACACCTGCACTACCAGGCTGCTGATGCCAAAAACGTTGAAAGTTATGCAGCCTTCGGCACAAGGATAGCTGCGCATAACGCCGAGTGGAAAACACCCGCCAACGTAATTTATTATCTTGCTGTTGCGCCTGATTTTTTCCCCATCATCGCCGAAAATATTTCTAAAAGTAAACTGGCAGAAGATCCTGAAAAAACCAGGATCGTAATTGAAAAACCTTTTGGCCGTGACCTTGAAACATCCCGCTCACTTAATAAATTATTATCCGGTATTTTTAATGAGTGCCAGATCTATCGTATCGACCATTATCTTGGTAAGGAGACGGTTCAGAACATTATGGCGTTTCGATTTGCCAATGCCTTACTGGAACCCATCTGGAACCGCAATTATATTGAGCATGTGCAAATTTCTGTAACAGAACAATTAGGGGTTGAAGACAGGGGTGATTATTATGATGGATCAGGCGCATTAAGAGATATGATTCAGAACCATATTTTACAACTGCTTTGCCTGGTAGCCATGGAAGCACCCAATAGTTTTAATGCAGATGAAGTTAGAAACCGTAAGCTGGATGTACTAAATGCGATGCGTAAATTTACGCCGGAAGATGTAAGGATGTCGGCCGTAAGAGGTCAGTATTCGCATGGATGGATGGAAGGAAAAGAAGTAGCAGGTTATAGGGAAGAGGCAAAAGTAAATCCGGAATCCAATGCAGAAACCTTTGCTGCAATTAAATTTTTTGTTGATAATTGGCGTTGGAAAGGGGTACCCTTTTACGTACGCACCGGAAAAAGAATGCACCAGTCTTCTTCTGTAATTACCATTCAATTCAGGGATGTACCGCATTTAATTTTCCCATCAGAAGTTAGTGAAAGCTGGCAACAAAATCGTTTAATAATCAGTATTCAACCGGAGATGAGTATTCGTTTGCAGGTACAGGCAAAACGTCCGGGATTAGAGATGGCTTTAAATACGGTAGACATGGTTTTTGACTATAAAGGAACCTATGCAAGTCAGGCCCCTGAGGCTTATGAAACCCTTTTATTGGACACCATGATTGGTGATCAAACCTTGTTTATGCGGGGCGATCAGGTGGAGGTTGCCTGGGATTTGCTGATGCCGATATTAAACGCCTGGCAAACTAAAAAAAGCTTAAACTTCCCCAATTATTCTGCCGATTCCTGGGGACCGGAATTAGCAGAAGCGCTTATTGCGAGAGATGGCTTTCATTGGTTTACCTTACCCTTAAGAAATAAATAGGGAAGGGAAATTTAAAAAGGTGCAACAGTATTTTAAATAAGGCAATATAATTGTAAAGCCCTTTTTTTATTATTAAATTTTATAAATAAATAGTGTGACAATAAATATTTTTAAGTCGGAAGAAGAGGTGCTGGAGCAGCTTGCCAGGTTTTTTGTTGAAACAGCGAATGCTGCTCTTGCTTTAAAAGGTAGTTTTGCAGTAGCACTATCAGGCGGTAGTTCGCCCAAAAAACTGTATGAATTATTAGCAGAAAAATATGCCCTTGCGCTTGACTGGAAAAAGGTAGCTTTCTTTTTTGGAGATGAAAGGTATGTTCCTAAAACAGCTGCGGAAAGCAATTACTTAATGGCTAAGACAGCATTGTTTACACCGTTAAATATTGATGAACATCAGGTTTTTGCGGTTGATACCAGCCTGGAACCCAATAAAGCTGCAGCAGTATACGGGCTAACGATATCCAACTACTTTGAAGGAAAATCAATGGTTTTTGATCTTATTTTATTAGGATTAGGAGATAACTCGCATACCGCCTCCTTATTTCCGCATACGCCCATACTTCAGGAACATACCGCAGATGTTAAGGCTGTTTTTTTAAAAGAGGAAGACGTATACAGAATAAGCTTTACAGCTCCTTTAATTAATAATGCAAGCCAGATAGCATTCTTGGTTTATGGTGAAGCTAAGGCTGAAGCAGTAAAACATGTTATGGAAGACAGTAGAAATATTGAATTGTACCCGGCTCAATTAATTGCACCTGTAAAGGGTAAATTATCCTGGTTTTTGGATAAAAAGGCCGCTGCTCATTTAAAATCATAATATAGGCTCTACCAAAATAGTACAGAAAGTATTGATATACCTGATATTTAAAATCCATTTAAATACTAAAATATGCATCCCCTCGTTATGGATGCATATTTATTTTAAGAAAAGAACTTTTATGGCATAAGGGTTAAATAAAACGGATAGTTATAAAAAATAGCTAACACATCATAACATTTCTTAATTAATTATTGTTAAATACTGAAGGATATATAGTAAAGTGTTTTGTTCAGGTAAAGGTTTCGTTATTTACTAGTCTATGAAAATCAAACTGATATAAATTTAAGTGTTCTCCGTATCTACTAAAAAATCATTAAAAAAGGTATTTTAACATAAAATAGCCTTGGTTAGTACGGTTATTGCTTAGCTTGAATCATCAGCATTAAAATCCACATTAAATTACATTATGAAAAAATTAGTTTTTAAAAAGGCCTACCTATTTTTTACTTCTTTATTTATTTTTATTGTTCACATGCCTTTTGTATTTGCTAAAACGGTGTCGCCTATTAAAATCGCTGATGGAAAATTTACGGCAATCCACCCTTCAAATATAGCAGATTCAGTATTGGAGCATTCAGGCAAACTAACCGATGATAAATTTAACATATACGATAGTTTACGTTTGGGATCCATGGGTTTAGCCCGTCAGGCATTTGATTGTGCTATTAAAGGCTTTAGCTTTATGAAGAATGTAGGCGATGTTTCCAATAAAAATATTATTTCAATTATTGACTTCAGTAAACCTTCTTCTAAAAAAAGATTGTTTGTAATTGACCTTGCCAACTGTAAATTATTATTTAATACCTATGTAGCTCATGGCGCCCAATCCGGAAAGGCTTTTGCAAATTTATTTTCCAATGTTCCGGAAAGTAATAAAAGCAGTCTTGGTTTTTACGAAACACAAGGCACCTATATGGGTGGCAATGGCTATTCGTTAAGGTTACAGGGTATAGAAAAGGGAATAAATGACAATGCAAATAAAAGAGATATTGTAATTCATGGTGCAGATTATGTGAACGAAAATATAATACGTACCAAGGGTTGTATTGGTCGTAGCTGGGGTTGCCCTGCCCTACCCCAACGGTTGCATAAAGCAATTATAGATGTTATTAAAAATGGCAGCTGCTTATTTATCTACAGCGAAGACCAAAATTATTTATCCCATTCAAAAATATTAAACCAGTCCATTAATACCAGTTGGGCAGTAAAGTAATGCTGTTATAATTCGTTTGTAAAGATCCCCTGTATAAATCAGGGGATTTTTTATTGTAAATAGTGTTTGCAAGAAAACACTAAAAGCTTTTATTTGCAGAGTTATAGAAAAAGCTGCTTGCATCTTTGATTAGTATTTTTCTTGCAAACACTAAGTAATGTCATAATACATCGGGATAATTGCCCTATTCACTGCTTTAAAGCGGCCAATGGTAAGGAACAAGCATAAAAAATATGTTAACTTTTATACCTTGAGTTTATATAAAATATTTACTATGCAGGTTTTGTTTACTGCCAGTAATTTTAGTACCGATAAAAGGCAAACAAATATTCTTAACAGTACACTATTGATATTTGATTGCATAATAATAACTTCACCTAAAATAAAGTAGTAATGACAATAATGCAGCAATTAAGAGGTACCGGCGTAGCGATAGTAACGCCTTTTCAGGAAAACCAATCTGTAGATTTCGATGCCTTGGAAAAATTGATAGATTATATCATTGGTAATGGAGTGGAATATATTGTAACCTTGGGCACTACCGGCGAAACACCTACTTTAAATAAACAGGAAAAGCTGGATATTATTAATTTTACTTTTGAAAAAATAAATGGCCGCGTACCGGTGGTGGTGGGCATTGGCGGCAATAATACCAGCGAGGTTATTGAGCAGGTACAATCATATCCGCTTGATAAAGCTGCTGCCATTTTAAGTGCCTGTCCATACTATAGCAAACCATCACAGGAAGGCTTATTTCAGCACTATAAATTAATTGCAGAAGCCGCTCCGAAGCCGGTATTATTATACAATGTTCCCGGCAGAACGGGTCGGAATATGGAAGCTGCAACCACCCTGCGGCTTGCTAATGAAGTGCCTAATATTGCAGGCATTAAGGAAGCCGGCAATAATATCAGCCAGTGTATGCAAATATTGCGCGACAGGCCGGCAGGCTTTTTAGTATTGAGTGGTGATGATGACCTTGCATTGCCTGAACTGGCTTGCGGTATTGATGGCGTTATTAGTGTGGTTGCAAATTGTTATCCAAAACAATTTTCTGATATGGTTAGGGCCGGACTGAAATTTGATTTTGCTACCGCTAAAAAATTAAATGATCCGTTAATTGAAGTATATAATTTGTTGTTCACTGAAAATAATCCTGCAGGTGTAAAAGCATTTTTATATGAAATGGGCATTATTAAAAATATACTACGGTTACCGGTTACGCCGTTAAGTGCCCCCATACAACAAATGGTAAAAGCTTATATCAACAGGTAAAAGGCATAACTAATATATTAATTTATGAGGCTTTTTTACTTAAAATGTATAACCTTATTTTTTGTGTTACTTACGATTTCTTCTCAATTAATTGGCCAGCATACCGTTATTATCCGCCTAAAGTCGTTGCCGGTAAATCATGCAACGGCTTCTTTTTTTGTTGCCGGTAATTTTAATGAATGGAAGCCTGATGCTATTGCTTTTAAATTTATTGAAACCGATAGCCAATGGGTTTTAAAAATAGAAAATATATCCTTAGCGCAGCTTGAATTTAAATGTACCAGGGGAAGTTGGAATACTGCAGAAGTGGCTGCCGATGGAGCCGACATAAAAAACCGTATCTTAAATTTGACTTCCGATACAACGATAGACCTCAACATTGAAGGTTGGAAAGATGATTTTACCGACACGGGTAAAAAGCATACCGCATCGCACAATGTGCATATTGTGGCAACTGATTTTGCAATGCCACAATTAAACAGGACAAGAAAAATTTGGATCTACCTGCCTGAAGATTATAAGAAGGGTAAAAAAAAATATCCGGTGCTGTATATGCAGGACGGACAAAATCTTTTTGATGATTACACCTCTTTTTCCGGCGAGTGGAATGTAGATGAAACCCTTGATTCGCTTATTAAAAATGGCAGCCCGCCCTGCATTGTTGTAGGTATAGATAATGGACCGCAACGCATGACAGAATACAACCCCTACACTTTTGACAAGTTTGGCAAAGGAGAAGGAGATAAATACCTTGATTTTATTGTAAAAACCCTCAAACCTTATATCGACAAGCAGTACAGAACCTTAAAAAATCCCGACAACACTATTATAGCCGGAAGTTCAATGGGTGGATTAATTTCATATTACGCCTTATTAAAGCATCCCGGGGTTTTTGGTAATGCCGGTATTTTCTCCCCCTCTTTCTGGATAGCAGATAAAATAAAAGAACTAACCACTACAAAAGGAAGCGCAATTCATGGCAAATTATTTTTTTATATCGGAGCCCGGGAAGGAGACGATAACGTAAAAAATATGGAAAATATCGTAAAGAATTTGGGAGATAATTCAGCAGCTTCTATTTATTCCGTAGTTGATCCTGAGGGCCGGCACAATGAACAGGCTTGGCGTAAATGGTTTGCTTTTTTTTACAAATGGGTAATGGCTGATGGCTTTAATAATGTTATAAAAATGGATAATTAAATTCTCCCTCAGTTTATAAATTTTACCGCTTCTCTTTTGCGTAAATGCATTCAGACTATAATCTCCAATGTAGCACCAGGTATATTTTTGCAAAAATAACAATGCACCTAAAGCTTTATTAAGTAATGCAAACCTGCTGTGCCTCCTTATCCAACCTTTGCACCAAACCCAAATACATCCAAATTTATAAAAAATCCCAGGCAATAAATTTGCTACTATCCATTAGTTTTGACACTTTTTGTTTTGATAATATATCCGGTTATCCTTAAAATCTTACAATTAATTTTCATCCTATTTTCTAAATTAATTTAAAAAAAAGTTACAAATTATTTTAAAATAATTGTTTATAAATGCATTATATATTATAAATATAATATATATTTATTAAATTTTCTTTATTATTTAAATTAGATAGTTAAAATAGTATTAGTTAAGTAAACGTAGAATTTTGTATTTTCCAGCATTTTAATCAATTTTAGTTAGGTTTTTTACTCGTATTACATTTTTTAATTTTTCTATGCTTTAAATAATGAATGTTATCAGATAAAATAGTATTACTTAAGTTTACTGGTTAAAATTAGCTTTGTGAATAGATGATTAATTAAAAGAATATATTTTGATGATAATGTAATTTAATTTGAAGTCATGCCAAAACGTATTGCCATTAATAAAAAAAACAGGATACCTATGCCTGATTTTTAAAAGAAATACACTTTCAGGGATTACCCTTACTACACCTCCAATTTGCAAAAATCATAAACCAATAAATCACAGAACAGGCTTCTTCCAAAACGCTATTAAAAATTTTTTTTATTCAAACCAATAATGAACAATTGCATATGACAAATTTGAGACTTACAAAAAACATCAGGGATCATTTTATGTGGACCCTCGTACTTTGCCTCTTTGCAGGCACTGCATCTTTTGCCCAAAATGGATCGCGAACGATCACCGGCTCTGTTGCAATTGATGGCGGAAAAGCTTTGCCGGCAGCCTCTGTTGTAAACAAAAGAACCCGATTAGGAACCAATACCGACAACGCAGGTAATTTTAATATTCAGGCGCAAACCGGTGATGTATTGGTAATAACTTACATAGGGTATCAAAGCAAACAGGTAAAAGTAACCAGCTCCAATGCAGTGGTAATAACTATTACCGCAGAAAAAAACGCCATGGATGAAGTGGTTGTAATTGGATACGGCAAAATGAAAAAGACTGACCTCAGTAGTGCCGTAGTAACGGTATCAGCAGCCGATATTCAAAAAACGGTAAATACTACTTTAGACGGCGCCCTTCAGGGCAAGGCTCCCAATGTTTACGTATCCTCCAACAGTGGTCAGCCTGGCGCCGGTGCCTCTGTAATTATTAGAGGCGTAAGTACTGTTACAGGAAATTACCAGCCTTTGTATGTTGTTGATGGGGTTCAATTAAGACCAAGCGCTCCATCAGGCGGTGCTTATAACCAGCCTGCCGGTTATGCCAACGCATTATCAGGTATCAATCCAGATGATATTGAAAATATCAGTGTATTGGAAGGACCTGCTGCTACCTCTATTTATGGCGCGGCCGGTGCTAACGGCGTATTAATGATTACGACAAAAAGAGGTAAATCAGGCGCTACAAAAATTTCCATCAGCACTTTGTACACAGCGCAACAAAAACCCGCTGACGCTCCTGTTATGAATTTAAAAGAATATGCTTTGTACATTCAAAAGTTAAAAGCGGTCGGACAAATAGGTACCATTCCTCTTGAATTATCTGACCCTACAATTTTAGGCAAGGGCACCAACTGGCAGGATGCCTTGTTTCACAATACCAGTTTAAAGAAACAATCCATGGCTATCAGTGGCGGTACTGATAAATCTACTTTTTATTTTTCCGGAGATTATTTAGCCCAGGATGGTGTGGCTTTAGGATCGGGTTTTAACAGGGGATCAGTAAGACTAAACCTGGATAACCAGGCTAATAAATGGTTGAAATTTGGTGTTAACTTAAGTGCATTTACCACCAAAGAAAAGGTAAATACCACCAATGGAAATATCATCAATATTGCCTTAACCCAAAGTCCAAATATCCCGGTAAAAAACCCTGATGGATCTTTTGGCGGGCCAACCGTTGCACAGTCCTTGCTGTATAATGCAAGTAATCCGGTAGCCATTGCATCAATCAATAATAATTACAATACTTCTTTTGGTATGATCGGCGGCATTTATATGGATATCACGCCCATAAAAAATTTGCTTTGGCATACCGAATTAAACGGTAATTATACTTTTACCAATAATTATAATTTTAATCC
>JAYTHI010000050.1:0-1930 GCA_043732685.1 Ferruginibacter sp. | reverse complement strand
GCTGTCAAAAGTTGTATATCCCAAAGAAACCGAAAAAATATCTACGCCTAAACTATCCGCACGTTCGGCCGCAGCCACCCAATTTTGTTCTTCTACCGGATATTCGCTGCTTATATCTTCTGTACGGTATAAGTAAAAAGATGTTTTAGGTGCAGTTCCTACAAAAACGCCCGGCATATTGGCGGCGATGGTGCTCAGGCAATTCATACCATGAGAATATTCTTCATTTACACTTTCTTTAAGGCCTACAAAATCATAGGTACCTAAAATTTGATTGTTGTTTCTGGCACTATCAAAAGTTGGCAGACTTAAATAATGATAAAAACCGGCATCCATTATAGACAATTGCATGCCTTCTCCCCTAAAACCGTGGTTGTGTAAAAACTCGGTATTATTTAAATTTATTTGTGGGTAAGACTGGCCATAATTGTAATAATCCTGCGGTGTTTGCGGGCGTAAGGTATTATTGGTAATATTAAAAGTGATTGGTTCAGACTCAATAAATTGTTTTTTATTTAAAATAGGTGCTGTTAATACCCTTGCTGCAACCGGGTTGGTGCCTGCCACAAAAGAAAATCCGTTTATTTTTGCTAAAGCTGCAGTATCACTGGTTTGTATGCATACCTGGTTAAACCATTTACTGGTATTTAAAATAGTAACATTTCCTGCCAGTCGAATGCTGTCGATGTACCCCTTTACTACCGGAATATCGGTTTCATCTATTTTAATATTGTACCGATTTCTTCTATCAATGGCACGTTGTGTTAAAAATTGAGTGGGATTGCCGGTAGTAAAGCTTGTTTTAGTTTTATCTTTTAAATGAATGATAAAGCGGGAAAACTGCCCATAGCAATCGTTGGAAGCTAACAGCATTGAAATTAAAGAAATCGAAGCTAAAAATTTCTTCATAATGCCCTTCATTAAATTGTTGAAATAAAAATATTGGAAACTAAAAGTTAAGCCAGCCGACAATTAATTATGATCGATCATGGTAAGTGTAATGCCATAACCAAGTTTGTAGCCAAATGTTCCGGGGGTAGGTGGTTGATACTCCTGGTGTAAAAATTTGTGGTATACAAGTCCTATACCACGACCGTAATTGGATACACTGAAATTTATTTCGCTGTAGGTTGCCAGATTGGTAGTATCACCTAAAACTTCATTTCTTTCCGAAACCTTTAAGGAACTGGCTATTTTATTGGCCCCCACGCTAAGGGGCGTATTTACACTATCATAATTATAATCCCAACTGTCCAGGTATTTTACATTTGAATTAGCAGAATAAGTATCAATATAGGAATTACCTTTCCAGGTATATCCATTTCTGATGGGTTGGGTTAACTTTAAATACCGCATATTATTTTCTACAAATTCATAAGTAGTGCCAGTATTAAGGGCAAAAAAAGTATTGTCCGCCTGCCAGTCATCAGTGCTTGATTTGCGAATGTATCTTCTGATACTGTAGCCGGATCTTCCTAAATTATCCTTTACAGTATCAATAACCGCTTGTTTTACCTGATACCTAATAACCCGGTCGTAAGGAATGGTATTACTGGCAAAAACAAGGGAATCTAAATTGTAAGTGATGTATTTGCCAATTATAAGGGGCATAAATTCGCTGATGGCATCCGTTTTATATTCTTCCGATTTATTGCAGGAGCTAATAACAACAGCAGCTACAAGCAGTAACAAATAAAAATACTTCTTCATAAAAATGAATATTAAAATAATAGCAATTGTGTTCGGCAAAAATGTTATTAAGTGCGCTGGATAACTCCACCGCCAATAACATCATCTCCTTCATAAAAAACAGCACTTTGTCCGGGTGTGATACCTTTTACATTATCATAAAAACGGACATTTATACCATTTTGGTATGCAAATATATTGCTGATAGCACCTTTATCTTTATATCGTATTTTAGTAACCA
>JAYTHI010000049.1:0-1930 GCA_043732685.1 Ferruginibacter sp. | reverse complement strand
GCTATTTTATGAAACCATCAAAGCATTGAAATGAAACAAGCGCTGCTAATTTTTGTAAAAAACCCGGTGTATGGTAAAGTAAAAACCAGGTTAGCTGTTACAGTTGGTAATGATATGGCACTTCGTATTTATCAAAATCTTTTAAAATACACATATACAATTACACGTAATTTACCTGTCAATAAAACAGTTTATTATTCAGCTGTAATGGACACGGGAGATTGTTGGGATATGGGAATTTACGAAAAGAAAATTCAGCATGGCAATGATTTGGGCGCAAGAATGGGCAAAGCTTTTGAAGATAGTTTTAATCAGGGCTATAATGAAGTAATTTTAATTGGTTCTGATTGTGTTGAACTTTCCGAAGAAGATATTATAAATGCATATGCCCAACTTAAAAGTTATGATGTAGTTATTGGTCCGGCCACAGATGGCGGATATTATTTAATAGGCTTAAAAAATACACACACAGAATTATTTAATAATATAATTTGGAGTACCAATACCGTGTTGTCTGCGACATTAAATATTTGTGCTGCTGAAAAAATGACTGTTTATTTATTACCAGAACTTAGTGATATTGACGAAGAAAAAGATATAAAGCAAGCCTATAAAAAATTATTACAATTATTATAAAAGCATGATCAGTGTAATCATACCTACATTTAATGAGGCAGCACAAATTGAAGCCACCATTATAAAATTAAGGCAACATGATGAAGATAATTTTATAGTAGAAATTATTATAGCAGATGGCGGCAGTACAGACAATACTATTTTATTGGCAGAACAAATGGGCGCACGAATTGCGAAAGCTCCAAATAAAGGCAGGGCTGCACAAATGAATTTTGGTGCAGGTATGGCAACTGGCAGCATTTTATATTTTCTTCATGCCGATACAATTCCTCCACCAAAATTTAGTACTGATATCATGAGTTGTATGCAAAATAATTTTGGAGCAGGATGTTTTAGGTTGGCTTTTGATAAAGACCATTGGTTTTTAAAAGCCAATTGCTGGTTTACCCGTTTTGATGTAAATGCCATCCGCTTTGGCGACCAGAGTTTATTTGCAGACATAGAAATATTTAAAAAATCCGGCGGATTTTCGGAAAAAATGCTGGTGCTGGAAGATCAGGAATTTATTAATCGAATAAGAAAAATAACCAGGTTCACCATCATACAAAAACCGGTAATTACATCGGCAAGAAAATATATTGAGAATGGAATTTATAAAACCCAGGTCATATTTTTTATAATTTATAGTATGTACAGATTAGGTTATTCTCAACAAAAACTTATATCAACCTACAAAAAAATGATTGTGCAGGATAAATTATAAAGCTAAAAAAAGGCTGTTGATTTTATCGCTTTATTTTATCAGGCGCATTAAAAAGAAATAAATATTTACAATAAAATCGTTGAACAATTTTAATAAGCATTTTTATATTTGAATTTATTACAATCTATCAGCGTAAGTATATAAAAAGTGAAAAAGTAAAACTGAAATTATGCCATTAAATAAATATGACATCATTATAATTGGTGCAGGTTCAGGTGGGTTAAGCGTTGGTCTTTTTATGAGCAAGGCTGGCTTTAAAGTATTGATGCTTGCCAAAACGGATGCTGCAATTGGTGGAGATTGCTTAAACGAAGGTTGCGTACCCAGCAAGGCTTTAATACATGTTGCAAAAATAGCCAACAGCGCAAAACAGGCAGCAGCCTTTGGTTTAGCCATTAGCGGAAAAATAGATCTCAAAAAAACCACCACATATATTCATGACAGACAAGCTGTAATAAGAAAACATGAAAACGCTCAATGGTTAAAAGACCAGGGTATCGACGTTGAATTAGGTTTGGCCTTCTTTACCAATAAAAACGAGATTGAAGTAAACGGTAAAAAATTTGAGGCGAAGAAAATTGTAATTGCAAC
>JAYTHI010000048.1:0-6693 GCA_043732685.1 Ferruginibacter sp. | reverse complement strand
TTACAAATATATAACCCCTACGGGGCATAATACATTTTACTGCTGGGGTTTACAAATAGCTAACCCCTACGGGGCATAATACATTTTACTGTTGGGGTTTACAAATAGGTAACCCGTATGGGGCATAATACATTTTATTGTTAGGATTTGCAAATATGTAACCACTATGAGGCTTAATACATTTTAATGTATGGATTTGCAAATGTGTCATCCCCTGCTTGGCATAATACATTTTACTGCTGGGGTTTACAAATAGCTAATCCCTAGGGGGAATAATACATTTTACTTTAGGGATTTACAAATGTGAATCCCCTTTCAGGTTTAAACCATATTGTAAAAGTAAATAAGCAGCAGGATTTAAATTTTGTGCCCATACTCTTTGTTCTAAAGCATAAGCCACAACTCAAAGAAAGCACCTATTCACAGTGAGAAAACAATAAAATACCATTTAGCTATAAACATTACCGGAGATTTATTTATAGCCTTCAAATAAAAATGATCCTTTAATTTGTTAATAGTTTTTTATCCTGATTATGTTGATTAAGATTAAATTTAAAAATATGCTGCCATGGTTCGTGTCTTCACGAATCATCTCTTCAAACCATATTTCTTAATGAAACTGTCCAAGGCTGTAAAGACAAAAAAATCCCTCTACAAATAAATGCAGAGGGACTATAGAAATAAATTGTAACGAATTAATTATCCTGTACAGCAAAGGTAATTGGCTGGCGACGATAAGCATTTACATTACGACCATTTTGTAGGGCCGGAGTCCATTTTGGACCTCTTTTAATAATCTTAACTGCTTCTTCTTCCATACCGTAACCAAATTTGGTTTCAGCCTGAACCTCGCTGATACTACCATCCTTGCTAACAATAAATTTAATAATTACCTGATAATTTCCCGGAGGGGCTCCTGCATCTACAGGTGCGCTAGGGTTTAAGTTTTTCTCCAGATATCTTCTCCAGGCTGCTTCTCCACCAGGGAAAGCAGCTTCGTTTTCTACCTTGGTAAAAACCTTATCTTCATCATTACTTTTAGGTGCTTCAACAATTGCTGTTCCTTTATCTTCAACAGGTGCCTGTACTATGGCAACCTTGTTTTCACTCTCAACTGTTTTGGTACTTATTTGCTGATCTTCTTTAATTTCTTCGATCTTTTCATCAGGTTTTACCTCTTCATCCTTTACAATTTTTGGAGGGGTAAATTTGATCTGATTAATTTCGGGTGGTGGTGGTGCTTTTGGCGGTGGTGGCGGCGGCGGTGGCGGTGGTGCATCATTTTTTTTGATTTCAGCCATTTGTGTATCCAGCACATCCAATTTTTCAACCGTGTTTCTATTGATCAGCTTTGCAAAAACCGCTCCTCCGATGACCAATAAAATTACAGCCCCCGTTACCAAAATTGCTTTGGTAATGCGTTGATTGTACGTTTTACGAAGATCGTAGGCACCATAAGCTTTGTTTTTACCCTCGAAAATAATATCGAGAATATCAGCGCTTAATATTTTATTAATGTCCATTGTAAAATGATTTGTGTTAAGATTCTAAAGTCATCAAATTCCATAACTATTTTATACCATTCGCTAGCTCTGTCATCTTTATTAATTGAGCTTCTGTATCACTCATATCAACTTCAGCATAATGACCTGGTGGAACTGCACTTATAGACATTTCATCCAATATATTAATTGCATTTTTAAAAGTGGCTTCTTTATCAGATTTGATGATGTACATTAAATCTCCGATAGGAGTAGCTTTCTTTTTATCAAGTATTACCTGACGGATATCTTTAAAATTGCTACTTTTAAATTGTTTAGATGCATCCGTAGGAGATAATTCTCCAAAATAATAATAGACATGGTCATTTTTACCTAACAATAAAGTTAACACACCAGAATTTTTAACTTTTAATTGGTTGGTAGGATCGTCTTTTGGTTCATTCATATTCATGGCAGTTGCCTGGCTCATGGTTGTTGTGAATACAAAAAAAGTAATTAATAAAAATCCCAGATCTACCATTGGAGTAAGATCTACCCTTGTAGATTGTTTTTTTGCCTTTTTAACGCCGGGCCCCTTTTTATGCCCGCCGCCGGAGGTATCGACTTCTGCCATATTGGTAATTTTTAATTTGTTCAGCAATAATGCTGAACAAAAGTGTACAATTTATTTTTTCTTCGATGCCGCCGCTGCTTCATTGGCTAACTCAGACCCGGCTGGTGGTGCTTCTGAATTTGTAACCACTTTAAATTTAAATATATCATTCTTTTTAAATGATTCTTTTATATTCTTAAAGATGGGGTATTTAGCCTGGTTATCACCCTTAACCAACAAATTTAAGTTATCCATACTCTCCCCTTTATAAGCATTAACAACACTGTGAATCCAGTCTGTTAATTCATTATTTACGCTATCAACACATGGAATACCCGGTAATTGATTTGGCGGTGGAGGAACAGATAAATCGAGGTAACTTTTAAGCTGACTAAAAGGCACGCCTATGAAATCAAGCTTTTTAAGTTTTGTTAATTCAGCGGCAGATAAACCCAGTGATTTGCTAGTATTTATATCGTCGATAATGGCATTTTTATGCGATTTATCACCTATCAACAAAAAAACTTTACCTTCTTTGGTAAGCGTAACCAATATCGATTCATCTTTAGCTACCTTGGTAGATACAGAAGATGGTGTCATTACTGCTACAGCTTCAGGAGGTTTTGTTTTGGTTGCCAAAATAAAAAACGACAGCAATAAAAACGCAACATCACACATCGCAGTCATATCTATATGTGTGCTTTTACGTGGTATTTTAGCTCTTGACATTTATATAAATTTTTAATATTACTAAGAAACAAAATTTGCAATTTTCCATACATTATTTGTACAAAGAAGCAAAACTTTGTGTTAAAGTAAAACCAGACTCATCAATACCGTAAGTAATACCATCAATTCTTGTAGTAAAGATGTTGTAGAAAATAATTGAGAACGCAGACGTACCAATACCAAGTGCAGTATTATAAAGCGCTTCAGCAATACCCTGAGATAATTTACCTGCAGCAGCACCGCCGCCATCACCTTCACCTAAAGCAGAGAAAGAACGGATCATACCCAATACTGTTCCAAGCAATCCTAATAAAGTTGCAACAGAAGCGATAGTAGACAAGAAAACAAGGTTTTTTTCGAGCATTGGTAATTCAAGTGCAGTAGCTTCTTCCACTTCTTTTTGAATAGCCATTACTTTTTGATCGGTATCCAATTCAGTATTAGCAATCATTTCTTTGTAACGGTGTAAACCAGCTTTCATTACATTTCCAACAGAACCTTGTTGTTTGTCACATTCAGCAACTGCAAGATCTAAATTTTTGTTGGCAAGATGATATTGAACTTTGCGGATAAAATCTGCATTGCTGCCGGTACCTGTTGCTTTGGAAATTGTTAAAAAACGCTCAATAATAAAAGTAAGAACAGTTAAAAAACACCCAATAAGTATCGGTACAATTATACCACCTGAATACATATTATACAATGAATTTTTTGCACCTTCATGACTTGGCCAAAACCATCCGGTTCCAGGACGGGTAAAATTTGATGAATTTCCTAAAATAACTCTCCAGATAAAATAACCAGCCAGGATACACACTACAGGTGCAACCCAGGAAATAGAATTATCAGACTTCTTTGCTTGCACTGATGTTGATGGTTTTACTGTTGCAGTTGATTTTGTTTCTGCCATGACGTTCGATTTTTAATAAGTTTAGTGTAATTGTTGTTTGCTTACGATTTGTTTTGCAATGCTAAGTAAAAAAAGTATTTCAACAATAATATTAAACAATTAATATTTTATGTTGAAGCACAAGTTAATAAAATAATTGAATGAAACAACCCACCGGGATATTTTTTATATGTTTAAGCAATCAGGATACAGAATTATGGCAATTGTATGGATTGGACAAATACTATCGGAATTTATAAATACTTTCCAATTAAAGTTACCATTTTTTTATAATATATAAAATAGAAATATATAATATTTTAAATAAAATTATTCATACCGAAGCGCAACAATCGGGTCTAATTTGGCTGCCTTAAATGCAGGGTATAAACCTGCCAGTAAACCTACCAGCGTACAAACAATTACACCGATAATAATCCATAACCAAGGCACAACAAATCCGGTTTTAAGCAATAGGGCAACGATATTACCGAATAATATGCCCGCTATAATACCTACAATAGCTCCCATCAAACTTATAAGAATTGATTCCCAAAGAAACTGGGCCCTTACCTCCCCTGCCTTGCCGCCCAAAGATTTAATTAACCCTATCTCTTTTGTTCTTTCATTTACCGCTACAAGCATAATATTCATCAGACCAATGGCAGCTCCAATTAATGTTATCAACGCTATCGCCATGGTGGCGTATTGCAAAAACCTTAAGTTTTTCATTAACGATTCAACGATACTATCACTTTTATCTATGTAGAAATTATCTTCCTCTTTAACATCTAATTTACGAACCGGTCTGAATATTCCCTTGGCTTCTCCGATGGCAACATCCATCAATTTTAAATCGGGCACCATAACTGCAATGTTATAAGATTGACCGGTAGCACCAAATATGCGCCTTATATTATTGAAGGTTGTAATAACTACCTTATCTGCATTCATAAAGGCACTGCTACCTTTATCTTTTAAAACCCCAATAATCCTGTATTTATTTCCTGATACTGAAATTATTTTATCAACCGACCGCTCTGCATTTTCACCATATAATTTTTGCGCAATTACATTTCCAATTATACAAACACTTGTTCCGGTTTCTACATCCGCCTCATTAAAATTTCTACCTGCAGCCAATTCATATCCATTCAATAAAAGGTAGTTTTCATCACCACCGGTTAGCCTTATATCAGGGTTTGTTTTTTTTGTTTCATTACTTACAATAACGCCACTTGGTCCGGATAAAGCGATACCCACTTTAGCAGAAAAAATATACCTTTCTTTAAAAGCCCGGGCATCATCGAGCGAAATAATTTTTCCTTCACTTGATGACCTTACAATGGTTTTACGGTTTGTTTTTTTTACGTCTCCCCTATTTGGTCCACCTCCAAATCGAATATTCCTTTCTTTAAAACGAATACTGAATGCGTTAGCTCCCATAGTAGAAAAACTTTGCGTAAGACTTTGGTTAACAGCCTGAACAGCAGTAATGATGGCTATTAATGCCATAATACCCAAGGCTATTATAATAACTGTAATGGCGGTGCGCAACCGATTACTTTTTATAGTACTATAAGATAATGCAATGGAGTCGCTTGTTTTCATTTGTTATAAATTAATTTAAAGTTAAACCGCAATATTTTTACCCTCCACAAAAGTTTACGAACGGTAAAGAGCCGCTCATTTTTTGGGAAAGGTCTATAAATTTTTTATGCAGCCTTGCAATAAATTATCCAGTTATATTTATATTAGTTATATGAGTTTCTTTTTTAAAATAAGGAGGTTTTTTATTTTAAATCGTACTGTTTAATCTATTTCCTTAAACCTTTTTGGTGAAAGAATTTTATCAATCAGCTATAAACTTAATTCAAACCTGCAAAAAAGCACTATTTGCCCTACACTTTTAGCTGCCAATAATAAGGTATTACTAAATTTTACTAAACATTTAATCGGAATCTTGCATTAAAAATTTATTATTTCAGCCTGATAACAGCATCAATAATATATCTCCATTAGAAAACATGCCTTTATCGAAGCAATAAAAAACTATCTTTTTTAAAGAGTTTTTCACCTAAATCACATATGGCTTCTAAAATGTAAACGTAGGTTCCTATTGATTGCTCGGCTCCTTTAAATCTTCCATCCCAACCAAGATTTCTATTATTAGGAGTAAAATTTCTTGCCTCAAAAACCACTTGTCCTTTTCGATCATAAATAATAAACCGGTTGATAAGCTTTATACCAACGGAAATTGGATAAAAGTAGTCATTGAGGTTATCGTTGTTTGGCGTAAATGCTTTAGGCATCAATAAATTAGCGTACTTACAGGCGATTGAAATTATTACACTATCACTGGCTACGCAGCCACTATCTGAAGTTACCTTAATAATATATTGTTGGGTATGATCATTGATACCATTTGGAAAAGCACAATTATTACAGGATAAAAAATCGGAAGGCGTCCACAGGTAAGTGCTTACGTTATTGCTGTAAGTTGGCGCAAAGCTAAAAACAGCTCCTTTTCCATAAGCCTCATCCGGACCTGCATTTACAGTTGGCAATGATTTGATGATTAGATTTAAAGAAGCACTGCTACTATTGGAAATACAACCCGCCGAGTCATGTAAAACAACCGTATAAATTGTACTTTTAGCCGGAGCTATTACCGGATTATAAATACCTGCATCGGATAGACCTGCCGGGGGAGACCATGTAATTACTTTTCCTTTTGGAAGAACATTTACAGCAGTACTTTGAAATTGACAAATATCAGTAACAGCAGGATCAATAGTAGCGGTAAATGGAATGCTAACCTGAACAAAAGTACTATCCTGCACACTACAGTTAAAGGTATTTATAGCAGTGGCATAATAAAGTGTGGAGGTAGGCGGAGTAGCAATGGTAGTATCGCATGCAGTACAGGAAAGATTACCGGATGGTGACCATAATATGGTATTGCTATGTACAGCAATTAA
>JAYTHI010000047.1:0-6716 GCA_043732685.1 Ferruginibacter sp. | reverse complement strand
TTTACTTTTTATATTTCAAACGAAAATCCCTTATCAATTAAACGGTCATAAACTTTCTTATCAAATCTGTACAGTTGAGCTGCCCTGTGCGACACGTCTTTTTGTTTTTCGTTACAGGCTACCAGCAGGTTCATCTTAATTAATCGTCGCCTGAAATTAGGTTTGTCAAGTTTCTGGTCAAGAATAGCTTCATATAATTCCTGTAGTTGAAGCAGACTGAACTTTTTTGGAAGTAAATTAAAGCCAATAGGTTCGTGGCGTACTTTATGCTGCAAAAACGAAAAGCATTTTTTGGTTATTTCAGTATGATCAAATGCCATTTTAGGAAGATTTCTAACATCGAACCAACTTACTTCCGTAACAGATACGCCGGCATTCAATTCAAAATTTTCAATGTTAACCAGGGCATAATAACAAACTGTAATAACTCTTTTTCCAGGAAACCGATTGGTTTTACCGAAGGTCTGAAATTGTTCCAGATAAATATTTTTTACTGCTGTTTGTGCAGTTAAGATTCTTTTGGCTGCATCATCGATACTCTCACTATACATTATCCATCCGCCGGGTAAGGCCCATTGGCCTTTAGTAATACCCTGACCATGCTTTACCAGCAAAACTGAAAGTGCGGTATTTTTAAAACCGAAAATTACACTGTCAATCGACAAGGCGTCAATTATCTCTTCTGATACATTCATAAAATTTTTTTAAACAAATCAAAAACGTATTTTTTTTGTAAAGATAATAAACTGATGATGGATATTTTTAAACAAAAACAAAATTTATATTATTTATATAGTCATTATGACTATGAGTTTAATTAGCTATCATACTCTTTATCAAACTACTAGGAGATTTTAAAAATAAATATGCTAATTTATTAGGAAATATTAAAATATTATTTTTACCTTGTAGTCAAATTTACTATATCCATAATGTAATTAAAACTACAAATATTGATAGGTAATAAAGGTTACTACGATTGCAATTTATTCAGTTTCAAAAAACTATGCTACATGAAATTTAAAACTACATTACTCATTAGCCTGCTAATTTTTACAGGTGTTCATCAGGTTCATTCACAAACTATCCGGGTAACCGGAAAAATTAAAAATACCATTACCGGATATCCGCTTGCAGGAGCATCAGTATCTGTTAAAAACGGAACCCTTTCTGTTCTTGCGGATACGAATGGTATTTACAACATTACACTTCCGGCAGCTTCCTTGTTGGTGGTTAGTTTTGTAGGAATGATACCAATCGAAAAATTTATAAATCAGGCAGGTGACCGCAATTTTTCTTTATCCCCTTCCGGTCAGGATCTTACTGATATAGTAGTTGTAGGATATGGTAAATCCAATAAACGATCCATCACAACTGCTGTAGCTATTGTATCTTCTAAAACAATTGCATCATTACCTGTTTACCGCACGGAGCAAGCCTTGCAGGGCACCGCTCCCGGTATTACCGTAGTGCAAAGTTCCGGTTCTCCGGGAGCCCCGTTAACTATTAAGGTTAGAGGTAACAGTACAGCAGGCGGATCTAAGCCACTATACCTTGTTGATGGTATGCAAGTACCCGATCTTAATTATCTTAACCCGTCGGATATTGATAATATCAGTATTTTAAAAGATGCTGCATCGGCAGCTATTTATGGAGCAAGGGGAGGAAGTGGAGTAGTATTGGTAAGCACCAAATCCGGTAAACGAAATAGCCGTCAACCAAATTTATCACTTAATTCTTACACCGGTATTCAAAATCTTGGTCATACACCGGCTGTAATGAATAAGGACCAGTACGTAAACTATTACAACAAGTTTCAGGATTTAAACAGTACACCACAAAATAAAATTTCTGAAGCCAGTAAAGCTAAACTACCTAATACCGATTGGTATAAAAGTATATTTGATAAAAATGCACCAATTCAAAATCTGGATTTTTCGCTTGCTAATGGGGGGCAATCTTATTCCTATTATGTATCGGGCGGTTTATTTAGTCAGGACGGTTTAGTAGGTGGCAAGCAGGGTAAATCAAATTTTAAACGGCAAAATTTACTATTTAAATTTGATGCAGATATTTATAAAAATTTATCCATACAGGTAAGCGGAGGTATAACTAAAAATACAAGAAATTATTTGTACGAAAATCAGGCAGCACCCGGCATTGCATTGATGAATTACCTTGGTGCATTGCCTGCGGTTTATCCCGTTTTTGATTCTGCTAATTCAGGCATTCCATTTAATATGGGAGATTTAAGTAAACCTGTTTCAGTAAACGGAGTAATATTACCTGCCGTGGGAGCAGTTACCAATCCCCGGCTTGGGCTACTTTTAAATAATAATCGGGTAGAAGGAAATGTAAGTACTTATAAAATCAGCGGATCCTGGGTACCAATTCCTAAACTTGAAATAAATGGATCATACAGTTTTTACGGGGATAACTCAGTAGTAAAAAGTTTTGTACCGACTTTCGATTTCAGACCAAATCAGAATTTTTTTAATACCAATGCTTATTTGTCGGAAACAAATTATATAACCAATTACAATCAATTTGAAGCAAACGCTAAGTATAAATTTATTTCTACCGGCAAACAATCACTGGATTTATTGATAGGTTCATCTGTTCTTACCTCCAACGGAAAAGCGTCCTCCTTGCAGGGAACTGATTTTCTTGTAAATAATTTTAAAGAGGTGAATTTTTCGCTCATCAGGGATGCAAGTAACATTCATTATGGTATTCCTTATCCTGCCTTTCAATCAAGCTTATTGTCCTTCTTTGGAAGAACTAATTATTCCTTACAACAAAAATACCTTTTCTCAGCTTCTTTAAGAGCCGATGCTTCTTCAAAGTTTGGACCCAATAAACGATGGGGTATTTTTCCTGCCGCATCTGCCGGTTGGGTTCTTTCCGAAGAAAATTTCCTGAAAAAATATAAGAACGTAAATTTATTAAAATTAAGAGCAAGCTGGGGAATTAATGGTAATGATAATATCAGTAACTACCAGTACAGTACGATTTTTGATCCCGCCTCCGGACCTTCTTTTGGTGGCTTAAATACACCCGGGATAAGTGTTCCATTTTTACCAAATACAGGCGTGAAATGGGAACAGGTAGCTCAAACAAATATTGGAATTGATTTAAATGCCTTCAATAATTCCTTTGGTTTTAGTGTTGATTATTATAATAAAAAAACCTCAGACATGTTATTGCCTATCGGCACTCCGGCCTATACAGGTTTAGGATCCGCAGCAGCAAACGTAGCTGATGTAAAAAATGAAGGCGTGGAGTTATTGCTAAGCTATAAAAAAATAAAAATTGATGGGTTATCATGGAACCTGACTGTTAATTATGCTTATAATAAAAATGTAGTTACCTCACTGGGAGAAAATGGACAGGCACTAAATGGTGGCCAGATCGGTTACATTTTTTCATCCCCTATTACCCGAACAGATTTAGGACATCCTATCGCAAGTTTTTATGGCTATAAAATGAAGGAGATTGATGCCAAAGGTGATTTCGTATTTCAGAATCTGGATGGAAAACCAGGTATAACAGATGCTGATAAAACTTTTATTGGTAGTCCCTTACCAAAATATACTTATGGATGTACGATTGGTGCTGAATATAAAGGTTTTGATTTCGGGGCTTTTTTATATGGATCGCAGGGCAATAAAATTTATGATGCCACCGTAAGATTGGATGCCAGCTATTCAAACAGACCCGTTAGATATGGAGATATTGGTGCACCTAAAAATCTTTTAGGAACAGGAGGTACAGGAACCAACCAAACAGAGGTGTCAGACTATTATGTAAAAGATGGTTCTTTTGCCAAATTAAAAACAGTTTCGGTAGGCTATTCCTTCTCGGAAATAGTGCTTAAAAAAATGCATGTATCGAAATTGAGGTTTTACGTGTCGGCGCAAAATCTTTTTGTTATAACAAAATACGATGGAATAGATCCTGAAATTGGTCAGGCAAATGCAAGCGCTGTATTAGATATGGGAATTGACAGGGGTTTTTACCCTCAGCCAAAATCAATACTCTTTGGCCTTCAGGCAAGCTTTTAATCATCAACCAACAAAATGCATTTATGAAAAATAAAATAATTATTAAATTCAGGTTCATCATTTGCTTAGGCATTGTTTTAGGCACAATAAGTTCTTGTAAAAAAGATTTCCTGAACAAGTCGCCTATAACAGAATTAAGCGGTAATGTTTTATCAACCGAACAGGATTTTACGGCCTTGTTAAATGCTGCGTATGATCCTATGCAGTGGCAAGTTTATAGCGGTCCATCAACCCATATGTATCCGGTAATGTTTCAGGATATAAGGGCAGATAATTGTATTTCTCAATGGGCGTCTTATTGGACGTTTGGAGCACCATTTGACGATTTAAGAAATATTAAGCCCAACAATACCAATATTGCAGCATTATGGCGAAAATGGTTTACTGCAATAGCAAGAGCCAACACTGCAACAGAATTTATTTCTAAATATAATGGTTTTAAAACTGCTGGTTTAAAAGATAGATTGCTTGCGGAAGCTAAATTTGTACGCGCTTTTTCTTATTTCGAATTGGTTAAAATGTTTGGAGATGTACCATTAATAACTACTTATATTGGTAGTACTGATAATAATTTAAAATTTCCACGAACACCTAAAGAGCAAGTGTATGCGCAGATAGAAAAAGATTTGCAGGAAGCAAATACTTTGTTGCCTGTGACCTATGCAAATGCTGCTGAAAAAGGCAGGGCTACCAGGGGCGCTGCATTAACGCTTTTAGCAAAAGTTGAATTGTACCAAAAAAAATGGAGTAAAGTAAAAGAATACACCGAAGCGGTAATGGGTTTAGGGTATAAATTAGAAACCAGTTTTGCCAGCAATTGGAGTTTATCCAATGAATATGGTGTTGAATCTATTTTTGAAATTGGCTATGTATCCGGTTTTTATAATAATGCTTTTGAATCCGGAGATGCCTTTAAAAACCAGGGTTCTTCTTCCTATCAGATGTTTGGTTTTATATTTAATGGTGCTGTTGGCGGTTATGGAAACTGTGTGCCCAAAACTAATTTAATAAAACTTTTTCAACCGGGAGATACAAGAAAAGATGCAACGATCATTGATTCATCAACCGTATTTCAGGATATAAACAACAAAACCGGATGGGATTTAGGAATACAGTATTATCAGTATTTCTGGACAGTACCTGATGCACTTCAATCAATGGCAAGTTGCAGAAAATTCTTAATTCCTGCTTCCGTAGCAGCCAGCCTCACCAACGTAGGAAGCGATCCCTTAAATGAAAAAGTATTCAGGTTTTCTGATGTTTTATTAATGCATGCTGAAGCTGCAATTATGGGTGCCGGAGGAGATGGACTGGGTTCTTTAAATCAGGTAATTTTTAGAGCATATGGCAATGCTTCCCATAACCTTTCTACTTATTCTCTGGACGATGTAAAATTGCAAAGAAGATTGGAACTGGCAACTGAGGGGTATGATCGTTTTACAGATCTGGTACGTTGGGGAGATGCTGCTACCGTATTGGCCTATAAACATTACACTATTGGAAGAGATGAAGTTTTGCCCATTCCGCAAGGTGAAATAGATTTGGTAGGTGCAGATTTTCTTAAGCAGAATCCCGGTTATTAATTGCTCCCAACTTTGTAAAAAGGTATGACAGCCTTTGGTTTTGGTAGCCCGGTTACATACAACCGGGCTTTTTAAAGCACTCCTCAAGTATTTTATCAATATAAAAAATGAGAGATCTTTTTACAAAAAATTGAAAATATAGATTAAAAATAAAAGCAATGACGTTAAGTCAAGTATTATTGGAGTGGTTTTAGGACAGACTAAATAGAGGCGCTGTTTTTTGTGTATCACCCCCTAAATTAAAAGTATGAAACTAAAAAAAATATTTATCCGCTTAGGTATTTATACATGCAGGTATGATAAATACACTCCTTTAAATTAATAACAAAAAATAGGTGACTTACTATTTCTTTATACCAACCAAATAGTTGGATCATGCACAACGAAAAAAAATTATCAAACAGTTTATTTAAATTTATAAATGAAAAAAAATAATTTTTATATTATTGGAGTAGCATTTATTGCAGCCATCGGCGGATTTTTATTAGGCTTTGATGGTGCTGTAATTTCTGGTGCAGTACCATTTTATAAATCGATTTTTGGTTTGCAGGATGGTTCTTTTATGATCGGCTTTTCAGTTTCCTGTATAATTTGGGGTGCCATTGCCGGTAACCTGGTAGCAGGGCCTTTAAGTGACCGTTTAGGAAGAAAACCATCCTTACTCATTGCGGCCTTTCTTTTTATTGCAACCGGACTTATGTGTGCCTTCGCCAATAATATAGCAACCTTTATCACGGGGAGGATATTGGGAGGGTTTGGGGTTGGCATTGCAATTTTAGTAGCCCCGGTTTTTATTGCAGAAATTGCACCTGCAAAAAAAAGGGGCTGGCTGGTATCCTTCAACCAGTTATTAATTGTAATTGGTTTATCCGTTGCCTATTTTTCTAATTATATTATTTTAAAAACTGTTGATGATCCGCTAAGTAACTGGCGTTGGATGTTAGGGGTTGAAATTATACCGGCTGTTGTATATTTTATTGCCTTGTTGTTTATACCCGAAAGTCCACGTTGGCTAATTATGCATGGAAAAGAGGAGCAGGCAATAAAAGTGCTTTCAAGGGTTGTTGAT
>JAYTHI010000046.1:0-1944 GCA_043732685.1 Ferruginibacter sp. | reverse complement strand
GGAAGATTTTTTTGATATTGAACATTTAAAGCCAAAGTATCAGCAGGTATCTTTAAATGCTGAAAAGTATTATCGGGCCAAACAAGAATAATGGAATCAATAATTGTTTTATCCAAACCTATTAAAATCGGAACTTCCATGCTACTCATAAAACCCCTTACCGGATATTTTTCATATGTTCTGATTCCTTTATTTGCATAGACAATTACTTTGGCACCTATCGCATTTATATTTTTTATAGATCCTTTTAAATTGATACGGAGAGATGTTTTTTTACCCGGTTTATTATTTTTATTTTCATAAATCAAAGAAGGTGCATTAATATTATTTACCACAATATCCAAGTCACCATCATTATCTAAATCCGCATATACAGCACCATTAGAAAATGCAGCTTTACTTCCTTCTATATTTGCTTCCTGATCCGTAAAGGAGAGATTCCCATTATTTGTATAAAACTTATTTGGCAATTTAATTTCAGGAAATTTATTAATTAAAGCAAGATTTTTTTCCTGCATGTTATTGTCTTTAATCATCCGCTGTACTTCACCGTCGGTAACAAAATTAATGTAGTCGATATCATTCATTCGTTTAGGAATGCCATTGGATATAAACAGATCTTTTAATCCATCATTATTAAAATCCATCCATAAAGGCGCCCATGACCAATCTGTAGCCGCGATACCGCTGTATAATCCAACTTCACTAAATAAATTATTTTTCCGGTTATATTGAAAATTATTTCTGGTATATTGGTGAGAGTAACCAACACTAATTTTATAATTAAAAATATCATAGGTATCCTCTCCTAAAGATCTTTTTAAAATGTATGGGTCTGCGGGTAACATATCCATAGAAATAATTTCAGGAAAGGCGTCATTATTTACATCCGCGACATCCACCCCCATTGAGTACTGACTGGTGTGCATTAATTGCTTTTCACCTTCCTCTTTAAAAGTTCCATTTTTTTGATTGATATACAAATAATCATTTTCATGAAAATCATTACCAATATAAATATCAGGATAACCATCAAGGTTGATATCTGCAATTGCAATACCTAAACCATAACTAATTGCCGAGCTGTTAATGCCTGTTTCTTTGGTTACATCTGTAAATTTATTGCCGTCATTTCTATAAATTCGATCTCCTGATAAAGGAAAATATGTCCCATCAAATTCCTTTCTTGGCCGAAATGTTCCATTTTCATGAACAGAATGGTTTAGCAAAAACATATCTAAATCACCATCGTTGTCATAATCAAAAAAAGCGGCTTGTGTGCTGAAGCCGGAAAAATCAAGCCCATACTCTTTTGCTTTATCAATAAATACAGGAATGCCATTTTTGTCTACTCCCTGATTAATAAGCAATTGATTTTTACTATGCAAAATTTCATAATCACCCACCTGGCAAATATAAATATCCAATAGGCCATCATTATTAATGTCTATTACAGAAATACCGGTTGTCCATCCACCTGTTTGGGGAATCCCGGCTTGTGTTGTAACATCTTTAAAGTGAAGATTACCGGTGTTTAGGTATAATTTATTTTGTTGCTGGTTAGAACCATAAAATAAATCTATCAAACCATCATTATTAAAATCGCCAGCTCCAACGCCGCTGCCATTATAAAAATAGATGTACTTAAAAAGGTTAAACTGCTGATTATAATTAAGTGTATTACTAAAGTTTATACCCGTAGTATTGCTTTCCAGTACTTTAAAAATAGGTGCTGCAATTATTTTTTTTGATTTACACCCTGCTAAAATTATTACAGACGCAAACAAAATAAATAATAAAAAAGACTGCTTTAAAATGGTTTTCATATTATTTTTTGCTTAACTCTTTTTTTATTTTAAACATCGCCGGTGCCCGATCATTCTGCACAATTAATACATACCGGTTGTCTTTTACTTTTATTTCTTTGATGTCTTTTATTTCTCC
>JAYTHI010000045.1:0-19230 GCA_043732685.1 Ferruginibacter sp. | reverse complement strand
ATAGTAAACAGGCTCCCGGCTTGGATATACACGAAATGGGTGGCGTTAGAATGGGTAAAGATCCTGCTACCTCTTTATTAAATGAATGGCATCAAATGCACCATTGCAAAAATGTTTTTGTAACTGATGGCGCCTGTATGACCTCTACCTCCACCCAAAACCCTTCCCTTACCTATATGGCTTTTGCCGCAAGAGCAGCACACCATGCAGTTGAACTTTTAAAGAAAAATGAAATCTGATATAATGCAGTTTATTAAAAGAATGATCAGGTGTTTTGCCGGGAAGCAGATAGGAAGCTCTGAATAAATAAACTTAATCATTAATAATAAATTTATATTTTAAAAATTGCAATTAACCAAAAAATAATTGAACAAAATAATAAAAGCAATATCGTTTCGGTATTGAATCAGGATTTAAAAATCAATGCTTATAAGCTAATTAGTTTCCCTCCGGAAGGACTAAAACAAGGTAAATGCAAAGCCAAAATTATTTAAAAATGGTTCATTGTTTTAGTAACTTTTAATACGTTCTTATAGCTTAATTGGAAATAAAATTTGTTGTAGAAATTTATAACAGCTAATGTTTAAAAAATTATTTGCAATAAATGAATCTGGATGTTTTAGTGCAATCCTTCTGAAAAGTTTTATAAATACTGCTTGTTCAAAACTTAAAAATAAATATGAAACTTAACCTGCTTGCACTCTTACTTTTTATAGGATACCTAACCATGGCACAAACAAATTCAATCGGTATTTTTACAAATCAGGCTGATATTGGAAACCCGGCAATAAAGGGAAATGCAGTTTATAATGCCGATAAGCAAGCCTACAATATAAAATCAGGCGGATACAATATTTGGTTTAACCGTGATGAATTTCATTTTTTATACAATAAAATAAAGGGTGATTTTATATTGACAGCTAATATGAAATTATTAGGAGAAGGTAAAGATAAGCACCGTAAAATTGGGTTTATGATCAGGGAATCTGATAAAGAGGATGCTGCAGCAATTATTGCGGCGGTGCACGGCGACGGACTAACTGTTTTACAATGGCGCAATTTACGGGGTGCATTTATGCGTGATCCTGAGGATGAGATATTTCACCTTAAAAAAAGTGTTGAAATAGTACAGATAGAACGCAAAGGACAAAATATAATTATGCGTGCTGCCAATATAGGAGAACCCTTACAATTTGTAGGCGCGCAGATAATGAAAGACCTGCCAGCCGAAATTTTAGGTGGATTATTTGTTTGCAGTCATAACCCCGATGTAGAAGAAGAAGGTGTTGCGTGGAATGTAAGAATTGATAGACCGGTAGCAGAAAATTTCGATGGTTACCATGACGGTATTTTACCAAGCCATTTAGAAACCATGAATATTTTTGATGGTAAACGGAAAATTATTTATCAGGATAGCGGAAGGTTTGAAGCACCAAACTGGATGCCCGATGGCAAACAAATATTGTTTAACCAGGCTGGATCTATTTATACGATTGCTATTGATGGCGGTACGCCACAAAAGCTACCCACTGGAGCAGCAGATAAAAATAACAATGACCACCTGATATCTTTCGATGGAAAAATGCTGGGGTTAAGTCATCACCGCCAGGGCTTACCTGGTGGAGGTTCTACAGTTTACGTGGTGCCGTTAACCGGCGGCGAGCCAATATTAGTTACTGATAGCACGCCATCTTACCTGCACGGTTGGAATCCAAATAATAAGGAAGTGCTCTATGTAGCGCAACGGCTGAGTGTTAGTCCGGCTTACAATATTTATAAAAAAAATATTAAAAACGGCGTAGAAACAGCCTTAACATTTAATAAAAAAAGCCATGTAGACGGGCCGGAATACGCACCGGATGGCAAATATATTTATTACAATGCCGATGAAACGGGTACCATGCAAGTTTGGCGGATGAAGCCTGATGGATCGGATAAACAACAACTAACTTTTGATGAATACCAGAATTGGTTTCCGCATATTTCGCCCGATGGGAAATGGATGGTTTTGTTATCATTTCCCCCTACGATCGTATCAAACGATCACCCATTTTATAAAAGAGTGATGCTGCGTTTAATGCCTGTTGGCGGGGGAGCGCCAAAGGTGATTGCCTATTTGTATGGCGGACAAGGAACCATCAATACCTGCTCCTGGAGCCCTGATAGTAATCATATTGCCTTTGTAAGTAATGGTGCCCTGTAATTTTTAGAAGAACAATATTAAATAATTTTTTTAAATTAAATATACCATTTGGTATTATTTGGAACAGTCTATTTATAAAATGTACAAATATTTCTTATGCAAAAAGTGTTAAGTATTTTAATTATTTTAGTTGCTATATCAAATGTATTGCCGGCACAAATTGTTAGACCCGTTATTTATTTGTGGCAAAAAGGTGCCCCCGGTTTTGAAAATAGAAAGAATGAGCCGGAGGAAGCCAAAGACTACTGGGTAAAAAGTATTAATAATCCATCGCTTACTGTATATGCTGCGCCTAAAGAAATTGCAAGCGGTGCTGCTGTAGTTATTTGCCCGGGTGGTGGTCATCGGTTACTGGTAATTGATGCAGAGGGAAAGGATGCCGCAGAATATTTTAATAAATTGGGCATTACAGCATTTGTATTAAAATACCGTTTGTTTAACCAAGAAGGAACTTCCTATAAAAAGGAAAATACCTTGCAGGATGGCCGGAGAGCAATGCGCCTGGTAAGGCAACAGGCTGCGGCATATAATATTGATACCAATAAAATTGGACTGATGGGTTTTTCTGCCGGAGGAGAGCTTGCCGCATGGGTTGCTTTCAATAACCCTAAAGAACAAATAGTAAAAATGGATAGCATTGATGCTGTAAAATGCGCAGCTGATTTTTTGATTTTAATTTATCCTGGCCCCGGCGCAGTTCCTGAAAATTTAGGTGATAAAGCACCTCCTTTATTTATGGTTGCGGCCAACGACGATGCCTGTTGTGCGGAGCCTATTTTACAAATTACATCTCTATATAGAAAGGCTAAAGCTAAAGTAGAGCTTCATTTATTTAACCAGGGTGATCATGGCTTTAATATGGGTAAAAGATCTAAATTAAAATCTATTAATACCTGGCCGCAACGCCTTTCAGATTGGTTGGCAGATAGTGGGATTACTAAATTATAGGTTAATTTTATAACGTTAAGTTCTTATATTTGACTTTGCCGCACACGGATCCTCTCCCAGGAAGCAAACTTAAATTGCTTTAGATTTTTGCCTTTTAATGTTTGCTGTTGAACTAAATATATGTTTCAAAATAATTCAATTAAAAAATATATTTAATGAAACGAATATTTCTTGCTGTACTAATAGTTGCAGGCATCACCAAATTTGCCGTTGCGCAAACTGTAAAACCTGTTATTTATTTATGGCAGAAAGGAGCTCTGGGTTTCGAAAATAAAAAGGATGAACCGGAAGAAGCAAAGAATTATTGGGCAAAAAATATCAATAATCCATCGCTTACGGTGTATGCCGCAGCTAAAGAAAATGCAACCGGCGCAGCTGTAATTATTTGTCCCGGCGGAGGGCATAGATTATTGGTAGTGGAAGGCGAGGGAAGAGATGCCGCGGAGTATTTTAATAAGCAGGGAATAACTGCCTTTGTATTGAAATACCGTTTATTTAGACAAGAAAACACACCGTATAGTATGCAAAATACTTTGCAGGATGGCCGGCGGGCAATGCGCGTTGTAAGGCAACAGGCGGCTGCTTATAATATTGATACCAGTAAAATTGGTTTGATGGGTTTTTCTGCCGGCGGAGAATTGGCGGCATGGGTAGCATTTAATTCGCCGAAGGAAGCCTTAAAGAAAACGGATAGCGTTGACAATATAAAATGTACTGCCGATTTTTTGATTTTAATCTTTCCGGGACCTTTAGCCGTTCCAACAAATATTGCAGTTAATATGCCGCCTTTGTTTTTGGCTGCTGCAAACGATGATGTTTGTTGTTCGGAACCGATCCTTCAAATAACTTCCTTATACAGAAAAGCAAAGGCTAAAGTTGAAATGCATTTATACAGTCAGGGTGATCATGCTTTTAATATGGGCCAATATTCTAAGTTAAAATCAATCAATAATTGGCCACAACGGCTTACGGATTGGTTAACAGACAGTGGGATTGTAACCAAATAAGCTATTTGGATAATTTTTTTAAGAAGGAAATATTGTTTTGTAAATCTCCGGGGCTGAGCTTATTTTTCTAAAAGATAAAGTAGTTTCCGAAAACGTCTATCCGTTGTAGCGGCAAAATTAAATTGACAAAAAAAATGATCGGGATAGGTCAAATCTAAAAAATAGGTAAAAATAAAAATTAATTTTTACCCTGTAACCTTTGTCAACATTATATTAAAGCCGGTATAAAAAATATCCAGCCTAAACATGCGAATATTTAAGGGGTGAGGAACTTTTATAAAAAGCCACATTCTAAAAAAAGCTTTAATACCTAAGTAGTAAAAAATGCGAAATGGGTTTCTAAAAAAACGTCTAAACGCCTAAGCGGCAAAATATAATTTCTAAATAGCCACATTCTAAAAAAAACATCTTATCGTCTTGCCGGCAAACTAAAATTTCTTAGCGGCAATTTACTATCGGGCAACCCGTCGATAAAGATAGTAAGCTATAATCCCAAATACAATATTAGGTATCCAGGCAGCAAGAAAAGGAGTGAAGTTACCCTTGGTTGCAAAAACCAAAGAAAAACGACCGAATAATATGTAAAGCACACTTAATATTACGCCAACTGCTAAATGAAAGCCACTACCACCGCGTACTTTACGTGATGCAAGGGTTGCACCAATAAGTGTTAAAATTATTACCGACATAGGTATAGCATCGCGATTATATCTTTCCACCAATAACGCATTGATACCTTCCGAACCCCTGATTTCCT
Organism: Ferruginibacter sp.; assembly: GCA_043732685.1. Lineage (GTDB taxonomy): Bacteria > Bacteroidota > Bacteroidia > Chitinophagales > Chitinophagaceae > Ferruginibacter. The sequence goes on along the minus strand of JAYTHI010000045.1, from coordinate 14,315 downwards.
CCATTTTTATCAAATGGTTTAACTCCGGCGTAGGTAGCCTGTCTTTTAAATATTCATCCCGTCTGAGGTCAATCGGCTTAAAATTGTAATTTACAAACTTGGTGGCACTGTGTTGTATATTTTCTTTATCACCAACAAATGTGCGCACCTGAACATTGGTAAGCTTCCACTTTTTGGTGGCGGTATCCCAGATTATATTCTCACTACGCAAATTGTACACCAATTCATTATTTTTAAATTCCTGAATAAAAAAATTATTTCCTAATTTATTGGCGGTATCATAACTGCGTAAACCTGCGTAAGTATTGCTATCCGTGCGAAAATAATAATTCTGCATAAATGATTTATTCTCATTGCCACCAAAATTTATATCCACATATTTTGCCTGAAAGTTACCCCAAATGGTATTGGCCCTGGGTAATACAAATTGGTAACCAAGCCATAAAATACCTGCCAAAATAAAACTACCAATCCAGTAAGGGACTAAAAAACGCCTGAAACTTACGCCACTGCTTAAAATTGCAATAACCTCCGTACGTTCGGCCATTTTTGAAGTAAAAAATATTACGGCTATAAAAACAAATAAAGGAAAAAGCATGGCATCTATACGTGGAATAAAACCCAAATGATATTCCTGTATGATGGTCCATAAGGAGAGGCCCGACTTATGAAAATCGTCTGTTTTTTCACTGGTATCAATTACCACCACAATTACTGTAAAAAGTATAATGCAAAAGATAAAGGTGGTTAAAAAACTCTTTAGTATGTACTTGTCTATTATTTTCATTTGCTGTTGGGTGCAAAACTAACTTAAAAGCGGCAGGCTATAAAATGAGAATGAAAAAGTATTTATAAAGTTTATGCACGTGCGTATAGCTGAAGGGTTGGTTGACAATATTTTTCTTTAAAATTAGTACGGCATACTACTTTAATAGCTGGATTAAATAGAAAATGAAAACGCTCCGCAGGGGCTTCCCTTATAGAAAACAAAATCCGGTAAAATTATTCCAGCACTTTTACTTCTGTGCGGCGGTTAAGTGATCTTCCTTCTGCCGTTGTATTTTCAGCTACCGGCATGGTCATTCCATACCCTTTTGCGGTAACTCTTTCGGGTGCAATACCTTTTGATATAAGGTAGGCCCTTACTGTATTGGCACGGTTGGTAGATAAAATCATATTGGCAGCTGCTTTGCCTACATCATCTGTATGACCGCCAATTTCTATTTTTTCATCCTCTTTTCTATTTAAATAATCTACCAGTTCATCTACTACTTTATATGCCTCCGGCTGCAAGTTGGCTTTGCCGGTTTCGAATGTACAGTGATCTAAAACAAAAGATTTTGGTGCCTCAAATTGTATATCAACATTAAAAGGATCCTTAAAAAAACCATTCGGCCTTAAGGAAGGAATATCTAACACATTATAGCTGGTAGAATCGTGAAAGCCTAAAATGTAAATATCATACTTACTGCCATTTGGTAACCGTATAATAAATTTACCGGTGCTGTCAGACTGGCCCTGAAATTCCGTATTATTAGCTTTACTTTTAAAAATAACAATTTCATTGCTAAGCATGTTTCCGCTTTTAGCATCTGCAATGGAAACATTTACCTGCGCATCTTTTGGCAAATTTTTAGGGTTTATTGCTGCTTGTCCAAAAACAGAAAACGGCACTGCTGCAGCAATCAATAAGTGACTAAGAATTTGTTTCATATCGCTATTTTATTTTTAAAGTTACTGTTTACTAAAGCTATGCCCAAAAGCGAATTATTGTGGACGAGGTACTTTTTTAGCAAAACTTTTAACAAGATTGCATTTGCTTATTAAAGTATGGTGTATAGTATGACTTAAAAATATTGTTATCAAACTTGCTAACCGGCTTTAAATAATTCATAAAACAGTATATGGTCTCTAATTTTTCAGGGAATGTAAAATATTAAATATTGCGAATCAAAATGATCGATGGGTTCCAGGTGTAAATTAATTAACCATTGTACTTTTCCTTCAAACCAAAAGTCCAAATAATTTTCTAATGAAACCATTACTTTCCCCTGTACAAAATGGGTTGGCTCATATTGTACGTCAGGATGTTTTAATAAATATTCATTTACAAGTTTGCCGCCTTCCCGTTGATATATATTAGCATCTCCTAAAATTTTATAGGCATTCTTTTTATTCGTTACAAACTCATTGGTGTAAGGTAAAAAATGAGGAAACCAAATTGCGACCGAAATTAATTGGTACAATAGCAGGATGGCTGTGATAAAAAATGCAATTCGTTTTGTTTTGATTTGTAAAAAATAATTTAGTAACCATCCGCAAAAAATAAATAATAGGGGAAAGAGAAATAAGAGGTTTCTAATGCCAAGGTACATGGTATTTAAAAATATGAAACTGGTAAAAATAAATGCTGCAGGAAGTAATAAGAACAATTCATTTTTAACGAAGGAGGCTTGATTTAAGTGTTTGAAATACAATACCAATGCCGTTAGCAAAAATAGCAAAAAGGGAACAGGTAATTTATACAGGCAAGCTATAGGGTAGTAAGAAATAATTCGCTTTCCCGTAATTCGTTGACCTAAAAAAAAAGTTGCTCCATATGAGGATAAATTGGAAATACCGGGAGGGGTTTCAATATCTAATGCCACATTATCAAATCCTTCAATAAATGGTTCCGGAAATGGGACAGGTAGTTTTGCTAAAAAGGAAAACTGCTTTTGAAGAGAAATAAATTTAGTGGAATAAAAATGGTACAGGCCTAAAGATTTGCCTGTATTGTAAAATACAAATCCGGCATTTATTACCAGCATAGATACCAAGCTTATTATAAGGATCTCTTTTAAAAAACCTTTTATAATGCTGCTCCATTTTATTTTTAAAGTGTACCAGGTAACTAATAATAAAATAAATACCAGCGGATATAATAATAATAAAGACTGCTTGCTAATTTGCCCTAAACCCAATAACAGACTCACTATAAGCAATTGATTAATTTGCCGCGATTTACTATATAGCCAGGTATGGTAAAGCGTTGCAGTACAAAACAAATAACTATACACATCCGTACCAACCATTTGTGAATTGGCTAATATATTTGGACAAAGAACATAGAGTAGTAAAGAAAAAATACCGGCTTTTTGTCCATATAATTTGGTACTCCACAATAAAACATACCAGCCTAAAAGTAAAGCCGAAATAACCGAAAATATCCTGCCCTGCTCTATATCGACCAATGTTTGAAACTGATCATGTTTTAAACCTGGTTTTAGTAGTTGTTCAATTGCCCGGGGTATAGTATTGATTGCAACTATGGGCATTTGACTATCGAAGATGGTTTTACCATTGATAACTGTTTTTTGCGGCTGAAATTTTAAAATATTAATTCCATAATGGTAGTAGGTACTTTCATCACTGGTAACACTTAAACGGGTGATGCAATAGAAATTACAGCAACCGAAAATGAAGATTATTAGAATACTCATTTTAAAATAACGCTTATCTAAAAAGTATTGAAATATGTCTTTGTTCATTGATTAAGATTAAATATTTTATTAAGCCGTCGCAGTGTATTTTTTAAAGTAGTAAAACTGCCTTTTTAAAAGCTTGTATTTTCAATGCCGTTAAGGTATAGATATAGCTATTTTATAATTATGCTTTGTTGCTTATCATTGTTTAAGCCGTAAGCTAAATAATACGTACATTTTATTTTATAAAAATAGTTTGCAAGCTTAGCAGTAAAATACTGTTATCTTAACTAACGTAATCGGTTATTAGTTAGGGTTAATATGACTAATAAAAACCAAAAAATATTAAAATAAGTATATTAAAATCTTTCGTTAAAAAAATTAAGCCATTTCTATTTGGCTTAAAACAGTTTTATAAACCAAAATATACTGGCTTGCTACCTTATCATAATTAAAAGTTTTACCTGCACTGACTGCTATCAATTCTTTATTGTAGCGTTTATAATTATCCATTATTTGTTGCATGGCATTTACCAATTGCTCAATATTTTCATTACTAACCAGTAGACCATTTGTTTCGTTTATTACCTCATCAACACCACCTACCTTGCTACTTATTACTGGTAATCCGGTGCATAAACCTTCCAGTAGAACACATGGCAAATTTTCAAATCTGCTAAATAATATTAATGCAGATGAATGTTGCATTTCGTACGCCACTGCTGCATAGGAAACAGCTGGTTTAAAAAAAATAACCTTATTTAATAGTCCATAGTCCGCTGCAAGTTTAAGAAGTGAAGGGTCTTGGTTACCTAACATTAAAACTTCAAATTCGTATCCTTTTTCTTTTAAAAGAAAAAACGCTTTTAAAATTCCTTCAACATTTTTTTGATAGTTCATTAAAGAGGGATGTATGAATCTGAATGCAGCTAATTTTATGGCTTTATCATAAAAAAATAAGGAAGTATCTACTACGTTTGGTATTGATTGGAAATTAACTGACGTAAAATACCTGTCAACAGTTTGTCCAAGATGATTTGATACGGGTAAAAATAAGGCAGCCTTGCGTAAAATTGCTTTATTTAATTTTTTAAAAATGATATTGTTCTGATAAATGCTGGGATTACTTTGAGGATAATATCCTGTCCAATGTTCTGTAATAACAAAAGGGATATTGTATTTTATTTTTAAAAAAAGTGCCAGTAAACCTGCTTTCATAGCAACATGTACATGAACCAAATTGGGTCTTCCATTTTCCTTTACTATTTGTGTGAAAAGTTTTTTTTGAAGATGGAAATATTTTTTTATTGATAATAAACTTTCCAACCATAACGGCGCAGTTGTTTTACCATAAAAAACCATGTAAACGGTAAGGTTTTCAGTTACTGTTTTATTTATTTCTACTTCATTAAAACCTAAGGATTCATCTTTTAAAATTACCAGCACGGTTAGATGCACATATTTACTAACTGCCTTCGCATGGCGTTCTATAAAATCTCCGTTAAAACTATTTAACCTGCTTGGGTACCAGCTTGCAAGCCATAAAATATTAGTCATTTATAGCTATTTTAGTAATATAAAAGTTGCCATTATACAATCTCCATTAAAAGGATATTGTTTTAATATGCTATTAATTGTGGTGTTCTGCTGGTAATACATTCCAAAATTTAAGCTCAATAATTTAAAACGATGCTCATCAAATAATTTGCGCAAGGTAAAGGGCGAAAAATACCAGTGATGATGGGGATGAATGGATTCTGTTTTTCCAAAGCTGGCTGCAATACTGTCTAATGCTGTGTAGTTGGGTACGGTTACAAGTATTGTTGTACCAGGTTTAAAACAATTATATAAAATATCAACCGCTTGGTAAGGGTTGGGCAAGTGTTCCAAAACTTCTGATAGTAATATAATCTCCGGATCAAATTCTATAGCTTCTTTAGGATAATCTAAAGTTATATCACCATAAACTACATTCTTATCTTTAGTAATTGATAAATAGAGTTCAATGGCAATTTTGTCATTATCAAGCCCAAGTATGTTTGTTGATATTTTTTGTAACTGCAACTGCAAGAGCGACTGATTGCTTATTTTTTGAGCCGTGAAAGGATAATCAGAAAATCCGATATGTAAAATTCTTTTATCCAGGCATTGATTCAAAATAAAATCTACCCTATTAAAAATAGTTGGTTTCTTAACTGGTAAGATTTGTAACCAAGTACTATTTTCGGTACTAATCCGGTAACTAAGGCTATGCTTTAGCATGGTCATCGCTACCCATGTTATTACCCAATTTATTTTGTTTAATATTTTCAAAAAGTTAAAATGTTATTGGTTAAATATTTTTTTTAGTTGCCATATAATATAAAAGATTTCCTGCTTTTTAAGGGGGAAAAATGCTGATAGTTTACAATTGTATTTTATCTTATAAAAATGCAATAAGTAACAACCACAGGCAATATAAGCTAAACTACTTATAAGTGCTGCTCCATTTATGCCCCAAAAAGGTATCAGTAAAATATCACCAGTAATAACAATTATTAAGGCAAACACAGCTGCAATTAGGTTTACACTTAAATGCTTTTCCCCGGCAAGGTAGGCAGCTAAAATACTTATTATACTTAAAGCAAAAAAACCAGGCATATAAATAAGTAGGGCGATATACATTTGGTTAAAACCCTCGCCAAAAATAAAAGGTAAAATCCAGTGGGTTAATCCAACAACTAATACTGTTAAAAAGATAAAAATCAGGCTGATAGTTTTACACAATTGCTGTACTTTTTGAATGGATATACCTTCTTTTTTATCGGCACTATATGGAAAAACCATACTGGATATAATTGACGGAATTAAAACCAGCAGTTGTCCAAATTTGGATACCTGCACATAATTACTTAGTGCTATTGTGCTGCAATTTTTTTCAACAAAAAAATAATCAATGCGGGTAACCAGAAAAAACACAATATTGCTCACGAAAGCAATAGACGAATAAGAAATTATTTTACGCGTAAGCGGCATTAAAACCGCATCGCTGCCTTTCGTTTTTTCTGGCTTTACTATCAAAAGCACAAGTAATAAAATTGCCTGAACTGCTATTCCTCCAACATATATACTGGTAAAATATTGTTGATTTTGAGTTTGTCTAAAAATTGAAAAATAGCCACTAAGCAACAGCAGGATGAGTATAAAATTTATACTGCATGCAATTTTATTAACTAAAATAAATTTTCTTTTTGCATACAAAAGTGCAGATAAATAACTGCAACATAGATTGGACAAAATAAATACGATTGGAATAAAACCTGTAATGTATAAATGTAGATTTGATAGTACAAACCAACTTACTAAACCTTGCGAAAGCACAATCGGAACAAGTATGGTAAGTACAGCTTTAGTAATGTTATTATCCCTTACAGCGTAATAAGTTATTCCTGTTTCAAGGCTCCAGCTTAATGCTAAAATTAAAAAAGATAAAAGGGTAATATCATAAAAAAATAGGCCACTTTCACTTACACCTAATAACCTTACCATCATCAGATTAATAAAAAAAATAAAAACTGTATTGAGTAGTTTCCAGGTAATTGTATTTTTTAAAATTTTATTAAAATGCATATTTATAATAAATCCGGTTTAAATTATGCTTATTGATTTTACTTCAAAAAAACGATTATTTATTTTTTAATTACTTTAAATGGATTTCGGAAAAATAAAAACTAAACATTGTGATTTTCCTGCGCATGGTACAAATGAAAAATCCATACTCTAATAAATTATTTGAGCTTAATTTTTTTTAAAAAAAAGATTGGCTATATTAATAATTTCAAAAATAGCATAAAATATAATTATATCTCATTCATGGGTTTTATTCAGCACCAATAAATAGAAAGTTCGGGTTAAAAAAATATTTGGATAGATTCTTTTTCACCCTACAGCAATAAAAATAAACATTATGTAATGCTGTAAATGATTTTGCCTATTTGACCAGGGCTGATTTTTAAAGTTTATATTTTAATGAAAATACAAAAGTAAAATAACTTACCTACAACCGCTGTTGTAATTGCAATACCATTGTTTCTTTCCAACTTTTAAAATCGCCTGCTTCAATGTGTTTGCGGGCTTCCGTTACCAGCCAAAGATAAAAGGCTAGATTATGCACGCTGGCAATGGTAAGGCCTAAATATTCTTTACTTTTCATCAAATGCCGCAAATAGCTCTTGCTGTAATAATTGCTCATTTCACAGTCTAAGCCATCATCAATGGGCGAAAAATCCTTTTCCCATTTTTTATTATCGATATTTATTATGCCATTGGTGGTAAAGAGCATGGCATTTCTACCGTTACGGGTAGGCATTACACAATCAAACATATCAACACCTCTCTCTATACATTCTAAAATATTCCAGGGAGTGCCTACACCCATTAAATAGCGTGGTTTTTCCTGCGGTAAGATATCACAGCAATGTTCAGTAAACGCATAGATCATTTCGGTTGGTTCCCCAACACTTAAACCGCCAATGGCATTACCGGTAGCATTTTGAGCAGCTATAAATTCCGCAGATGCCGTTCGGAGATCTTTATAGGTACTGCCTTGTATAATGGGAAATAAATTCTGCGTGTAACCATATTTGTCAGGGGTTTCGTTAAAGCGGTCAAAACACCGGGTTAACCAGCGGTGCGTTAATTCCATACTCTTTTTTGCGTAACCATATTCGCTTGGGTAGGGGGGGCATTCATCAAAAGCCATAATAATATCGCCTCCAATAATACGCTGTATATCCATTACCTTTTCCGGACTAAATAAATGTTTACTGCCATCAATATGGCTTTGAAAAATGGCGCCATCTTCTGTTAATTTTCTATTATTTGCCAAAGAAAAAACCTGGTATCCGCCACTATCCGTTAAAATTGGTTTAGTCCAACCATTAAATTTATGCAATCCTCCCGCCGTTTCTAAAACATCCAATCCCGGCCGTAAATATAAATGATAAGTATTGCCTAATATAATTTGAGCTTTTACATCTTTAATTAATTGTTGTTGGGTAACTGCTTTAACACTGCCTGCGGTACCAACAGGCATAAAAATGGGGGTTAAAATTTCGCCATGATCGGTGGTGATTTTACCTGCGCGCGCCTTGGTATTTTTATCGGTATGCTGTAATTGAAAAGATAATGCTGCCATAAATAAATGCCATAAGGCTAAATGCTTTACGGGATGCAAATATAAATTTCAATTCGATAGCATTATCATCCAAATATTGTAAAAAAAACTGTTGGATATTGCAATTACTTTTTGTAAAGCTTACTTTTGCTATATGAACCTTAACCAACTCGTAATGCACTGGCCGGGCATTATATTTATTTCTTTGTGTGCCATTTCGCTCATTCAACTTTACTTTTATCTTTATTTTTTCATTCGGCTATCTTTTTACAAAGCTGCTCCGGAGCAAATTCCACAAACACTCCCTGTTTCGGTAATTATCTGTGCAAGAGATGAGGCAGCTAACCTGGCTAAAAACCTTATGGGGTCCTTGGCACAGCAATATCCTGCTACACATGAAATTATTGTAGTTGATGATAATTCTTTTGATGATAGTAAATACTTTTTAGAGGCACTTCAAAAAACGTATAAGCAATTAAATATTGTCGAACTTAAACAGGAAGCCAAATTAATTACGGGTAAAAAATATCCGCTTAGCATTGGTATTCGTACTGCAAAGCATGAAATTGTTTTACTCACCGATGCTGATTGTGTACCTGCATCAGAATTTTGGATAAATAATATGCAGGCAATGTATGGAAAGGAAACTGAAATTGTGTTAGGCTACGGTGCCCACCATAAAAAAAAGGGTTTACTCAATAAATTAATAAGATGGGAAACTTTTCATACCGCCCTTCAATATTTTAGTTATGCTTTGGCAGGGATGCCGTACATGGGTGTGGGAAGAAACCTCAGTTATAAAAAAACGATCTTTTTCAGACACAATGGATTTTCTGCACACAATAATATACCTAGCGGTGATGATGATTTGTTTATCAATATGGCGGCAACAAAAACCAATACTACCATAAATATTGATGAAGCTAGTTTTACCCTAAGCGAACCCGCTACCAGCTGGACAAAATGGATGAAACAAAAGACCCGCCATTACAGTACCAGCAAATACTATAAGCCGCTGCATAAATTTTTATTGGGCGCTTATTCCTTATCGCATTTTATGTTTTTTCCGTTGCTTTTTCTGAGCCTGGTTTTTTTTAACTGGCAATATGCGCTGATCGTTTTTGCGATTCGATTTATAATTCAGTCAATCGTATTCTACCCATCCATGAAAAAATTAAATGAAAAAGATTTGTTTCCGCTGTTTTTATTTTTTGATATCTGGATGTTTTTTTATTACCTGATATTTGCTTTTGCACTGATAAAAAAACCCAGGCCCAATTGGAATTAAATAAAAATTGTCAGCTTATTTTTTTACTAAAAAAAATCTTTATAAAAGATAAATAGCTATCAATATTCTGGTATAAATAATATTGAGGAATCAATTGTAGCGTATCCTTTAAGCTGTTTAAAACCCGCCATCCTAAATTATAGTTGATTTAGTAATAATTAATAACCCACATTTATCATGGAAGAACTTACAAAATATTTCGGTGATTTTACCGAAAAACAATTGCAACAATTTGGGGCCTTAAAAGCACTATATATCGAATGGAATGAAAAAATCAATGTGATTTCCCGTAAGGATATGGATAATTTTTATGAACACCATGTATTACACTCTCTGGCAATAGCTACGCAATTTGAATTTGAAAAAGGTACTGAAATAATGGATCTTGGCAGTGGTGGTGGTTTCCCGGGATTGCCGCTTGCCATTTTTTTTCCGGATACCCAATTTCATTTGGTTGACAGCATTAATAAAAAATTGAAAGTTGCCGGCGAAATTGCTGCCGCCATTGGCTTGCATAATCTTACTACCCAGCATACCCGTGCAGAAGACATAAAGAATCGAAAATTTGATGTGGTTATGTCTCGGGCAGTGGCACCACTTAAAGATCTATGGTGGTGGAGTAAGCCACTTATAAAAAAAGGGGTGGCTCCCAACGGGTTGATTTGCCTTAAGGGTGGCGACCTTGCTAAAGAGATATTTGAAAGCAACTGCCGCCCGAGAGTATGGGAGATTGAAAAGATTTTTACTGCACCCTTTTTTAAAGATAAATTTCTACTTCATATCGCTATATAAAATTTTATAAGTCTTTTATAGGCTTGATTAATAATTTAAATCTTTGTGATAAATAATTAGGAAGGGATTAAGCTGCTGCCGCAGTAAAAAATTATAAGTCGCCGAAAGTTTTAAAAAAGTATTGCAGCCTTTTGTTACCAATGAATGGCTGTACCTTGTTTTGTACCGCTTTAGAAAAGATTGTGATCGTTTTTCAAGCTATAGTTTTTATAAAATGACAAAAAAATACCTTTAAATCCTTAGCGCATATTATTTTAAGGGGTGAGCTTGTTTAAAAACTAACACTTTAGGGTATGGTTTCTAATGAATTTTTTATTAAACTTTGTTTTATATGAATATATCTGTTGCAATTGTAGAAGATAATAGTGATATAAGGCAGGCGCTTGAACAAATAATTACGATGGCTGAAGGTTATTCTCTTGCAGGATCATGCATTAACGGCGAAGATGCACTTATTAAAATACCCATTCTTAATCCGGAAGTAGTATTAATGGACATTAATCTGGGAGGTATTGATGGAATTGAATGTGTGAAAATTTTAAAAGATCAATTTCCGGCCATGCTGTTTATGATGTGTACAGTTTATGAGGAGGACGAAAAAATATTTGAGGCCCTAAGTGCAGGGGCCAATGGCTATGTTCTTAAAAAAACTACCCCCATTAAATTATTGGCTGCAATAGCCGAACTGCAGGAAGGTGGCGCGCCAATGAGCAGTCAGATTGCCAATAAAGTAGTTGCTGCGTTTAAAAATAATCCACCCGCTACTATTACTGCAGATTCGTTGGAGATATTAACAAAGCGGGAGATAGAAATATTAATTGCCCTATCTAAAGGGTTGCTGTACAAAGAAATTGGGGAAGAACTTTTTATTAGTTCCCAAACGGTTCGCAAACACGTATATCATATCTACGAAAAGCTGCACGTAAGTAACCGTATTCAGGCCGTTAACAAGTTTTTTGGCAGGAGCGTATAAATTCTTTTCTGCTTAACTGCTATATTTCTCAATTAAGTTAGCTGTGCTAATTGGAAATACCCTATCAATCAGCAGTGTGGTAGAGAGATACCATTATTTTTTGCATTGCTTTGTTAATTAATATTTTTTAGCCAAGCATTTTCCAAAACCATTTGTCAGTTTGTGGTGTGTTTCCAATGGGGAAATCATGTGTATGACCGGAATTTACAAACCCGTATTTTTCATAAAATTTTTGTGCTCTCAAATTATCTTCCCATACCCCCAGCCAAACGGCTTCAAACTTATTTTGATGGGCATAGGCAAGGAAAAAATCCATCAATTTTTGTGCAATACCCTTACCATGATATTCCTTTAAAATATAGAATCTTTTAAGTTCCAGCGCCTTCCATTTTTTCATCATTGGCAGGTCGGTATAATCCTCCATAAACCTGATATAACCTACCGGTTTACCATTAACTGCTATAAAAAAATTATGTTCCTCCGGATTGGCAATTTCTTTCTCTAATTGAGCCCGGTTAAAATTTTGGGCTAAAAAATAATCCATATCAGCAGCAGTACAGGTATCTAAAAAAGTGTCGTAAAAGGTGGTGCGGCTCATTTCAACCAATAAAGGGACATCTTCTGTATTTATTTTTCTTACGGTTACTTCCATCGGAAACTATCTTTTTATTTTAGAGTGTAATTCGCTGTTATTTATGGCCCAACCGATAATAAATTAAAATGGCAGTTTGTGCATTTAATAATTAAAATAGTCCGCGTTAAAATAATTAACTATTTATCATTGACGAAATTTATGCAGCTTCAGTCAAGTGCACATAGTATTAAATTGGCCAATAATTTTTTACCAGTTTAATATTAAGGTATTATTTCTTGGGTCTACATCCGCCATTCTTTTTGTTGGGTCTATCTCCACTTTTTTTAAATCGAACAGGCGGTGTTTAAATGATACGATATAAGTTGGGTTTGTCCACCTCCATTCTTCATGTACAATATGGCTTTGGCCTTTATCTTCAGAAGGTTTTTCACCAAACATAAGGTTAAGCGGAACATAATGCATTTCGGTAGTGCCATCCTTAAAAGTAAGTTTTAAATCAATCGGCATGGGTATTAATCCAATTCTTTTCAACCTTATCATGGAGGTTCCGTTTTCTTCCCAAAGACTATCAATGCTGTAATCAATTTTTTTAGTTGTACTACACCAGTATTCTTTGTACCAATCTAATTTTATACCGCTTACATCTTCTGAAAGTTTTATAAAATCGTTTGCATTGGGATGCTTAAAACGCCATTCTTTGTAGTATTCCAACAATATTTTATCGCGTACTGCGGCACCTACTATGTAGCCCAATTGTTCTAAAAATACACAACCTTTTGAATAGGCGGCGGCGCCATAAGCGGCATTGGTTTCAAAATGATCTGCGTGTGTGGTTAGCGGCTCCTCAAGTCCGCTTTTGGCAAGCGAGTAATAAGATTGATAAGCATCGTAATGACCAATTGGTAATTGGTTGGCGATAGAATCAAGGGAGTTGATATAAGCGGTATTTCCGGCTCCTTTAACCTTACTAACTTTTTGCGTATAAAAATCTTTTACAAGACCGGAGGAAAAATCTGTAAATCCTTCATCCATCCATGCGTACATACTTTCGTTAGTGGCAAGCATCATCTGGTACCAGGTATGCATCCATTCGTGAAATACACCGCCAAGTCCGGGATTATTTAAAAGGGTTGCCATCGGGTATTCCATACCACCATCGCCACCATGAATAAAAGAATATTGTGCGTAGGGATATTTGCCAAATTTAGCTTCTATAAATGGTAATACTGTTACAGCAGCATCTGCCACTACATTCCAGGCTGTATCAGCCTTGGGGTCATTGTCTTTATTTTTATAAATTACATGAATAACAGGTTTTCCTCCGGGCATTTTGCGTACCAGGTGAATATAATCGGGGTCTGCTGCCCACATAAAATCATGCACATTGCCTGCAATAAAATGCCAGCTGCGGTTTGCTTTTGAGGTTGGCTTTAAAGCAGTTCCGGGTGCATCATATCCCCAACCAATTTCGGCAGCATTCATTAGTATTCCGGTGCCGCCTAATTTATAATTTTTTTCTATATTAATGGTTACATCGTAATCTCCCCAAACCCCATAAAATTCTCTTGCAACATAAGGTGTGGGGTGCCAGCCTTCGTAATCGTACTCGCATAATTTAGGGTACCATTGGGCCATGCTGTACCTAACGCCTGTACCCGGATTATCCCTGCCGCTTCTGCGTATTTGTAAGGGAACCTGCGCCTCAAATTCCATATCAAGTACTACAGTTGTTTTAGGTGCAATTGCCTTTGTAAGGTTTACTTCCAATATGGTTTCGTGGTATTTAAATGGCTGAGGAATACCATTCATTTTGAGTGAAATTATTTTTTGAAAACCAATCTCATTAGCTGCTAATTTGCTGATGCGGTCTTTAACCCTTCCATCCCAATCCTGCCGCCCATTGATGATTGTTTTACCCAATTCTCTGCTTCGCACATCCATGCTGCTGTTGGGTTGAAAAGCATTAAAATAAAGATGATAAAAAACCCTTGCCAATGCATCAGGTGAGTTATTGGTATACGCCAACTTTTGTTTTCCTTTAAATTGGT
>JAYTHI010000044.1:0-1949 GCA_043732685.1 Ferruginibacter sp. | reverse complement strand
TTCCAAATCCATTCGTACACCTGTTTGGTACGAAACTTTTTTTCGCCGATCGATTCAAAATACTTTACCAATTCTTCTAAACTAAGGTGGCGAATGTTCTGTTTAACTGCTGTCATTTTGCAAAGATACCGTACTGTAACGGCTTTTTGACATTCAACTGCATTTGAATAAAGAGAAAATAGGAGTATTTCTGATACAATATAATAGGATCAATGATGAAATCGGGAAGCATACCCCAATAAAGTATAGTAAATAATATATATATAAATTTATTGTAAGGTAATAAATGGATTGAAAATCAACTCTAAAATAAATAATACAATATCTAACTTTATAATTTTTGCAAAAGTTTTTTTACGATGCTAAAATTAAAGCCTGCCGACAATATCAATAAAACAAGTGCAATGGCAATAACACTCCAATCAATAAATAGCGGAAAATTTTCTTTACCGGCGGCAATAAAATGTTGGAAAAACCCTTGAAGTACCTGCGTTAAAATAAGGGATACTATAATAATGGTTGTATAAACCGGTACCCATTTTTTTGCAACAACCCTACTAAGCCAATCCGGCGAATAGCCCAGGGTTAACAGTAGCTGTAAGTTGTCTTTACTTTTAGCGATCATTAGTTGCAGGTAAAAAGAAAATAACAATAGCGCAAGTAAAATTACCAGCACACCAAATACCGCTAAGCCGCCTACAATATTTTGGAGTAAACCTTTTACCCTTCCAAACTTGGTTTTATCTTTATTTACATGGTAATTCTTTTGGGTCAGGTAATTTAATAAAGCCGGATTATTGGCATCTGTAGTTTTTAAAAATACCCGACTTGCATTTACCGTATCAAGACCCTCCAGTTTTTTATTTTGAGTTGCTAAAAAATTTTCCGGAACCAATATGCTATTTATCCGGTCACTAAAACCTACTATTCTCGCTTTATACAATTGTTCTCCATTATGTCCGTGGCAGCGCAAAAAAATGGTTACGGCCATGGCTGTTTTTTCGGACAATTGAGGCAAATCCCAGCTGGGTGCAAACACATTGTACATTTCTAAAAAATCGGTTGAAAATATTACCGGTATTATATCCTGACCTTCCTTCCAGTTAAAATTTTCCGGTACAGTATCAATAAATTTTGTGTTGATCGCTTCCAAAAAAATATCGGTGCTAAAGGGTATTAAATCGCCGGCACCTGCAGTTACTTTAAAGCTATTTGCGCTAAGCGGAGCCGCATCTTCAATAAAATTTTGTGCCTGCAGTTCTTTAATATCAGCAGTGGTAAAGCGATTGTCTTTACCCATATTATCGTTGGTAATCGTTTTGGTAATGGAAATAAAATCAGCACCATTTTTTCGGGTATTCTTATCCCGTATCAGGTTATTGATATTATGGTACAACTGCACCGAACTCAACAATAATATTACCCCTACACCCAAACCAATATAGCTAAGCCAACGGCTAAGTTTATTTTGTCCGGCATTCAGAAAAGGTGAAATACTTTGGTAAGACAATGGCATTGTAGGAATTAATTTTATTTGAATGAAAGTGATATAAGTTAATAAGCTATTAAAATAAAGAAGAATTTATATGCATATTGAAATTCAATAAATATTATCCAATGCCGTTAAGTTAAGGGTTGGTGGGGACACCAACCCTGACGGTTGTCCCCACGCGCCACTTGCATTCTGTTAACTTAACGGCATTTAATTATTGTCTGATAATCAATTTTGGTAGCAAATAATTAAGGTAAAAAATTTGAAAGTCCGGCTTGACAAATTTGAAATTAAACCGGTCTGTTTTAAAAAGAATTTGCAAATTTAAAGTCACCCCAACTCATAACTTATAACTCATAATTTATAACTCTAAAATACGCTTTGCGCTAAAAAACTTTACTAAACCCAGGTCAGCTAAAATTATCGAAGCTTTTCTTTCCGTTGCTTCTTCCTGCAT
>JAYTHI010000043.1:0-1958 GCA_043732685.1 Ferruginibacter sp. | reverse complement strand
GAAGATCGCCTTTTTGGCCATTTGCATGGTGTAGAAAGCGTACGCAATATAGTAGAAGGCTGTGCCGAACTGGGCATTGAATATTTAACCCTTTATGCCTTTAGCACAGAAAACTGGGATAGACCTGCCTATGAAGTAACAGGGCTGATGGAGTTATTGGTTGATACTATCCGCAAAGAGGTTCCTACGCTTAATAAAAATAATATTAAGCTGCATGCCATTGGAGATATGAGCATGTTACCCGAAAATGCACGCCGCGAACTAAAAGAAGCCTTTGACGAAACTAAACTTAATACGGGTTTAAATTTAATTATGGCCCTTAGTTACAGTAGCCGTTGGGAATTAATGGCTGCCGTAAAACAAATAGCAGCAGATGTTAAAACAGGTATCCTTCAACCTGATAGCATAACACAAGATACTTTACAAAGCTATCTATCTACCAGTCAATTCCCTGATCCGGAATTAATGATCCGTACCAGCGGCGAATACCGTATCAGTAATTTTTTATTGTATCAATTGGCCTATGCTGAACTGTATTTTACCAATACCCGATGGCCCGATTTTAGAAAAGATAACCTGTACGAAGCCATTATTGATTTTCAAAACAGAGAACGCAGGTTTGGTAAAACAGGCGACCAAATAAAAAATAACACCCCCGGATTACTTTAATAATACTGTTTAGTTTTAAATAGTTGAAATTAAAAAACAGGGAAAATAGTAGTGCCGTTAAGTTAACCAAAATAAAATGTACAGGACTCCCAAACGGCCTTGCCCAAAATGTTGAAGCCTGCAAAAGTTTAATTTACAACATCTGGTAAATTAGACTGATTTTTAGTCGTTGGCAGATGAATTAAATTTTAAAAATATTTTATTATTAAAGCCCTCTTACACAATCTTTTTAAAAGATGTATACTTGGCAGATTGTTTAACAAATAGTTTTCATTATAGCAAGTAATTTGCCGTTTAGTAAAAAACCAATTAATGCACAGGATTTACCAGAACTTTCTTTTAGTAGTTATTACATTTTTTGTTTGCAATAGCGTAGTTGCTCAAGTAATACCTGATTCTACTCACCCGGTATCTATCAATCCCGATTTAATAGATATTTTTAACGCAAAAGCCCCAAAAGAGTATTTACTTGGTGGCATAACCGTTACCGGTAATAAAGGCTTTGATGCCAATCTTATTATTTCTATTTCCGGTTTGGCGGTAGGTGATAAAGTGCAGATACCCGGTACGGACGCTTTTAGTAAAGCCATCAACAAGCTTTGGAAACAAAATTTAATTGCAGATGTAGAAATATATTTCACCAAATTAACCGGTAAGCAATTATTTGTAGAAATAGCGATTGTAGAAAGACCCCGTTTGTCTGATTTTAAATTTATTGGCGTTAAAAAAGGTGAAAAAGATGATCTATCTACCAAGAGCGGTTTGGTTAAAGACAGGGTGGTAACGGATAACATGAAATTAAGTGCCACAGAGGCCATTCAAAAATATTTTGCGGATAAAGGTTACAGAAATGTAAAGATCTCTGTTACAGAGGCAAAATCTACCAGCACTGCAAATGCCGTTTCCCTGGCATTTAATATTGATAAAGGAAATAAGGTAAAAGTAAATTCCATCAGTTTTGCCGGAAACCAAAATATTAGTGATAGCAAACTAAAACAACAAATGAAGGGTACACATGAAGTTTCCAGGTTTACACTTCATCCGCCAATTAGTGTTAACCCCTTTGGCGATACCTCAGCAAATTATACTTTTAAACAATATTTAAAAGACTACGGTTATTTATCCATTACAGATACAAAGGAAGTTTTAGATCCTTATTTCAGGTTTAAATTATTTAGTTCTGCCAAGTTTAATCCGGTTAAATATGAAGATGATAAAGTAGGTCTTTTAGAATATTATAACGCGCAGGGTTATAGGGATGCCGCTATTGTGGAGGATAAAAAAATACC
>JAYTHI010000042.1:0-6810 GCA_043732685.1 Ferruginibacter sp. | reverse complement strand
TAAATGGTTTATAATTTATTGTGGTCTGAAATCGTAGGGAAGCACATCAGCTACTTTCTGCCAGGTCCAATAGCCGGTAATAACAATGTCATTCTGGTCGAAAAAATAACCATTCTGCTCAATGTCTATTGCCTGGTTTGGTGCAATAGTAATTACGGATAACTGAAAATTTCTTTGCACATCATTTGTCTGGGAAATATACAGCGGATCAGGTGCTTTTTTGGTGTACAGTATGGCCATATTGGGCTGGTTAGGCATTATTTCTACCTGGTGGGTACTGTCTGTTAAAGAATAATTTAAGGCTCCGTATGTATCTGTAATGGGTATAGCAATTTCCTTATCGTTACTGTTGGCAACAAATTGAATTTCGAATCCCTGCTCTTTCAAGGTTTTATTGTGTACACTGCGCATAAAATGCAGCATAGAGCCATAATAAGCCTTTGATCTGTTGTTGTACCAAACTAATTTTTGTGCCTCATCGGCAGGCTGCATATCTTCAAATAAAGGGTAACCGGAATAGGTGCTTAATTGTGTTCCATACTCATGTGTAAAAGAATCAAGCGTGTACTTTATTTTATACCCGAGGGCGGTATTTTCTATTTCTATCGGCTCGGCAGCCATAACTTTCAACCGATTTTTCTTTTTCGAAAAATAAAATTTAAGTACTTCTTTATTTTTGATGACGCATTGTTTGCTGTTGGCAGTTTTGCCAATAAAATTGTCTGTAAAAAAATCGCCATATTTTACCAGTCCATCTTTTATTTCATTGCTGGAAGTTATTACTACATCCTGTAAAGCTTTTTCTTTTTTACTAATTTCCAACACGATATTCTTATCCTGAGCATCGCCGGTAGAGATACGTCTGGTTAGGGTTTGGTAGCCAGTAAAAGTTATAATAAGATCGTATCCGCCATTTAATAACCGTAATGTAAAATGTCCCTGCACATCTGTGGCTGTACCAATTGTTGTGTTTTGGGCAAAAACGGAGGCGCCCTGTAGTGGCAATTTAGAAAGGGCATCTACAACAGTGCCACTAATTAAAAAAGCATCAGATTGAGCCCTGGCAGAAAAGCTACAAATGGCTAAGCATAAAAGGAAGTGTATTTTTTTCATAAAAAATATTTACCGTTGTAGTTAAAATTAATAGAGACGTTCAATTTAGATCAATACGAATTTACACTAACGCTTGTTAAGTTTTTGTTGCAATGTTGTGCAGGTATTTTGTATGGTTTCCTGCAGGCTTCGGTAACTAAACTGAGGCAAAAACTGTTGTAACTTAGTAGCATTGTAAAATACCTTTGTTAATGCAGTTAATGAAGTTTCCTTGGTTATCAGTGGCTCATTGTTGCTAAATCTACCTTTTACTGCTTCTAAACGCCAAACCAAATTAGCCAAAAATGGGGTTACTTTTTTATTAGGGGCTGGTACATTAAATCCATTGGCAATTAAATTCAATACCTGCCGGTAACTGCTATTTTCGGCGTTTACAATAAACCTTTCTGCGCTGGTAGTACTTTGCATTAATTGTATCATTATGGTGGCAACATCTCTAACATCTACAAAACCATTTATACCTTCGCTATACCATGGAAACCCATCGTACACACTTTTAAAAATTTTTGAACTGCCCTTATGCCAATCACCATCACCCAAAATCACAGTAGGGTTAATAATTACCGCATCAAGACCTTCCCCAATACCACGCCATACTTCAAGCTCTCCCAAGTACTTACTTTCACCATAAATACTGGTATTGGCCTGCTCTGTCCAGCGCATATTTTCATCAACGGTCTGGCCCGACTTAATTGCGCCCAAAGCCGCTACAGAACTAACATGTATCATTTTTAAGACACCTGCATTAAGTGCTGCATTTACGATGTTGGCAGTCCCCTCGATATTAATTTTAAATAATGCTCTTTTGTGTGCAGGATTAAAGGATACCAGACCCGCACAATGGTATATTTGGGTAATTCCCAGCTGCATCAATTCTTCTAATCCAACTACGTCTAAAATATCGCAACGAACGGGGGTTAACAGCGGGGATTTAAAATCTGAAAGAGCGGTTTTATTATAAATAGCAACCACCTTATTTTGCTGTGCAAGCAATTGTGTAATTAATGCTGCCCCCAATAAACCACTTCCACCTGTAACAAGGATCATAAAAAATTTTGAGCTGTGAAGATAAGCTATCACAGAAAAACTTATCTACTACAAAAAATGCTTCAGTAACATTATTGTAAATAGTGAAATATATTTAATAACTATAAAATCCTTTACCTGTTTTACGGCCTAACTCGCCTTTATTTACTTTATCTATCTGGATAGGGGAAGGGGCAAATCTTGGCGCCTTTTTAAAGGCATCATATATACTTTTAGAAACAGCTAAATTAATATCCATTCCGATAAGGTCCATCAATTTAAATGGCCCCATTTTAAAACCTGTACCCTCCATTACAGCGTCAACGGTTTCAAAACTTGCAAGTCCCTGTGTTAGCATTTGCATGGCTTCCAAATAATAATGCCGCGCTATTCTGTTTACAATAAAACCTGGCGCATCTTTACACAATACTGCAGTTTTATTCATCCTTCTGCATAATGTTTTCATCAATCTTATGGAGGTCGTATTTGTTTGGTCACCCTGTACAATTTCAACCAGTTTCATTACAGGAGCCGGATTAAAAAAATGCAAACCTATCACCCGCCCGGGCATCAGTATTTTTTTTTGCAGCGCAGTAATAGATAAAGAAGAAGTGTTGCTTGCAAAAATGGTTTTATTACTATTAATTAAAGCCAGCTTATTAAACAGGGCAACTTTTATGGCGGGTTTTTCAATAATGGCTTCTATAATAACATTAGCAATACAATCCTTTAAATTGCTGGTAAATAGGATACGGCCAAAAATATTTGAAGCTTCCAATTCGGTAACAGCACCTTTTTCAGTTAAATAAGTAAGATTGCTTTGTATTTTAGCTGCGGCTTTTTCAAGTACCGATGCATTCAAATCGAATAAAGTAGTTGGGTAGCCTGCGCGCGCGGCAACAAGGGCAATTCCCAATCCCATTGTACCTGCTCCTGCTACTGCAATTGTGATAATCATATTTCAAAAATAAAAACTGCTGTGTAATTAGTAAAGTTTTTTTTAACCTTTACTATCAACACAGCAGTGCGTAAAATTAAATTTTGTAAAAGCGATTCTTAAAACCACCATTTATTAAGGTATCATTTATAACAGCCTTAAGTTGCAGAAGTTTTTTTTATTCCTAAAAATATGCATATTTCATACCTGTTGTAGCGCAATTTAATATGTTTTCTAATTAATCACCCGTACAGTAAATAAAATATTTGTCCTTTATTAATTATTTTGGGCTTCCTGCTTAGCGGCTGACTTCATTTTATCATTGGCGGTAATGGCAAATTCAACCCTTCTGTTGGCGGCTCTGTTGGCATCAGTGCTGTTATCAACTTTAGGCTGTGTTTCGCCGTACCACTTGATGGTTAACCTTGCCGGGGTAACACCATTGGCTCTTAAATAATTACCTACAGCTTCAGCCCTTCTTTGTGATAGCGACATATTATATTGTGGCGTACCTACATTATCGGTATGACCCTCTAATAAAATATTTGTTTCCGGATATTGCTGAAAAATTTTGACTAATTTATTTAAGGATAATTTAGAATTGTCGCTGATATTATATTGATTGGTCGCAAAAAATACACCTGCTTTGGAACCATCCGGATTGTTCTCATCAAAAGTTACATTTATCCCTTCTTCAACGCGGGTTACCTGAGCCCCCGGTACTTCAGTTTTAATTACTTCTGCCTGCCGATCCATCTTATTGCCAATTACCCCACCGGCCACACCACCAATAACAGCACCCAGCAAGGCCCCTAAAACGGTATTGCCTTTTTTGCCAACATTGTTACCGATTATGCCGCCAATTGCAGCACCACCTGCAGCGCCGGCGGCAGCACCTTTTTGTTCTTTACTCATTTGTTTTGTTTCGCTGCAGCCGGATAAAATGGTTAGGGCTGCCGCTAAAAGTAATATTGAATTGGTTACTAATTTTTTCATAAAGTAATTGCAGGTTTATTTTTTTACAAAATTATAAATGTACGCAGCAGGTTTTCCTTCAAAAGTTATGTGCGATTTTAATTGCATGGTACTATTGGTTAACGCACTAATTTCTAACCGATATCCTTCATCATTATCGATTGATTTATTGTGTTCATTCAATTTTTTAAACTGAAATTCTTTAATGGCACCCTTTGGTTCGTAAATAGACCATCTAATTTGACGGGTTATAGCACTGCACTCTGTTCCGCTTGAATTTATATGATAATTGCCCAAACTATTACCCGCAACAAAATTCCAGGAACTACCCACAAAACAATTAAAAGGAGCTTCATTAAAAACAACTGCTGTAACCTTACCTTGGATTCCTTCGGTGGTAATTGTTTGCAACATCCAATTGCCTTTTATTTTTTGTTTCATCAAATTGGCCTCTTTTGAAACGGTGCAGGAATATACAGCACTGAGTGCAAGAAAGGAAAGCACCAAAATTTTAAGATACTTCATAGAAAAGTTTATGGTTTAAAAGAGGATGGCAGGCAAATAAAGTGCCATAAAGAAGTAAACAGCAGGGTACATTCCTGCTAGTGAATTAAATAGCAATTAAGACTCAATTATAGTTATTGAGGAAGTATTTCTACTATATCGGGAGATTATAGAGGGGTGAGACCTATCTAGTTATAAAAATTAATAGTGTACCACAAATATATACGAATTAGTTATTTATTAAATATTATACCTTTAAAAGGGATATAAAAATTCATAGCATCAGTATCCAGTGGTTGCATTTGCATTTATAACAGCTATTTAAATTTTTAGAAACTTAAATAGCGGCGGTAAATTGTCGTAAAAATCGCTGGTCATTTTCACTGAATAAGCGGAGATCTTTAATTTGATACTTAAGCATTGTTATTCTTTCTACGCCCATTCCAAATGCAAAGCCGGTGTATTTATTACTGTCAATACCGCAATTGTCCAATAAACTTGGGTGTGCCATTCCACATCCTAATATTTCTACCCAGCCTGTTTGCTTGCAAACGCTGCAACCTTTACCGGCACATATTAAACAGCTGATATCCATTTCGGCACTTGGCTCGGTAAATGGAAAATAACTTGGGCGAAAACGAACTTTAACCTCGTTACCAAACATTTCCTGAACGAAAAAATAAAGGGTTTGCTTTAAGTCGGCAAAGGAAACATTTTCTGCTATGTACAACCCTTCTACCTGGTGAAAAAAACAATGTGCTCGGGCACTAATGGTTTCATTTCTATAAACTCGTCCCGGGCAAATAATTCGAATGGGCAATTTACCTTTTTCCATTTCACGCACCTGAACGCTGGAGGTATGGGTACGCAACAACCAATCCGGTTGTTGATTGATGTAAAAAGTATCCTGCATATCGCGGGCAGGATGATTTTCGGGTAAATTAAGCGCAGTAAAATTATGCCAGTCATCCTCAATCTCCGGTCCTTCTGCAACCGCAAAACCCAGTCTTTGAAAAATGGATACAATACGGTTACGCACTAAACTAATGGGATGCCGGCTGCCAAGGGGCAGCGCATCTGCAGGCAGCGAAAGATCGGCTTCGTCAATACCCGCGGATGTCCGGGGCGTTATTGAAATTTTTAATGCTTCGTATTTTGCTTCGGTAAATAGTTTAAAATCGTTCATTAGCTGACCAAATTCTCTTCTCTTATCAGCGGGCACATTTCTCATTTCTCCCATTACCTCTTTAACCAAACCTTTGGTGCCTAAATATTTTATGCGAAAAGCTTCAGCTTCTTCTGCTTTTGTGGCGGTGAAATCTTGAATTTCTATTTTATAATTATCAATTTTTACTAATAAATTATCCATGCTGCAAAAATAAGGAAATGTGTTGAGTTCAATTAACCAACGCTGTTTGGTTGGTAAAATTAGGTTTAAGCGGTGCGGGTAAACAATTTGTCTTATTAATATGGGCAGATTGCTGCATTTTATAACAGTTTTGAATTAATTCAGGCAGGATTGATACAATAAAATAACAAGCAAAATTCATCCCTGGTTTTTACAGCTGACAGGGTATGGAATTGCAATTAAAATAAGGAAGAACGCCGTTGAACTGCATAAAAAATACCCATTTAAACTAAATTTTAATACCGGTAACT
Source organism: Ferruginibacter sp. (assembly GCA_043732685.1). Lineage (GTDB taxonomy): Bacteria > Bacteroidota > Bacteroidia > Chitinophagales > Chitinophagaceae > Ferruginibacter. The sequence continues at coordinate 596 of JAYTHI010000042.1, read as the reverse complement.
GCAGCGTGAGGGATTGAAGTGGAAAGCCCGCATTGAAACCTTTAAAAGTATAAAAGTTACCACTGCGGACTTGCAACGTAAAGCCCGACCTAAACCAGCGTTTCGATGGTTTAGGGCACGCCCAACAGCAAATTAATTGCCACCAAATCTTTACTAAATACAGGTGAAATCGTATTTGCTGAAATATTTACAACAGTTTAAAAAAAGTACCAAATACTTTAATTGCAACTTCCAAACCGGTAGGAATAACTCATTTTAAAATACTCATAACTATTTAATAAGTTTGCTTCAAAATAAACAAAAAAATGTACGACTTGCAGGATTTTTTATCGCCCATAAACATCGCCAGTATTAATGAGGATGAGGGTTATAATGATGGACAAATAGGAAAACATATTATTATAAACGATGGTGAAATACCAAATGTAGACCATGTGGATATTGTGTTGCTTGGGGTTGGTGAATCGCGCGGTAGTGGTGCTTTTGATGATTATAATGATGCGCCGGACATTATACGCAAACAATTTTTTAGATTGCACTACTGGCATAAAGATGTGGTAATGGCTGATATTGGAAATGTAAAAAACGGGGCTTCT
>JAYTHI010000041.1:0-1968 GCA_043732685.1 Ferruginibacter sp. | reverse complement strand
AATGTATTAACATTATAAAATAAATTTACTTCTTAAAAATAAATGGTACTTAATGTTTTTTCAAAATTTAAGTTGCCCTATTTAAGAACGATAACAGGGTTGTTAGCTCAGTTGGTTTAGAGCGCTACGTCGACAACGTAGAGGTCGCCGGTTCGAGCCCGGCACGACTCACTAAGCGGAAGGCTAATTATTTGACATTTTTCAACTATATTATCGTTTGTTCGCAAAATTTCTATGCACTATTTACCCAATAGTTTTTTAGCCTTTATTTTGTTAAAGCTAGTATAGGCAACCAATAGAGCAAGTAAGCTCCAAACTAAAAATTGCCAGGTAACCAGGGGCCACCCTCCCAAGCGCCAACACTGAACGCCGGCAAATGTACCAATTGCCCCTCCTGTAAAATAAGTCGTCATGTACACAGTATTGATCCTGCTATGTGCAACTTCATCTAGTGTATAAATCGTTGCTACGTTTGTAACCTGGGTTGCCTGCACACCAATATCCAAAAGCAATACCGCAATTATAAAAAATATAATGTTTTCCGGAAAGAATTTTATCAGCAAAACCCCCAAAATTATCATTAAGACGGTAATTAACTGAGCTTTATTGGTATTACCCTGATCGGCCAATTTTCCAAATACAGGCGCCAGCAATGCACCTCCAATTGCTAAAATTCCAAATAAACCAATGGTACCCGTGGTATAATTAAAAGGAGCGCCACTTAAATGAAAAGTTAAGGTTGTCCAAAAAGAGGAGAAAACACCAAATATTAAGGCACCTAAAAGAGCGGTTCGTCTTAATAATGCAAAACGTTTAATTTGTGAAAGCGTAGATAATAATAATTGGCCGTAATTTCCCGAAAATTGGGGTAAAACATCCGGAAGGGCTGTTTTAATAAATAGGGCTGAAATAAACACCATGCCTGCAGAAATACCGTAAACATATCGCCACCCAAATAAAGTGGTGATGTACCCACTAAAAACCCTTGCGCCTAAAATTCCTATTAAAATTCCGGTAAAAATTATGCCTACTGTTTTACCACGGCGATGCTTATCCAAACTTGCTGCCATTGGTAAAATTACCTGAGCGGCAACACCTAACATACCAATTAACAAACTCATTAAATAAACGCCCAAAAGATTATTAATAAAACACATTCCCAACAAGGCTGCGATTAGTAATCCCTGTAAAGTTAAAATCAGTTTTTTTCTATTCATTTTATCGCCCATCGGCGTTATAAAAAATAAACCAATTCCATAACCTGCCTGTGTTAAAACTGAAATAATTCCTGCTTCACTTTCGCCGGTTTTAAAACTACTGGCTATCTCTTTTAAAATAGGTTGGTTGTAATATATATTTGCAACACAAATACCGGCAGTAACTGCCATAATTGTTATTTGAACTTTTGATAACCCCTTAATTTCCATGGTTGCAAAGTTGAGTGAAAGCATTAATATTCAAGTAAAAAATATTTTTATAATTAAAACTATTTTTTTAATGTTATAATTATTAGGAATTAGTTTAGAGAAAAAATAACTTGAAGTACATAAAAAAAGCACCTTATAAAAGATGCTTCGTTTTCAAAATATTTGATAAATAAATAAAGGTTTTATTGTACGGTTTTTTTCTTTACAGATACTGTTGATTTTTTATTTTCCGTCTTTTTTTTAACATCAGCAATTACAATTTTTTTCAATTCAATAAATTGACCATTTTTTAATTGCGCACTTTTGCCGCTTGGATATTTAACCATCCCCGTAGTGGAAACGATAGCACCGCTTTCAAGTTTATAACTTTTCTCTAAAAGAGCAGGCTCATTATTTTTAACCAAATATACTTTGCCATCTTTCATTATAACCCTGTCCGAAACGGAAACTTTTACAGTGGTATCTGTTGTAACAGATGTGGTAGCAGAAAGGGTTTGGCTTGATGAACCTGTAGAAACTTTAGCTGAAGTATCTGTACTGT
>JAYTHI010000040.1:0-44945 GCA_043732685.1 Ferruginibacter sp. | reverse complement strand
TTTAAGCAATACTGCGCACACCCTGGTAATTTGTAAAAACACGGAATCAAATATCGGGTACCTTGAATTTGTTGGTATAAAATGTTCCGCCCTGCTTTCATTACCACCTAAGCCTGTTCGTACAATTGAATGTATTGGCAATAGCATTACCTGCGGTACCGGTAGCGATCAGTCTGAAATACCTTGTGGTAAAGGCGTTTGGCAAGATCAGCACAATGCCTATTTAAGCTATGGCCCAACCGTTGCCCGTAATTTTAATGCACAGTACCACCTAAGTGCGGTATCCGGTATTGGGTTAATGCACAGTTGCTGCGGTATGAATATTGTAATGCCGGCTGTATTTAATAAGATTGATATGCGGGGCGATTCTCTTATATGGGATTTTACAAAATATCAACCAGATATTGTTACCATATGTCTTGGACAAAATGATGGCATTCAGGATTCTGTAATTTTCTGTAGTGCGTATATAAATTTTATTGGGCAGGTAAGAACAGCTTATGCCAAAGCGGAACTTCTTTTATTAAGCAGCCCCATGGGAGATGAAAATTTGACAAGGGTACTTAAAAATTATTTATCTGCTATTAAAACTGCTGAAAAAAATAGTGGTGAAAAAAATATAGAAACCTATTTCTTTTCAAAGCAATATCATGAGGGTTGCGATAGTCATCCAAGTGTAGCGGAACATCAATTAATTGCGGGGGAGTTAAATATATTTATCAAAAAGATAATGAAGTGGTAACGAGAAAAGCCGCTTAAATTTTGCCGGGTTCTGTATTTCTTTGATATTATTTGTAGCGAATTTAAAACTTTTTTAAAAGACTACTATGACTAAATGGGTAGGTGAATTAAATTTTATTCAAAGCAACAGGTAATAATTTTACAAGTACTGTTCCATATTAATTACGTTCTTAATAATAATTTTGTTTCATCATTTTTAAATCTTGCTAACGGGTATTTTTTATAGTGTTATTTTACAATTCCATCAGGTGTAGCTCTTTATTTTTATTGTTTTTAACTTTCCAAAGCACCTGCTAATTGAAAGTCCGGGCATAACGGCATCAAATTATACTAACTCACAACCTTAAAAGAATAATTTATGGATAGAAGAAAGTTTATTAAGATTTCAGGTGTTTCAATGGCCGGTCTATTTGTAGATCCAAACCCCTTTTCAACTTCTCCTAAAAAATATTTATTATCCTTGCCAAATGAAATGTATGCTACCAGCGGCAAGCATCGTTTTAGGCTTTCCTCGTCAGATAAATTAAAATGGACCTTTAAAGACATAACAGTTTCCCTAATACAAAATCAGGAAAATATTTCTGTGCTGGTAAATTCTCCTGATCTTCCTTTAAACAACCTTCAGTTGAGCTGGAACTATCAAACCAGTTACAACTCAACATTTTTAGGCGATCATTGGGAGCGCACCTATGGGGATGTATCCTGGAAAGCAGCAGGTGCAGAAAAAAAAATGCCCTGGTATTTTCTGCAAAATGATGGAAAAAATACCTATGGTTTTGGTGTTAAAACAGGTGCCGCCAGTATATGCTTCTGGCAATTAAAAACTAATGCCATCCAGCTTACTTTAGATACTTGTTCAGGTGGTGCAGGCGTGCAACTTGGTACACGAACTTTACCTGCTGCAACTATTATTACCACAAAGAGTATCGGCGCAGAAACAGCTTTTGAAACCGGTAAACGCTTTTGTAAAATGATGTGTCCTAAACCGAAGCTTGCCCGCCAGCCTGTGTATGGTATAAATGATTGGTACTTCGCGTACGGCAATAATTCAACTTCCTTAATATTGGAGCATACCGCCTTGCTTGTTGATCTGGCTACGGACACCAATAATCGTCCCTTTTCTGTTGTAGATGCCGGCTGGGCATCCTATTCGCCCTTGTTGCCAAACGATTGTTGCTGGCAGGATGATTTTTCGAAACCCAATGAAAAGTTTAAGGATATGGGTAAACTTGCTGCAGATATTAAGCAACTGGGCATGCGCCCTGCATTGTGGACAAGACCGCTTTGCGCAAAACATACAACTGCAAAAAATTTATTACTGCCCTCAATTGAAGGTCGTAATGATCCCCAAAAACCAGTTTTAGACCCCAGTATTGAAGAGAATATTCTGCAAATAAAATCAACTATTGCACTGTATAAAGAATGGGGTTTTGAAATGGTTAAACACGATTTTTCAACTTATGATATATTGGGTAAATGGGGTTTTCAAATGGGAGATACCATTACCCCGCAGGGATGGCAATTTAATGACAATACCAAAACAACTGCCGAAATTATTTTGCATCTTTATCAGGCTATCAGAATAGCCGCAGATTCCATGTACCTGATTGGTTGCGATACCTTGAGTCATTTAAGTGCAGGGATTTTTGAGGTTAATAGAATTGGCGATGATACCAGTGGAAATGATTGGGAACGCACCAGGAAGATGGGTGTTAATACACTTGCCTTCAGGAGTATTCAGCATAATAATTTTTATGCTGCCGATGCAGACTGTGTTGGACTTACCAATAAAGTACCTTGGAATAAGAATAAACAGTGGATGCAATTATTGGCCGAAAGCGGAACCCCTTTATTGATTTCTGCCCAGCCTGATGCAGTTGGGGCGGAACAAAAAGAATTTATAAAAAAATGCTTTACTTCCGCAGCTAAAAAATTACCGGTAGCCGAACCTTTGGATTGGATGAATACATTAACCCCGTCGAAATGGAAATTAAATGGGGAGGTTGTTAACTTCGACTGGACCTAAAGTAAGTCGTTATCAAAAACGGTAAAATTTTTAAAATAGTCGATAATTTAAAAAGTTAAACTAATCGATTATAGGCTTATTCTTTAACCTGTCTTCCTGTGGCAAACCATAATTTATTAATATGAATATTATTCGAATTTTTATCATTAAAAAATTAAATTAAAATACAATGAAGCAATTAATTTTTATGGGTTTTGTTATCTTATTTGGCACTAAGGTGTCAGCGCAAAAATTTAAAGAGTTGGCATTAACGCCACCCATGGGTTGGAATAGCTGGAATACTTTTCAAACCAATATCAGCGAAAAACTGGTGATGGAAACAGCCGATTCGATGGTTAGCAGCGGCATGAAGGATGCAGGCTTTAAATATATTGTATTAGACGATGGTTGGATGGCGATGGAAAGAAACATCAATGGTGACCTGGTGCCGGATCCAATAAAGTTTCCTCGTGGCATGAAAGCAGTGGCTGACTACGTGCACTCAAAAGGTTTAAAGTTTGGTCTCTATAATTGTGCCGGAACTAAAACCTGTGCAGGCTATCCGGGTACCAGGGGTTACGAATACCAGGATGCCCGGCTATACGCTGCTATCGGCATTGATTATTTGAAATTCGATTGGTGTAGTTCAGATGGTCAAAATGCAAAAGAATCTTACACTACCATGAGCAAAGCTCTTGCCGTTGCAGGACGACCTGTGATTTTTAGTTTATGTGAATGGGGTAATAATAAACCCTGGGAATGGGCTGCCTCAGTAGGGCAGCTTTGGAGAACAACCGGCGATATTTCAAATTGTTTTGATTGCCTGAAAGACCATGGCACCTGGAGCCAATTGGGTGCTATGCAAATAGTTGATAAACAAAAAGACCTGCGTAAATATGCCGGTCCCGGGCATTGGAACGATCCTGATATGCTTGAAGTTGGCAATGGTTTAACCCCGCAGGAAAACGCTGCTCACTTTGCGATATGGTGTATGATGAGCGCTCCCTTAATTTGTGGCAACGACCTTAGAAAAATGCCAAAAGAGGTGAAAAATATTTTTATCAATGCTGCTATCGTTGCCATTGATCAGGATAAATTGGGCGTACAAGGTTTTCCATATTTTGTTAAAGATAGCCTGGAGTATTGGGTAAAGCCTTTAGAAAATGATGCTCTTGCCATCTGTATTTTAAACAGAGCTATAAAAAATAAAACGGTTAATTTTGAATGGAAAAGTTATCCCATTATAGACAGCTTATCCAAATTAAATATTGATTTTACAAAAACAAAATATTTCATCAGGGATTTGAATACCCAAAAAGAAAATGGTACAACAGCAAAGGTTTTTAAGGGAAATTTGTTACCGCATGAAGCAATTGTTTTAAGATTAACCCTAACAAAATAACATTTTTTCTGACAAAATAAAGACTCCATTTCATATAATTGAAATGGAGTCTTTATTTTAAAGGGTTACAATCAGTACTGGAATTTTTAATTCATGCCGCACACTATTTACCGTTTCACCATAAATGAAGTCTTTAAAACCACCATGCCCATGTGCGCCTACAATCAGCATGTCGGCTTTTAATTCTTTAACAATTCTAACAATTTCTTTTGACCTGTTTCTAAAACCAAGAAATCCCTCCGCAATGTGCCCCGTCTTTTGTAAATAGCTTACATAATGATCCATCCTTTCTTTATCTTTTCTTGTTTCATAATCATCGCTTTCTTTACCATGTAATTTGGCTGCTGCACTCTCTACAATATGCACAATGATATAGTTTGTTTTAGGATTTCCCTGTCCCAATGCAAAGGCCAATAACTTTTCATCATTTTCACTAAAATCAAGGGCAATCGCTATTTTATCAAATTGAGGAATCACCATATTGATTATGGGTTCAATATTGGGATGTATCTGAATTGATTTCAGGTATTTTATCTTGCCAAGCCATGGAAAAATAGTTATATAAACAAGTAGCGCGATAAATAAAATACCGGCAATGGATAAGCCTAATTTAGGCAATAGTTCATTTGCAAAAAATACGCCTGCAGCCTGGTTTATTATCATTTGAATATTTAAATATACCAATACGCCTGCCACCACCCAGGCTGCAGTTTTTGTAAGCTTATTTATGGCGAACTTACCCATAGTTTTTTTGTCACTTACAAAATGTATAAGGGGTATAATTGCAAAGCCAAGTTGTAAACTTAATATAACCTGACTAAATATAAGCAGGCTATCCACATTGTTTTCGCCATAAATACTAATTACCAGCAATGCCGGTATAATGGCCAGCAGCCTTGTTATTAATCGCCTTACCCAGGGGTTTACCCTTAAACTTAAATAGCCTTCCATTATTATTTGTCCTGCCAATGTTCCGGTAATGGTACTGCTTTGTCCGGCTGCTATTAAAGCAATGGCAAATATCTTAGGCGCAAGGTTACCCAAAAAACCCGGTAACAATCTGTGCGCTTCTTTTATTTCTGCCACCTGTGAATTACCGGTTTTAAAAAATATGGTGGCTGCTAAAATAAGGATGGCCGCGTTTACAAAAAATGCCAGGTTCAGGGCAATGGTGGTATCGATTCTGTTAAATTTTATAGCTTGTTTTATACCTGCATCTGTCTGTTCAATTTTTCTTGTTTGTACCAATGCCGAGTGCAGGTAAAGGTTATGCGGCATCACGGTGGCTCCAATAATACCGATGCCAATATAGAGTGCTTCCTTTGATAAGGTGTGGGGTATAAATCCCATGGCAACTTCACCCAGGTTTGGCTTGGCAAAAATAATTTCAATTAAAAAAGAAATGGCTACCACTGCCACCAGCCCTATAATAAATGCTTCCATTTTTCGCATACCCAAACGTTGCAGGTATAACAACAAAAAGGTATCCAGAACGGTAATGGAAACCCCCCAGATCAACGGGAGGCCTGTTAATAATTGTATGCCAATTGCCATACCTAAAACCTCGGCAAGATCGCAGGCTGCAATGGCAATTTCTGCTAAAATGTACAAGGTGAAATTGATTGTTCTCGGGTATGCTTCCCTATTGGCTTGTGCAAGATCACGACCCCTTACAATACCTAGCCTTGCCGATAATCCCTGCAGCAGCAAGGCCATTAGGTTACTCATTAATAAAACCCAGATAAGTGAATAACCAAATTTGCTTCCGCCTGCTAAATCTGTTGCCCAATTACCGGGATCCATATACCCTACACTAATTAAGTAGGCTGGTCCAAAAAACGAAAGTATTTTTCCTAATCCACCCTTACTATTTTTGGTGGTATCAATACTTTGATGCACTTCGCTTAGCGATGTTGTTACAATGGAGCGATTAATCATGGTGTACAAAAATATTTTTTGCCAGCTGTCCGCTAATGATGCAGGCCGCTTGTTGTGAAACTTTAATTTCTACCGATTTGTCGAAGCTGAAAAATTTGTTAACTTTTATGGAAGTACCAATACCAATATGATAGTGTTTAAGCAACTCCAGCATTTCGGTGGACTGATCGCTTACGGAACTTACAATAACCAAACTTTTTACATTTACGTCTTTCAAGGCTATTTGTTTGATAAGCGTTAACTTTCCATGTACATCCGGAATAGGGTCTCCATGGGGATCTGTTTGAGGAAAATTTAAAAAGCCATCTAATTTTTTTATCAATTCAAAATTATTGATATGCTCCAGTTCATCTGCAATATCATGTACCTTATCCCAGTCAAACCCTAATTTATCTACTAAAAAATATTCCCATAGCCGGTGTCTCCGCACAATGCCCAGTGCAATTTTATTGCCTGCGGCATTTAATTTAAATCCACGATATTTCTCATATTCTACCAAATTTTTTGTTTGCAATTTCTTAAGCATATCGCTTACTGATGCGGGTTTGGTATTTAATTCGCTTGCCAAACTATTGGTTGTAACCGTTTCACTTTGTTGTTGTAAATGGTATATATTCTTGATGTAATTTTCTTCTGCTATCGAATAGTTCATCTTAACTAAATTAATATTTAGACAAATCTAAAAATATTTTAAAGGAATTACAAAAGTAATATGGTATTCGTTCTATGGTTTGTTTGTATTTTTATAAAATACTAAAACACATACAATGCGACAACAAATTGGTTCCGGTTCTCCTTGGGAAGATATCGTTGGTTATTCCCGAGCCGTTAAGGTGGGTAATATTATTGAAGTGGCAGGTACTACCGCTTCAGATGGTTCAACAGTGGCAGGCAAAGGCGATGTTTATGAGCAGACATTATTTATATTTAGTAAAATTGAAAAGGCGCTACAACAATTGGGCGGCTCCTTACAGGATGTGGTGCGTACCCGAATGTTTGTAACCAATATTGACGAGTGGGAACTGGTAGGAAAAGCGCATGGAGAAATTTTTGCAACCATTAAGCCCGTAACCTCTATGATTGAAGTGAAAAGATTGATTGATAAGGAATTGTTGATTGAAATTGAAGTAACTGCAATTGTTCCTTAAAATAGCGGCTTAAAAACTTTAAATAACAGGAAATAAAGTTGGTGATGATGAATCACCAACTTTATAAACCAGTTTGCCAACCTTAATTTTTATTAGTCTTTAATGATTCAGGTTCTTCATTATAATCTTCATCATCATCCACTTCAAATTCGGTATTAAAATCCTCTCCGTCATCAGCATACACCAGATCGTCATTTAAGGTAACCAACAATATAACCTGCCCGTCTGCACCACATTCTTTTATAAAATCCCAATCTTCAATTTGCCAGCCAAGTTCAAGTACTTCATTAATTTCTTCCAGCTCATTCAGCGAAAATGGTGTCGCTTTTCCTGCTTTTAATTGTGTGGTGTCTATCGAAATGGTTACAATTTTTTGCATAATTTTTCTTTTAGAAGTCTAAGTTCCATCTATAAAATTATATTTCAAAAAAAAATGCTGCGATTTATAAGATGCTTTTGCATACTCCTTTTCCTATTAAAAACTTTTTTCTTCCTCAGTCGTTAAGTGTCAACAGATAAGTGCCGATAAATTTTAAACAAATCTTTTGACTTATATTTTTTCGATATTTTTTGGTACGATTAAACTGGTAAATAGTGATGTATAAAGCATTTAATTGAAAATTTATTTATATATGAGTTGGTGCTTATTTGTTTTAAAGTACTCTTTTTTGTACTGCTATTTTAAATAATGATTATCAGGTTTATTTTGTTTTGACCCAATGAAACTTAATCTGAATTGGATGATTTTAAAATTCTTTATAAAAAATACTAAGTGTATCATGTACACATTATTTTGTATGATTTACCTTTTTTTTAAAATTTCCTATTATATTGCGTCCTAAATAATTTTGCTATATGGGTTTTGATAATTTTAAAGTTCCTTATGCTGTAAGTGAAGCATACAGTAAACGAATTGCCTATTTCTCAATGGAGTTTGCCATTCATCAGCCATTAAAAATTTATAGTGGGGGACTCGGATTTTTATCCGGTTCACACATGCGGAGTGCTTATGAACTTAAGCAAAACTTAGTTGGTATCGGTATTTTATGGAAATATGGTTATTACGATCAGGCCCGAAATGCTGATCAAACCTTGCAAATTCAGTGGAATGAAAAAATTTATAATTTTTTAGAAGATACCGGAATTAAATTTCAAATAACCATTCATGATCATCCAATTTGGGTTAAAGCTTTTTATCTGAATCCGGAAACTTTTAAGAGTGCCCCGATGTTTTTATTAAGCACTGATTTGCCTGAAAACGATTACGTAACTCAAACCATTACCCATCGTTTATATGATGGCAATGTGGCTACAAAAGTAGCGCAGTTTATTTTGTTGGGTATTGGCGGTGCAAAATTGATGGATGAAATAAATTTCAATCCCGAACTGTATCATCTTAATGAAGCCCATGGTATTAGTGCAGCTTTTTACCTGCACCGAAAATTTGGTAATGTAGAAGAAGTTAAGAAGCGATTGGTTTTTACAACCCATACTCCCGAAGAAGCAGGTAATGAAAAACATGATCTTTATCTATGCCAAAAAATGAGTTATTTCTGTGGTATGCCATTAGAAGAAGTGCGACAAATAACCGGTATTACAGACGATCTTTTTAACCATTCTTTAGCTGCACTGCGTTTTGCAAAATTGGCCAATGGGGTATCGCAATTACATGGGGAAGTTAGCAGAAAAATGTGGGGAAAGTACAAGGGTATCTGCGAGATAAAAGCCATTACCAATGCACAAAACTGGAGCTACTGGGCTGATAAACAATTATACAAAGCCAAGGCTGAAGACAATGATAGCTGGTTTGATGACCGTAAAAGATTTTTGAAAAAGCGGGCCCTTGATATTGTGGCAGATCAGACAGGTAAATTAATGAATCCTGATGTTTTAACCATTGTTTGGGCGCGCAGGTTTGCAGGTTATAAAAGAGCCGAATTGCTTACGCGTGATTATAAACGTTTTGAAGCATTGTTAAGTAATACCAAACACCCTGTACAAATTATCTGGGCGGGTAAACCCTACCCATTGGATTATCCTGCCATTAATGATTTTAACCACCTGGTGCATTTAAGTAAGCAGTTTAAAAATGTAGCCGTATGTATTGGTTACGAGCTGGCACTTAGCAAAAGACTAAAACAAGCTGCAGATGTATGGTTAAATAATCCCCGCGTTCCGCGGGAAGCAAGTGGTACAAGTGGTATGAGTGCAGCAATGAACGGTGCAGTAAATTTTAGTACCAATGATGGTTGGATCTGCGAATTTATTAATGATGGTAACAATGGTTTTGTAGTGCCTCCGATTGATTATGAAAACATTAATGTGCACGAGCAGGATGAGTACGACCTTAACCAGTTGTATGATATTTTAGAGAAGAAAATTCTACCCCTTTATTATGAAGAGAAAGATACCTGGCGGCATATTATGAAAAATGGTATGAGCGATGTACAGGTGCAATTTGACAGCAATAGAATGGCTGACGAATATTATAAAATTTTGTATAAATAAATAAGGATAAAAATTATTGAAGCCTCTTTTTAAGGGGCTTTTTTATTGCAGTCCAAAACCTTTACATACCTTATTTCGTTAGTGAAAATATGTTTAAATCATTGTCGATATTTATAATAACTTGCTTAACAATTGTATCCTGCAGTAAAAACGCAGATATAATAAAAGCACCCATAGTTATTACAATACCAACTCCTGTTATGGATACCACTACAATTAAAAACGATACCACCACTAAAAGAACCTATCTGGCCCTGGGCGATAGTTATACCATCGGACAATCGGTGGAAATAGCAGATCGGTTTCCGGTGCAAACCGTTAAAATGTTGCAACAATTTGGTATTAAAATGGGGGACGCAGAAATTATAGCACAAACGGGTTGGACCACAGATAACCTCCTGAGTTCGTTGTTAAATGCCGCACCCACCAAATCAACTTATGATATTGTAACCTTGTTAATTGGGGTAAATAATCAATACCAGCACCAGCCTCAAAAGGAATATGCTGATCAGTTTCTTATCCTGTTAAAAAAATCAATTGCCTATGCGGGTAACCGCAAAAAAAGGGTAGTGGTTTTATCTATACCGGACTACAGCGTTACACCATTTGCTAATGGTAGTGACAGGCAATCAATTGCTAAAGACATCGATGAATTTAATGCCATCAACAAGCATATATCCGATAGTGTTGGTACCAATTACTTAGATGTTACCGCCTTCTCCCGCCTTGCGGGAAATGACAATTCTTTAATTGCTTCCGACGGGCTGCATCCATCCGGCAGTCAATATGCTATATGGACAAAAGCGCTGGTGCCGGTTATTTTAAAGGCTTTGCAATGATATATTTTTTCTTTATGTATTTCAGTCATTTTTTTAAGTTCCTGTTGTTGAATTATTTTTACAGCCTACAATAAATTACAAGATGGAATATTTTAAATCGATCGATATCCGCTGGAGTGATTTAAATCCTAATTTCCACCTGCGACATTCTGCCTATTATGATTTTGGCGCCTACTGCAGGGTTGCATTTATGTCGGAAAACGGTCTTGATCCTACGGTGTTGATGGTAAACAATATCGGACCAATTCTTTTTAGAGAGGAATGTGTTTTTAAACGCGAATTACAATTTGGTGATGCCGTTAAAATTAACCTGCGGGTAACTAAAACTACGCCCGATTTTAGTCGTTGGACAATGGTGCATGAGATCTGGAAAAATGAAACTGTGCTGGCGGCCATCATAACTGTAGATGGGGCCTGGTTGGATACCATCAAAAGAAAATTAACAATACCGCCAACTAATTTCAAGGTTGTTTTTGATGCCTTGGTTGACGAAATCAATAGGTAGAAACCTAATTTTTAAAATTAATCCCCTTGAAATTATAGCAACAGTATTAGTTAAAATCTTCGGTTTCAGGCCATTTATTGCAGAAATTTATGATCTGCATTTATAAGCAAAAATTATATGGATGTTGATGCCTGATTAAAATTCAAGCTGTAGATTTTGATTGAGCTATACCCTTTAAACCGATTTTTGATTTGCTGACAGTTTATGATTCAAAATTTTTTTAATCGGGATGTTATTTTATCTTCCGATAGCCATTTTATTGAGGCTGTTTTTTTTATGCAGCAACCTATATCCTAAAGATCCAATTATTCCCAAAGCAGCCACTATAAACCAAAGGTTAAAGAATCCTGTAGCCTCAACAATTTGGGTACCCGTGCTGCTTCCTATTACTTGGGCCGCACTCCAGGCCATCACGTAAAGCGCAGCATATTGTCCACGATTTGCTGCTGTACTTCTGCCGATATAAAAGCTGTTCATAAAGGGCATTGCAATCATTTCTGCTGCAGTTACTATCAGTATAAAAATTACCGCAAGACCAAATCCATTGAACACCGGAAGATTTAAGACTAAAAAGGCAATCGCCATTAGGATAGCGCCATAACTCATCAGCAACAGGTATGGTTTGCGGCCTTCCAGCTTAAAAACAATTACCATTTCTACCAGGGCTATCAGCAAGCCATTAAGTGCCATTACAATGCCAATAGAAAACTCGTTCATTTGCAAGCCTTCTTTAAAATATAAGGGTACTGTTGTAAACAGCTGAAAAAAACAAATTGCAAATAAAAATTGAAGTATCAAAAATGCTATAAATATCTTATCCTTATAGGCTGATGTTACCGCAATGGCTTCCGAAAGCTTTGTTTTTGTATTTCGTATTTGCTGTGCCAGGGGTATTCCTGGCAGGATGGACAATAATAAAAAAGCTGCAAAAATATTGGTACACCCATCTACCCAAAATAATAAATGATAATTGATAGATGCCAGTAAGCCTCCCAGGGCGCTTCCAATACCCCAGCCAATATTTATGGCGAGCCTAACCAGTGAAAAGGATTGTGTTCTGTTTTGAGGTAAACTATAAAAGGCAATAGCAGTTGCATTAGCTGGTCTGAAGGCTTCGTTTACCATACTTAAAAAGAAGGTGGCGATGCAAATAGCTTCATAGGTCGTCATTTTGCCCAGTACCATAAACAATATGCCCCCAATAAAAAGTGAGAAAAATTGAGTATAATAAAAACCAAACCGATCGCTGATTTTACCGCCCGCAAATGCGCCCACCAGGGAACCCATTCCGTAAATAGCCACTACAAAACCACCTTGCAACATGGAAAACCCAATGTGGTGACAGTACAATGTCATAAAGGCCAATACCATTGATCCACTGCGGTTAATTAGCATTACAAATGATAGCAACCACATTTTCCGCGGCAATCCCTCATAAGCCCTTTTATAAAGATCGATGGTTGCGTTTAGCATAGAAATGTAAAGTTATGTAAAGCGTTATAAGTTATGCGGTATACATCATTTGAGTGCGGGTATACTATTTACTACTTGTTAATTCGAATAAATTTAAAACATACAGGTAAATATCAGGGATTATTATTGCTGTGGCAACGTGAAAATTGTTACATTATTAAAGAACAAAATAAAAAAACTTGTAGGTAGAAATTCATAAAACGACAAAAAGTCAACATTGCAAATTAATAAAAACTGTACATTAATGAATGAAAAAATAGGATTACAAAACGTAGAAAATGCCTGCATCTTAAAATATAAAAGCGGCAAAAAGCTTAAAGGTCAAAATAAAAAAAACTTCAAAATACGGGTAACGGAAAAATTAGAAAATACGCCCGGAAAGCTTAGGAACAAAAAAAACGCTGATAAAATCAGCGTTTTACATAATTATATTAAGCATCCTGTTAAATTGCCTTTACCGTTGTAACGGTAATAATTTTGGAGGTAACAGGAACTGTTTGCCCCATAACATCGATGGTGCCGGTAACATCGGTGGTAGATTTATTTTCTTTTTGAATATTGCTAATGATATCTACCAAAACGGTACTTGCAATTTTGCTCGTCATCGCTGTTTTCATTTCCATACCTTGTAATTGCATGGTTTTATTAATATCCATTACACTATTTATGGTTATTGCAGCTTCTTTATTAACAATTGAATTTAAGGTATAGGTTTTAACCAACTTAATGCCCTCACTAATGGTGCTGTCCTGCCATTTATCGCCAATTTTTTTCCCTGCCGGAATTACCAAAAATAGTGCTGCTCCGGCATTATCCTGTCCGCCGCCCATCATGTCCATCATGGCCGACATTGGGTTAGTATCGCTTGCCTTGTTTGCGGTATCAATTGCAGTTATTGTTCTGCCATCATTTGTAACCACTATATCTTTTGCCACATTGATCTTGTCTTTATATATAGCACCGGCTTCGCTATTCATATCTTCTTTTTTATCACTGTCAAAGGTTTTATCCTGCCCCATTCCGCTAAAAGATGATTTTATATTGGTAATTTTTTGTGTGATGGTGTAATTGTTTTCTTTAAAATCTTTTACTTCAGCCGTCATTTTTGTATTGGTTCCAAGGGTCATAGCCATACTTTGTCCCATCATTTCCTGAGATACATTGCCATCTGCTTTTGATTCTATTTGAAAATGCTGACCTTTTTTAATTACAATTTTACCAGTAGGCGATTGTGCAAATGTGGTTAAAGAAAGACAAGTGAAGGTTAAAAGGAATAAATTTTTCATTTAATTATTTTATTTTTTTACAAACTTAAATACAAAATAGTTAGAATAAGGTTCGTTGACAATATTTAGCATTTAATTACATGGTAATTATCCTTAATATGATTTTTTATAAACCTGGCCAACATACAACCCACAAAACCCGGGATTTTTATAAAGCATAAGAAACAGGCATAAAAAAAGGGCTGCTAAAAAATTAGCAGCCCAATACCTTTTATTAACAAAGATCAGAATTCTATTAGATCAGTTTAACGTTAACGGCATTTAAACCTTTTTTACCTTCCTGCAAATCGAATTCAACGCGATCGCCTTCTTTGATGTCATTAATTAATCCGCTAACATGTACGAAAGTTTCTTTGTTAGAATCATCATGCTTGATAAAACCGAATCCTTTTTCAGAATTGAAAAACTTTACGGTGCCTAGTGTTTTGTCCATTTTTTAAAATTGTATTGTATTAAATTAAGGAGCAAATATATGTTTTTACTTTTAAATCAATATAAAAATTGCAAATAATGCAATTTGTTCTTTATTTGAGGCTATTTTACTTTAAAATAATCTACCATTTGTTCGTAAGCTGCAGCACCTCCCTCAATGTCTTTTATTATTTTACCTTTTTCCATTAACAAAATACGACTGCTAACCTCCGAAACCTGGCTAATATCGTGGCTGCTTACCAAAATGCAAAGTTTGTCTTTGGCCGCTAGTTCCTTAATCATATCTACTAAACGCAATTGCGAGGTTGGGTCGAGGTTGGCAAAAGGTTCGTCTAAAATTAATATTTCCGGTTTGGTAAGTAAGGCTGCTGCAATGCCGATTTTAAATTGATTGCCCTTGCTGAAATCACGAATAAATTTTCCTTTTTGTAAAATGGAGCCATCAAAAAATTCGCTGTACCCTTTTAAAAAATCATCTACATCGGCCCCGGTAATCTGGTTTATTTTTCCAACAAAATAAAAATATTCTTCAGGTGTAAGGTAATCTATCAAAAAGCTTTCATCAATGTAGGCGGCAGTATAGGTTTTCCAATCTTCAGTGGCGGTAACCAGTTTCTCTTTTGATAAAATTTCCCCACCGTTGGCACGGATCAAATCGAGTATTAAACGAAAAAATGTTGTTTTACCTGCACCATTATTTCCTACCAGTCCAATTACTTCGCCTGCATTTATTTGCAAGTTTTCAATATCAACAGCAACAACACCTTTGTAACTTTTCTTTAAATCTTTTATGGTAATCATACTTCAGTTAATTTATTTTATTTGTATAAAATGACGGATTATAAATTTGGGAGGGTTACAAGGTTAAGCTTTACCGATCTCTAAAGCCTTCTAATATTTTATATTTACGGGTATTAAATTCGTTCGTTAACCAATTAAGTATTAGGTCATTAAAAGCAAGTCCCAGTATACCTATTGTACTTATGCTAATAATGGCAACCCAAAAGCCGGCAAACCTATTTAGCAGATAAAATATTAGTACAGGTATTGCTGAACCCAACAAAGATTGCAGCCATTGCACCGCGCCAACGCCTTGAAAATTCATGCTGGATGCCTTGCTGAGGTTAAGGTATTTGTAATTGAATGTAGCAGCATAAATAGTTATAAAAGAGTTTACCCCAACACTGTATAGAAATGCAGCCAGCTGAATTGGTAATAGCTGCCAACCCATCAACCCATACAAACAGGCCAGTAAAAATTGTAAGGAACAAACCATTAAAAACAATAAAAATTTAGCTTTAATATATTGCTTCCTGTTTATATTGTAAGTCATTATTCCATCAAAATGATTGCTTTGCCAGGCAAATAAAAACTGACCGTAATTGCTTATAAAAAGGCCGGTTATTATTAGTGCAAATAAAAATACCATCGTAA
Source organism: Ferruginibacter sp. (assembly GCA_043732685.1). Lineage (GTDB taxonomy): Bacteria > Bacteroidota > Bacteroidia > Chitinophagales > Chitinophagaceae > Ferruginibacter. Next base: position 29,234 of record JAYTHI010000040.1, on the reverse strand, counting down.
AATTACCCGTCTGTAAATATTTGGGATAAAATATAAATCCATATAATAAAATTATTCCTGAAAGTATCAGGAGCGATTTAGGCCGCTTGTTTCGAAAGAGCAGTTTTAAATCGAGTGCTATCATTTCTCCGATATCACCGTATTTATTTAAAAAGCTATAATTTTTACTCAATTTCAAAACTTTATTACTGCTTAATTCCTCAATATATAAATGGCTTCGCAGGTAATTATTATTAACCGTAAAGGTTATCACCGCAATAATTAAAGGGAGTATGGCAAGCCAGGGATGGTTCAGTAAACCTATAAATAATTGAGCTGATGTTTTTTCGAAGGAGACAATATGTAAATAGTCGAACCCCTTTAACGCCGCGATGATTAATAAAATGCCAATAAGCCACCAGGCGCTGTTGATGGATTTTCTTTTAATGAACATATTAAAAAAGTGGTTATTCACAACCAGCGAAAGCATGGCAATAACAAAGGCAACAGCTGCCCACACACCAAACTGAGGTGCTAATACTACAATGCTAAAAGGAACAAATACAAAAATTGGTAAAAAATTAATGATATGTATTAGTGAGCGCAAATTTAAAAAACGTAGCATGGTGCTGCGTTTTATATTTTGGGTAAGATAGGGTTGTATACTTAGCGATGGCAGTTCCTGCAATTGAAATCTACATAAAAGCCCAACCAAAAAATAGTAAATTATATAGGAGCAAAATACTGCAACCGGATCCTTACCGGGCATATTGTTCTTTAATAATAATGGAAGTAATATACCAAGACCTGCAATTTCTAAAAAAATAAGTAAAAAGAAAATGCCGAGTATTATTTGAATTACCAAACTCTTATTGGCATTGCGGGCTCTAAAAAAACTATACCATTGGTGGTGAAGGAATGTTGTAATTTTCATGCAGGAGAGTTTTGGGTTTCAGTTTTATACAAAATATTAAATGCTCTAAAAAGCCATTTTAGAGATTTAGGATGAATGTACGAAAGGTTTAACATTTTAAATTGCTAAATAAAAGCTAAAATTAAACCATATCCAACACCTTGGTTGTGGTAAAGTTAAACCTATCCTTATATATAAATTATATATATAATATATTAACATATAAATGACCATTAATATTAGCTTCAAAAATACCCTAAAAAAAGACTACATTTGCAAAAATTTTTATTATGATAAATGAAGTAATTGCGAAATTTATTGAAGGAGGGCATCTTGCAAAAAATGCTGTGAAGATTGAATTTAAAAAAAGAAATACCATTCTTGGCATCTTCGTTCAGTCACCGGATTATGAAGACCTGAAGTCAAAAAACTTTTGGCGCATCGTGTCTGAAACCAATATTACAGAATGGAAACAATCACACGATAATAAATTGGCAAAAATTTTTAGCGGAGCAGAATTTAACCGCCTTACTTTGCCAAAGCAAGTTCCGGTAGTTTAAAATAGTTTTTTAAGTGCCTGACTAACCAAACTTATTCCAGTATTAATTGAATAAATTAGTCAGAAGGTTTAAAAATAATTAATAAAAAAAGTCCAACCTTTTAAAGTTGGACTTTTTTTGTACCTGATATTTTTTATGCGTAAGCCTCAGTTGGCTCACAGGTGCATACTAAATTTCTATCGCCAAATGTATTATTTACCCTGCTTACCGAAGGCCAGAACTTGTTATCTTTTACATAAGCAAGTGGAAATGCTGCGGTTTCCCTGCTGTAAGGTTTTGTCCAATCGTTGGCACATATAGTAGCCAAAGTATGGGGCGCATTCTTTAAAAGGTTGTCTTTTAAATCTGCTTTACCTTCTTCAATTGCTTTTATTTCAGCATAAATACCAATAAGCGCATCACAAAAACGATCCAGTTCTGCTTTGTCTTCACTTTCTGTAGGCTCAATCATTAAGGTGCCTGCCACCGGAAAAGAAAGGGTAGGAGCATGAAAACCATAATCCATCAATCGCTTGGCAACATCTTCTGCCTCAATACCGGCACTGGTTTTAAACGGACGTAGGTCAACAATAAACTCATGCGCTGCAGTGCCGTTTTTACCGGTGTATAAAATTTTATAATATTTCTCCAGCCTTGTCTTCATATAGTTGGCATTTAAAATGGCATATTCCGTTGCATTACGAATGCCATTTGCACCCAACATTTTTATATAAGCGTAACTTATCAGCAAAATACTTGCGCTGCCATATGGGGCTGCGCTTACCGCATGCGTATTAGTTGTTGGATTGTCTATTTTGATATGACCAGGTAAGAAAGGTACCAATTGTTTGGCAACACAAATTGGTCCAACACCGGGGCCGCCGCCGCCATGTGGTATGGCAAAAGTTTTATGTAAATTTAAATGGCATACATCAGCGCCAATCATACCCGGACTTGTAAGGCCAACCTGGGCATTCATATTAGCACCATCCATATAAACTTGACCGCCATATTCATGGATGGTGTTACAAATTTCAATGATACTTTCTTCAAAAACACCATGCGTTGATGGATAGGTTACCATCAGCGCAGCAAGATCGTCTTTATGAATCGCTGCTTTTTCTTTAAGATCTGCAATGTCAATATTACCTGCATCATCGCATTTGGTAACCACTACCTTCATGCCGGCCATAACTGCACTGGCAGGATTGGTACCGTGGGCACTTATAGGTATTAAAACTATGTTGCGATGCTGATCGCCCCTGGAAGCATGATAAGCCCTGATAGTTAATAACCCGGCATACTCGCCCTGAGCACCACTATTGGGTTGAATAGAAGTTGCAGCAAAACCTGTTATCTTACATAAATAATTTTCCAGTTCGGCAATTATCTGTAAATACCCTTCGGTTTGATAAGCGGGTGCAAATGGATGCAGCCTGCTAAATTCCGGCCAGCTTACCGGTATTAATTCGCTGGCAGCATTTAATTTCATGGTGCAACTGCCTAAACTTATCATGGAAGTGTTCAGACTAAGATCTTTATTTTCTAAAAATTTAATGTAGCGCATCATTTGGCTTTCGCTATGGTGCGTATTAAATACAGGGTGCAATAAAAAGTCGGAGGTTCTGGTTAAGTTGGATGGAATATTTTGCAATAAGGCATCTGCATCAAAAGTTGCCACCGCAGTATCCTTACTAATAGAAGCTGCAAATACGTGTAATATGTTTACAATATCTTTTTGCGAACTGGTTTCATCTATAGAAATTCCAATATGCTTATCATCAATTAAATGAAAATTCATTTCCTGCGCTGCCGCTAATTTTATAATCATTGCTGCATCAGGTACACTAACTTTTATGGTGTCAAAATAAAATTTATTTACGTTGGTAAAACCCATTTCATTTAATTCATCGCTTAAAGTTTGGGTTAGTATGCTTACTCTTTTGGCAATGGTGGTGATTCCTTGTGCGCCATGGTAAACTGCATACATAGCAGCCATATTACTAAGTAGTGCCTGTGCGGTACAAATATTACTGGTGGCCTTCTCGCGCCGTATATGTTGCTCTCTGGTTTGTAAAGCCATTCTTAAGCAACGGTTGTTTTGGGCATCAATACTAACACCAATAATTCTTCCCGGAATGGTTCTCTTAAATTCATCTTTCGTAGCAAAAAAAGCCGCATGTGGTCCGCCAAAACCCATTGGTACTCCAAAACGTTGAGAAGATCCAATGGCAACATCAGCACCTAATTCGCCCGGAGGAGTTAATAAGGTAAGGGCTAAAAGATCAGTGGCCATAATTACCATTGCATTGGCAGTATGAACTTTTTCAATAAACTTACGGTAATCGATTACAGCGCCGTCACAATCCGGATATTGAACAATGGCACCAAAATATAATTCATCGAAGCTTGCATTTTTAAAACTACCAAACACCAATTCAATACCAATAGGTTCAGCCCTTGTTATTAAAACCTCTCTTGTTTGTGCAAATATTTTTTCATCAACAAAAAATTTAGGTGCCGTAATATGGTCGTGGTTTTTATTTTTGTGGTTAAAAAGCATGGCCATACCTTCAGCTGCAGCGGTGCCTTCATCCAGCAAGCTGGCATTGGCAACTGGTAATGCGGTTAAATCGCAAACCATCGTTTGAAAATTCAACAGACTTTCTAAGCGTCCTTGTGCAATTTCTGCCTGGTAGGGTGTGTATTGGGTATACCAGCCCGGATTTTCAAACAGGTTTCTAAGAATAACAGAGGGGGTAATGGTATCATAATAACCCTGACCAATATAACTTTTAAAAACCTTGTTTTTAGCCGCTACTTTCTTTAATTCACTTAAGTATTCAAATTCGCTGATGGCTGCAGGTACTTCAAGGTCTGTTTTTATCCTTATAGCATCGGGTATGGTTTTGCTGATAAGTTCTTCTAGCGTATTACTGCCAATTGCAGCCAGCATGGCTTCTTTTTCTTGTTCAGTTGGACCGATATGCCTGTGCGAAAACTCATTTTGTTGCTTCTCGAAAATATTCATAAATTTTATTCCTTATTTAAAATAGATAAAGGTTTGTTTTTTACTGTAAGAAATTGGAGTGTGGTATTAAATTTATATTTTTTAATTTTATTGTTGTTAAAGATTATAGTTTATTCTACCTTTTAAAATCTATAGGTTTTTGAGTTAGATTAATTAAAATACCGGTGTAATTTTTAAATCTGCGGCCACTTTTCCATTTCGTATCAAATATGCTTTTAATGAGCACAAAATTACATTAAACACAACAAGTTTAGATGCTAATATGTTCGTTACTTTGCAGCTGTGGAAAAGTGGGGAATAAATAGTTATTTTATCCTTAACAAGTCTGCAAAAATGCAATCATGAGCGAAGAACTTTTAAGAGCCTGGGAGAAAAAATCGGGCGACAGACAGAAATTATATAAGAATTATTTGCACAGAGCCGATAAAAACACGGTGTTAAAAGCATTGCCTGAACTAAATGAGGAAGCATTTAGTAAGATCGATTGTTTAAAATGCGGCAATTGCTGCAAAGGGTATTCACCCCGTTTAAAAACACCTGATATTAAAAGAATTGCCAAACATTTAAAAATGAAGGAAGGCGATTTAATAAATACCTACTTAAGGGTAGATGCTGACGGCGATTATGTAATGCGTACCGCTCCCTGTCCCTTTTTGGGAGAAGATAATTATTGTGGTATTTATGATGTACGTCCATCAGATTGCGGGCGTTTTCCTTATACAGATGAAGATGTTATATTAAAAAGGCAACCTCTTACCTTAAAAAATTCTTCTTTTTGTCCGATTGTATATTATGTGCTTGAAAAATTAATGGCAAGCGCCAAGTAATTCACCATCGAATATTAAAATAATTTATTACATCATTTTATCCAACCATCGTCAGTTCTTCGTAAGCTGCGGTGAGCGGGCGTTCAATACCATCACCTTTCCACTCCGGCGCACCTGGTATGGTGGTAGCTTTTATAATTTCATCCTTCGTTTTACCTGCTTTTATTTCATCTTTTACAAACGTCAGAAGTTTGCTTAAATAATTCCTGAATGCCCTGATATCTTCTTTATTCAACACAATATCATATCCATCTAAGGCATGACCACAAATAAATACTGTTTTATCGTTAAAGGTTATAAGTGCCTTATCCAATACTTTAACCCAATTGCCAATATTTGCACCTGCAGATCTGTCTACAAAAGGATGGCGTCTGTTAAAAACCAAATCGCCAACATGCACTATATTGGCTTTTTTAAATTGAACAAAACTATCGCCATTGGTATGCCCGGCACCGAAATAGTGTAAACAAATATCCTCCATATCAATAGTTTGGCAGATTGTGGTGGTATAAGTCTGATCGGGATATAATTGCTGCTCTTCAATTTTTTTATCTTTTGCTACTTTTTCCTGGTTGATCTTAGAATTTTGGTGGGCCAGTACATGCGGTACCAAATCTTTATAAACAATATTGCCTGCAGTATGGTCGCTGTGGTGGTGTGTATTAATTAGTAACTTGAAAGGCTGGGTACTCCTCTTTTTTAATTCTGCTATCAGGTGTTGAGATTGCTCGGGAAATTGAGCGTCTACCACAACAATTCCATCTGAAGAGATAAGAAATAATATAGTACCCCCTTTTTCTGTAAAAACACCGATGGATTCGTTAAGCATTTTAATTTTCCATGACGGATCCTGTAAAAAATGTGCCAAAATAGAATTGTTAATTAAAGCCAAACCTACAAGTGTAAGGCTTGAATTGCGGAGAAATTTTTTACGATTCATATGTCAAAATTTAATGTATAAAAGAAATAAGCAGGTTAATAATTTTATAAAGGTTGATAATGAAAAATGAATTCTTATTATAAACGAAAAATTATATATAATAAAAATATATTTTAATTGAATAAAATGCAATTATTTATTTAATTAGGAGGGTATTTATACAACCAAACAAAAGGCTATTTGTTCATGTTAATAGAATATTACATTGAATTTAATCAATCAAATATTAAATAAATAAAGCAATTTCAGGTATTGCTATTGTAAAATAGCATGCGTACATTTAAAAAAAATATAATTTATGAAATATTATTTTCTTTCTATAGCGATACTATTTTTTTGTGTCCAACTTGCGGATGCCCAATTAACAACCACTCCAAATGGCGGAAATAAAAGAGCGGTCGTACAGGAGCAAATTGGTTTAACAACAGTAACTATCGACTATAGCCGTCCCGGTGTTAAAGGAAGGGAAGGGAAAATATGGGGAACGCTGGTGCCTTTTGGTTTTAACTATCTTGGTTTTGGTTCGAGTAAAGCAGCTCCCTGGAGGGCTGGCGCCAATGAAAATACTACCATTACTTTCAGTAGAAATGTTAAGGTAGACGGAAAGGATTTACCGGCAGGAAAATATGGTTTTTTTATTGCCGTCGGAAAAGAATCTTCAATATTAATTTTTTCAAAAAATAGTAGTTCCTGGGGTAGTTTTTTTTATAACGAAAAGGAAGATGCTTTGCGTTTAACGGTAAAACAGCAAGTAAATGATCAACCGGTAGAATGGTTAAAATTTGAATTTTTAAACCAGACAGCCAATACTGCGACTGTTGCTTTATTATGGGAAAAATGGCAATTTTCTTTTAAGGTGGAGGCCGAAGTAACCAATACGCAACTGGAAATTTTTAGAGATGAATTGCGCAGCCCTAAAGGTTTTACTGCTGCTGCATACATGCAGGCTGCCAATTGGTGCGTATTAAATAATACTAATTTGGAAGAAGCTGCTCAGTGGGCAGAATTTGCTATTAATGGTAAATATATTGGAGAGAAAACCTTTAATACCCTTGCTACCAAAGCTAAAATAGTAAATATGCTGGGTAAAAATGCAGAGGCCGATGCCTTGATGAAGGAAGCCATCGTTGTAGGCGACGCATTTCAAATTAATAATTATGCCAGTGAATTATTGGCCCTAAAAAAAGTGAAAGAAGCGGCTGTAATTTTTAAAACTAATTATAAAAAATTTCCAAACCAGTATACCACCAATATGGGCATGGCAAGGGCTTTTAGCAGCGAAGGTGATTTTAAACAAGCTCTAAAATATGCCAATGCAGCAATGATGCAGGCATCGGATGCAGATAGTAAGGAAGTTACAGGCCAAATTATAGAAAAGCTAAAATCCGGCAAGGATATTAATTAGTGTCTGAAAGAAAATGCAATAATAATGACGCTCAAAATATTAAATTAATGCTTTGTATTCGATTGATGCGTTTTTATGATGTAAATTTTTATTTGTAAAAATTAAGGGATTGTACTGCAGTAAAATTGGATTGGCATTGCCTATTTTCTTGCAAAGCCTGGTAAATATTGTGTGAATTATGATTTATAGGATGGTTGGATTAATAGGAATGTTTTATCGATACTGATTTTTTTATGGTACCTGTCGACATCTCTTAACAAGCCGCTGTGAAATGACTATTAAATACTGTCTGAACTAGAATTTATTGGATGGGTGTATTAATAGGATGATTTTATTAATGCTGATTTTTTGTTGCTGCCTGTCAATATCTCTTTACAAGACGCTGTGCAATGTCTACTAAAAATTGTCTGAATTATGATTTATTGGATAGCTGGATTAATAGGATGGTTTTATCTTTGCTAATTTTTTATCCTTCCTGTCAATGTACTTCAACGAGCCTGTCTGCGTACAGCCTGCGAAGATGTTTTTGAAAAATACTAATGTAGGCTATCCCTTCTGATGAAAATAAAACAGCTGGGGTACAGTACTTTAAAAATTATTCAAAAAGTGTTTTGCAATACGCATAAACAATCAATCTTTTATTTAAATAATATCCTGTTGTTTAAAGAATCACTCTTAAAAATAAGGCGTATCCGTTATCTTGTTTCGGATTGTCGTTAATGGTTACAATATGTAATCCCCCAGGTGTCCACACTTTAAAAACATCTCCTTTTTTATGTTTAGAGATTGCTTCATCAAGTTGAGGTAACATGGCGCCGCGTACAAACCAGCCTAAATCTCCGCCCTTTCTTAAGGAGGCACGATCAGCACTATAGGTGGTTGCCATATCTTCAAAACTACTTGCCCCCGATTTAATTTTAGTAATAATTCTGGTGGAAAGCGAATCTGCAAAATTTCTTTTAAACAGCACGGTATCCAATAAAATATGACTTACATGATAAAAAGTATTGGGCACTTTGGCTAATATTTTAATTAAGTAATTTGCTCCTTTCCAGGGGCCATAAACTTTGCCTAGCTTGCCTTTATAGGCGAGGCTATCCGCTAAACCAATAAAGGAAGTACTGCTCATAACACCAATGGTATCTATTTTATACTTTTTCTTCAAACGATATTTAACATAACCAACAGGGTCTGATGTGGTGTCTAACACTTTTCTCATTTCAGCGATGCTTTGGCTAAAAACACTTGTAGAAAGGACCAATAAAATGGCAGCAATTAAAAATTTCTTCACGTAATTAATTTATGGTTTTAGTTTTTTTGTAACAGCTTTGATCTGCGTTTTAAAATCATCCAAAGCAGCGGTTTCTTGTTGAATAAAAGCATTGTGTTCAAGGCTTCCTACTACTTTATTCATCTCTTCTGTTGTATCGTATACCATTTGTCTGAAGGGATTACTGTAATCTTTAGCCCTCGAATTATAAATGCCCTTGCACATCCATGTTTTTGTTGTTACTGCCTGCTGCAATAAATTGGTAAACAGGGCAGCATTAAATTGCCTCGGTGTTATGGATAAAATTTCTAACAGACTGGTATAGGCATGAAATAATTTATCCCTTTTATAATTGGTGCCTTCTGTAATATAAAAATCATGTACCCCTTGCCAGCCTTTTATTTTATTCGATTTGATATTTCTTTTTAAGTTTTCAACTTCTGTTTCCTGAATTAATTGTCCACCAATATTCTGCCATTGGCTTCTTTGAACCTTTGCGCTTAAAGTTTTTTTAAAATCCTCAAAGTTGCTAAATTTATTTGTACTAAAATGTTCCAGTAATTGAAGGGTACCATAATAAATGATCAACTCTTTAAATAAAACTATCGATTGTGGAACCTTAATAATTTCAGTTTTTCTGCCGGTATGCTCCCATCCTGTAGTTTGTGCAATACCCATTTCGTTTGGTTGAAGCGCAGTTAATAATTGAAGGGAATCAAACAGCTCATTGATGGTATCGGGCGCTAAATAATCATATTCCAGGTGCTGAATTTTATCGGTTCTTTTATCTCTTGCATCATATTTCCATGCATTGCGTTGCAGGGCATACATATTGTACATAAACCAATAACCGGGCATTACAACCAGTTTATCATTGCTGATATCATTGCTCACTAAACAAAATGGTATCGGTATATTTAGTTCTGACGGATAATCTCCTTTTGCTAAAATAGTAAAGGAAGCAAATTTAGAATTGTGTTTTAAACTTACACATAAGCCGGGCCAAAAACCCCTGCCAGCAATAATTTCGCCATCCGGACTCCTGCTATTGTGGTTGCTGCCAATAGTAGCGCCTGCTGCAATATTGCTTTGTCCCATAACCATTGAAGCGCATAAAAAGCTATTGTTATGATGTTGTTCATGTGCCGGAAAAATTAAGGAATTTAATACCTCACAACAGGAAATTGTAGAGTTATTACCAAGGTAAGAATTTAATAACCTGGCACCATATTTAAGTTGCGAGTGAGAGGCCATAACAAACCTAACTGCTTTTACACCGTAAAATATGCGGCATCCGTAACCAACAATTCCGTTTACCATTTCACAGCCTTCTCCAATTTGTGAGGTGCGGTCTTCATCACTGTTAATGGTTAGGTTTTTTAATTTATTTGCGCCTTTTAAATAAGCATCCGTGCCAATTAAAACATCTTTTATTATCCGGCAATTTTTAATTACTGTACGATCACCAATTTTACCATAATGGCCTCTCTGGCTATCAAATTTTTGCTGCGTAAATTCTTTAAATTTATTTAGTAAGGGTTCATCAGTTCGGTATTTGCTCCATAAATAAGCATCGCCGGGAAGCATGCCATCAAAAGGAATAACTTTTCTTCCGCCATTTTCATTACACAATTCCATCCATACCCGAAGGTCTTCCTCTTCTCCGTCGGTAATAATACCATTACCAAATTTTGCTTTATCGGTTGTGGCTATTTCATTTACATTGGCAATCATTACATCGTTACCAATTATATAATGACTTAAATAATTTACGTTATCTATACAAACATTATTGCCGATATCACAACTGATGATGGTGCTGTTGTATAAACCCACGGGCATGCGCAGGTTATGAAATTCCAGGTACAGGTGCTCCAGATTTCCAATGCGTACCAATCCATAAAACTTACAATTTTTTACCAGTTGCGCACTAAAAAATTGCGATACAAAAATAACATCCCAATTATCGGAAGTATTGCGGTTGTGCACCAATACCTCAATTTCCTGTGAGGTTAATTTGCGGTATACGGCCTCATTTGTATTTTGCAAATTGCGTAAATGATATTCGTCCTTACCCTTTGGAATATATAATTCTTCAATAAAATTATAGCCTAATTTATTTACAGCATGTTTCTTTATAATATTCATATTAATGGCAACTTATTTAAATGAAAATCAGCATTGAGAGCCTCCGGATATAGTTTACATTGATCAGGTTATCAATAAAGGGTAAGGAATTTTTTATGCAATTTTATCAGTCTATTTTTGATTTTATGAAAATTTATTTACAGGTCCTGTAGGAACAGGCCGCGGCCTGTTCCTACAATAAATGCCATTATAATTTTACCGGTGTAAAAAAAATGGCCGATTAAATTTTGTAAAAAATACTATTTTGATCTGACCTGCAGGAACAGGCCGCGGCCCGTTCCTACAATTACCCGTTTTTCTATAACATATTTTACATGGTAATGACACTATAAACAATCCCTATTCTACAGTTACACTTTTTGCTAAATTCCTGGGCTTATCTACATCAACTCCTTTAGCGATTCCTACGTAATAAGATAATAATTGCAGTGGAATACAACTTAGCATCGGCGCCATAATTTCATCTGCCGGCGGCACAAAAAATACATCGTCGGCCAGGGCAGGTATTACATCATCACCTTCGGTTACAATGGCAATTACTTTTCCTTTACGCGCTTTTATTTCCTGGATGTTACTAACAATTTTTTCGTGATAGGCATCTTTAGTAGCTACAAAAACCACCGGTAATATTTCCGTTACCAATGCGATGGGGCCATGTTTCATTTCTGCAGCCGGGTAGCCTTCCGCATGGATATAACTTATTTCTTTTAGTTTTAATGCCCCTTCCAAAGCAATTGGGAAATTATACCCACGGCCTAAAAATAGAGCATCATTAGCGCCTTTATATTTATCAGCTATAATTTTTAAGGCGTCAGCATTTTTTAATAAAGCTTCAACTTTTTCTGGAATTGCTTCCAGTTCGAACAATAATTTTGAGTAACGATCTGCTGCAATGGTACCTTTATCTTTGGCAATTTTTAAGGCCATCATGGTTAAAACCGCAAGCTGCCCGGTAAAGGCCTTGGTGCTGGCTACTCCAATTTCGGAGCCTGCATGGGTATATGCCCCGCCATGACTTATTCTTGCAATAGAAGAACCTACTGCATTCACAATTCCAAATATAATGGCGCCTTGTTGCTTTGCTTTTTCAATGGCCACGAGTGTATCTGCTGTTTCACCGCTTTGAGAGATGGCAATAATAATATCACCCTTATTTATCACCGGGTTACGGTAACGAAATTCAGAGGCATATTCCACTTCAACCGGAATTCTGCACAATTCTTCAATTATATATTCTGCCACTAAACCGGCGTGCCAACTGGTACCACAGGCGACAATAATAATGCGTTGGGCAGTTTTAAAAGCCTCAATATTATCCTGTACGCCACTCATGGTGATGGTGCCTGCAGTAGCGTCTAACCTACCCCGTAAGCAATCATGAATAGTGCTGGGTTGTTCAAAAATTTCCTTAAGCATAAAATGTTCGTATCCGCCTTTTTCTATAGCAGATAATTCCATATCAAGCTTGGTTACAAAAGGGGTAATTTTTTCATTACCAAGGTTTTTAAGTATCAATTCGTTAGGCCTTACAATGGCCAGTTCGTAATCATTTACGTAAACCACTTCTTTAGTAAATTCCAGCATTGGAGAGGCATCACTGCCTAAAAAATGTTCGCCTTTACCAACGCCAATAACAAGCGGACTGCCTTTTCTTGCTGCAATAATGGTATCGGGTTCTTCTTCACTCACCAATAAAATACAATAAGCTCCTGTTACTCTTTTTAGTGCAATACGGATGGCTTCTTCTAAGTTACAATGGTTATTCTCTTTAATATCTTCAATAAAATTCAACAGAACCTCGGTATCTGTATCACTTGTAAAAACGTAGCCTTTATTGATAAGGTCTTTTTTTAGTTGTGCATAATTTTCAATGATACCGTTATGAATCATGGCGATTTTACCGCTTCGGCTGGTATGCGGATGCGCATTTCTATCATTAGGTTCGCCATGAGTTGCCCACCTGGTATGGCCAATGCCGGTGTGGGAATGCAGGTCTTTTCCTACAATCCATTCTTCCAATTCCGCAACGCGACCTTTCTTTTTATAAACTTTTAATCCGCCATTAAGCAAGGCAACACCTGTGCTGTCGTAGCCACGGTATTCCAATCTTTTTAATCCCTTTATTACAATGGGGTATGCTTCTCTTGGGCCGGTGTATCCTACTATTCCGCACATAATTTTTATTTTTTTTTGAAGTCCGGCTTTAAATTTCTTTATAAATAGTCAATGTTATACATTAATTGATTATTGGTTTAAAAGAAGGCCAATTAGCCGCCGGGCATGATTATTATTGCAAATTACCAAAATGATGTCAATAAATTATTTTAATCGATTATTGCATTGGAAATTTTACAAGGACTTAACCATTTAAAATTGTACCGGATTAAAGTAATTTTGATGATTCATCCATTAATACGAACCAATTAATTAGCTAATGATTCTTAAAACAATGCTTAATAGGGTAAGCACCATGTATATCTTAAAAAATGTGTTTATTAAAATTTTATATTCCTGGTTTAACTAAACATGTAACATTATTAATGGTTTTGCAGCAACGCAGTTGGGTGTAGCATTTTGTTGAGACGTTAGCCATGCGTTTATCAAATTTCCGGTGGAAACTTTAAAAAAAAGGGATGCTATCTTTAAGTATCAGGTCAGTAAAAGTTTTACTTTTTTGTTACCTTTTATACATTTATTTTTTAATATGTTAGTGGTTTGCTTTATCCTAAAAACAATAAAGAGCACTTTATTGATGGTTTAAAAGGCCTCATTTTGAATATTAATTGTATTAATTGCACTTAAACATACTATATTTTCGTGCTATTTTTACGCATGCCCAATCTTATTATTATTCGCCATGGCCAATCTGTTTGGAATCTTCAAAACCGCTTTACGGGCGAAACAGATATTGATTTAAGTGAGGCAGGCATAGCAGAGGCCACTAATGCAGGCTTACTAATTAAGAAGGAGCACTTTGATATTGCGTACACTTCAGTATTGAAAAGAGCTATCCATACTTTACAATTAATTCTGGAAATTTTGCCTGATAAAACCTTGCGCTTTTTTTGCAACAAGGCCCTCAATGAAAGAAACTACGGTGATTTACAAGGCCTCAATAAAGCAGCTACACTTGCCAAATATGGGGAGCCTCAAATGCTTTTGTGGCGCAGGAGCTTTGCGGTTAAACCCCCCAATGGAGAAAGTTTAATGGATACCTACAACAGGGTGGTGCCTTATTATAAAAAGGAAATTGAACCACAATTAAATAATAATAAAAATATTTTGATAGTTGCGCATGGCAATAGCCTGAGGGCACTTATGATGTACCTCGAACATATTAGTAAAACGGACATTGAAACTGTTGAAATTGCCACCGGTATTCCCAGAAAGTACCAATTTGGTAATAATTTGCTTCTAAAACAGGTATATAATATGCTCGCTTAAGTCATTGATTGAAAGGCTTTTTCAACTTTCTTTTTAAAAGCTTATTAAATAAAAAAAATAAACAATTGTCATTTTTACAAATAATAATATATTTACCTAAATTATTGCCTGTCAATTATGAATGATCAATATGTAATTGGAGTGGATTATGGAACAGATTCTGTACGCTCGATACTTGTAAATGCGGCTAACGGAACAGAAATTGCTTCCGCTGTTTTTTATTATCCCCGTTGGAAAGCCGGTCTGTTTTGCGATGCCAACCTAAACCAATTTCGCCAGCATCCGCTTGATTATATTGAAGGACTGGAGTACACCATCAAAAATTGTCTGCAGCAGGCAGGTGCAGCGATAGCAGCAAAAGTAAAAGCCATATCCGTTGATACTACCGGTTCAACTCCGGTAGCTGTTGACGAAACAGGTACACCTCTGGCATTATTACCGGGCTTTGAAAATAACCCTAACGCCATGTTCGTTTTATGGAAAGACCATACCGCTACAAAGGAAGCAGCTGCAATTAATGAACATGCTAAAAATTATGATATTAATTACCTTCAATTTGTTGGTGGTATTTATTCGAGTGAATGGTTTTGGGCAAAACTTTTGCACATACTAAAAGTAGATACCGCCGTGCGCAATGCAACCTTTAGCTGGGTAGAACACTGTGATTGGATTCCGTTTTTATTGGCCGGTGGCAAAGATGCCAAACAAATGAAAAGAGGTGTTTGCAGTGCAGGGCACAAAGCTCTATGGAGTGCAGCTTATAACGGATTACCACCTGATAATTTTTTTACAGCATTAGATCCATTATTAAGTGGATTCACAGATAAATTATTTACAGATACCTATACCTCAGCTGAATCAGTAGGCAATCTTTCCGCAGCCTGGGCTAATAAATTAGGCCTCAGCACAGGGGTTATAATTGGTGTGGGTGCCTTTGATGCCCACATGGGTGCGGTTGGCGGCCAAATTGAAGCTTATCATTTAAGTAAGGTGATGGGTACTTCTACCTGCGATATGCTGGTGGCGCCAATGCAGGAAGTGGAAGGTAAACTGATAAAAGGAATTTGTGGTCAGGTACCCGGTTCAGTTATTCCGGGGATGATGGGTATGGAAGCGGGGCAATCTGCTTTTGGAGATGCCTATGCCTGGTTTAAAAATGTGCTTGCCTGGCCGGTACTTAAAATGATACCAAAATCAACCCTGCTCGATAAGGAAACAGCAGATAAATTAATTGAAGAAATAACCAATAATATCATTGCAGAATTAAGTACTGAAGCGGCTAAAATTTTAATAGATGAAAATAGCGAATTGGCATTGGACTGGTTAAATGGCCGTCGTACGCCTGATGCAGATCAATTATTAAAGGGCGCAATTGCAGGCTTAAATTTAGGTTCTGATGCACCAAGAATTTTTAGGGCCATTGCAGAAGCAACTTGTTTTGGCGCCAAAGCAATTGTAGATCGTTTTGAAGAAGAAGGCGTACCGGTAAAAGGATTAATTGGTATTGGAGGGGTAGCAAAAAAATCTCCTTTCATTATGCAAATGATGGCCGATGTAATGGATATGCCAATCCGGATTCATAAATCTGAACAAACCTGCGCCCTTGGTGCAGCAATGTTTGCCGCCACCGCAGCTGGTATTTATAACAAGGTGGAAGATGCCATGATTGCAATGGGACAAGGCTTTGATGCTACCTATCAGCCTGATGAAACAAAAGTAGCCATCTATAAAAAACGTTATCGCCGCTACCAGCAATTAGGCGAGTTTATTGAATCTGAAAAAATAGTAACAAAAATTTTATCCAGCACCTTATGAGTAAATATTTAGCCTTACAGCAAGCCGCCTACGATGCAAATATGCAGTTGCCTAAATTGGGATTGGTACTTTTTACTTTTGGTAATGTAAGTGCCGCCGATAGAAATTTGGGGGTATTCGCTATTAAACCCAGTGGAGTGCCTTACGAAAATTTATCACCTCAAAAAATGGTGATCGTAGACTTTGAGGGTAACACTGTTGAAGGTTCATTACGTCCTTCATCTGATACCCAGACACATGCGGTGCTCTATAAACATTGGCCAAATATCGGAGGTATCGTTCACACACATTCTACTTATGCTACCGCCTGGGCACAAAGTCTGCGCAGTATTCCAATTTTTGGAACCACCCATGCTGATCACAATACGGTTGATATTCCTTGTGCACCTCCAATGAGTGACGATATGATACAGGGGAATTATGAGTATGAAACTGGTTTTCAAATAATGAATGAGTTAGCAGCGCGTGGACTTTCTTACGAAGAAATTGAAATGATCCTGGTTGGAAATCATGCTCCGTTTACCTGGGGTAAAACACCCGAAAAAGCCGTGTACAATAGCGCCGTTTTAGAATCGATAGCTCAAATGGCATTATTAACAGAACAAATAAATGCCAATGCACCCCGATTAAAAGATGCGCTCATTAAAAAACATTTTGATCGTAAACATGGTATCAATAGTTATTACGGACAATAGTTTGAGTAGTAAACTATTAATATATTTTAATACATGATTAATTCGTTTCAGTATTGAAGTACCCATTAGCAATAGAAAAAAAATTGAGTAGAAATAAAATAGCAAAATTAAATGCCGTTTGGTTAATAAAAATTCAGGCCGCCTGAAGCTACTTCGGGAAGAAATTAAATTGATTAAGTACTGAAAAGTATGGAGAAATTGTAACAATAATAGTCGTAATAAACATAAAAATTGCCAGTCGAAAGGTTTAAGAATTTATCAGCTCCTAAATTATTTATATGAAAAAAATTGCTTTTTTGATTCTATTATTTTCTGCCACTTATTTGTACGCACAACAAAAAGATTACCCGATAAGCGCGGTTGACTTTACAAAAGTTAAACTAACTGATAATTTTTGGTTACCCCGCATAGAAAAAAATCGAACCGTTACCATTCCTGCTTCTTTTGCGCGTTGCGAAAGTACCGGCCGGGTAAAAAACTTTGTAATGGCAGCAAAAAGAGCAGGTAAATTTTGTACCACTTTTCCTTTTGATGATACCGATATTTATAAAACCATTGAAGGTGCCTCCTATTCATTGGCGGTGCATCCGGATGCTGCATTACAGGCCTATGTAGATTCGCTGATTCTAATTATTTCTAAAGCCCAGGAGCCCGATGGCTATTTATACACTGCCCGTACCATCGATCCTACGCATCCACATGCCTGGGCCGGTAAGGAAAGATGGGAGAAAGAACGCGAGTTAAGTCATGAGTTATACAATGCAGGTCATTTATACGAGGCTGCTGCTGCACATTATTTAGCTACCAAAAAAACTAATTTATTAAATATTGCTTTAAAAAATGCAGACCTGGTGTGTTCCGTTTTTGGAAAAAATAAAAAACAGGTTGCCCCCGGCCATGAAATAGTTGAAATGGGACTGGTAAAATTATACCGCATTACCGGTAAGGCAGCCTATTTAACTACAGCTGCATTTTTTATTGGACAGCGCGGACAATTTAATGGTTATGATGTAAATAGTAAAGACCCCTGGAAAAGCGGATCTTACTGGCAGGATGATAAACCTGTAACACAGCAGGACGAAGCAGAAGGGCATGCAGTACGCGCCGGCTATCTTTATAGTGCCATGGCAGATGTGGCCGCGCTTACGGGCGATAGCAGTTTGCTGAATGCTATTGATAAAATATGGCAAAATGTAGTCAGTAAAAAAATATATGTTCAGGGAAGCGTAGGTGCAATTGGTGATGGAGAAAGATATGGTGCCAATTACGAATTACCCAATACTACAGCCTATAATGAAACCTGTGCGGCTATTGCAAATGTATACTGGAATTACCGGATGTTTTTATTACACGGTGATTCAAAATACATGGATGTATTGGAGAAGTCGTTGTATAACGGTTTGATTTCAGGTGTCGGCTTAGATGGGAAATCTTTTTTCTATACCAACGCCATGCAAATAAAAAATGATTTTTTGCATAAGGATATGGAATCAGAAAGATCCGGCTGGTTTGAATGTTCCTGCTGCCCAACAAATATTGCCCGCTTACTCCCATCAATACCGGGTTATATGTATGCACAGAAAGAAGACAATTTATACGTCAACCTGTTTATAAATAGCACTACCAATTTTACCATAAAAAATAAATTGGTTTCGCTAAATCAACTCAATAATTACCCCTGGGATGGTGCTCTTGTTTTTAATATTAATCCGGCATCGCCTGTAAATTTTAATATGCTGGTACGCATTCCGGGTTGGTCTGTAAACCAGGCAATACCTTCAGATTTATATACGTTTCAAAATAAGGAACCGTCCGCAAAGATACTTATTGAGGTTAATGGTATTGCAGTAGATTATACCATCAAACAAGGCTATGCGGTAATAAGCCGTACCTGGAAAAAGAATGATAGGATGCTGGTAAGTTTACCTATGGAAATTAAAAGAGTGGTAGCCAATAAAAATGTAAAAGATGATATAGGTAAAGTTGCCTTGCAAAGGGGACCATTAATGTATTGTGCTGAATGGCCGGACAATAATGGCAAAACGAGTAATATAATTATTCCTGCTACCGCTAAGTTTACAACGGAGTTTAAGCCCGAAATACTTAATGGTATTACCATAATAAAATCGCAGGTACCGGCAATAATAATCAGCGATAATCAAACTGTTGCTACGGTGCAGCAATCGTTTACTGCCATACCATATTATAGTTGGGCCAATAGAGGCAAGGGTGAAATGATGATGTGGTTTCCGGTTTCAATAAGGGATATTGATATTTTGGCCAATTAACTTTCATTGACCTGCAGTTTACAAAATTAAATCGTCGGCAGCGGTCATTCACTGGTGTTTTTAAGCTTTGTATGAAGCAACAATACCGGGAT
Organism: Ferruginibacter sp.; assembly: GCA_043732685.1. Classification (GTDB taxonomy): domain Bacteria; phylum Bacteroidota; class Bacteroidia; order Chitinophagales; family Chitinophagaceae; genus Ferruginibacter. The sequence goes on along the minus strand of JAYTHI010000040.1, from coordinate 9,848 downwards.
AAAATTGGACATTAAATAATAATAAATAAAATACCGGTTGGTATTTTATTTGAGCAATAATATATTTATAATTTTAAATAAATTATAAATATAAAATACTGATTGGTATATTATATTTATTAAAATGACGATGCTTAGCAAATAATTAACCTTAATTAACCAATAAAATAATAACCTAATGATAGATTTGAAACAATTGGAAGTATGGTTTGTGACCGGCAGCCAACACTTATATGGAGAAGAGACTCTGCGCCAGGTAGCAGAACATTCGAAGGTAATAGCCGCATCTTTAAACAGCGCAGCTCAAATACCGGTTAAAATAGTTTTTAAACCAACTGTAAAATCTACCGAAGAAATTTATGCAGTGTGTGCAGCTGCAAATGCTACAAAAAATTGTATTGGTATTATTGCATGGATGCATACTTTTTCGCCTGCTAAAATGTGGATCGGTGGTCTAAAAATATTGCATAAACCACTATGCCATTTGCATACACAATTTAACCGGGATATTCCCTGGAATGATATTGACATGGATTTTATGAACCTTAATCAAAGTGCCCATGGCGATAGGGAGTTTGGTTTTATGGTTAGCCGTATGCGCATTAACAGAAAAATTATTGTAGGCCATTGGCAAGACCCTGAAGTATTGAATCAGTTAAATGGCTGGAGCAGGAGTGCTGCCGGATGGAATGATTGGCAGGGTGCAAAATTTGTACGTTTTGGAGATAATATGCGCTACGTTGCGGTAACAGAAGGTGATAAAGTGGAGGCTGAATTTAAATTTGGTTATGCAGTTAATACCCATGGTATTGGCGATCTTGTTAAAGTAATTAATGATACCGGTGATGCCGCAATTGATAAATTGGTTGAAGCCTACGCAGACGAATATATTTTAATGCCATCTCTTTTAAAAGGGGGTGCGCAATACCAGTCGTTAAGAGAAGCTGCTAAAATTGAAATTGGTTTGCGTGCATTTTTAGAAGATGGAAATTATAAAGGTTTTACCGATACTTTTGAAGATTTGCATGGTATGGCCCAATTACCGGGTATTGCTGCGCAACGCCTGATGGCAGAAGGTTACGGCTTTGCAGGCGAAGGCGATTGGAAAACAGCAGCTCTTGTGCGTGCTATGAAAGTGATGGGCAACGGTTTACCCGGCGGTAATTCATTTATGGAAGATTATACTTACCATTTTGACCCTGAAAATTCATTGGTTTTGGGTAGCCATATGTTGGAAATTTGTCCATCTATTGCCAACGGAAAACCAAGTTGCCAGGTACACCCATTGGGTATCGGTGGTAAAGGCGATCCGGTTAGGCTGGTATTTAATGCTGCTGCTGGTCCTGCACTAAATGCCTCCTTAATCGATATGGGAAATCGTTTTAGATTATTGGTAAACGAAGTGGAAGCGGTTGCTCCAATGCACGACCTACCTAAACTGCCTGTTGCACGGGTATTATGGAAACCTTATCCCGACATGAAAACAGGTTGCGCTGCCTGGATACTTGCCGGCGGGGCACATCATACCGGTTACAGTCAAAACCTGACAGCTGAAAATTTACAGGATTTTGCAGAAATGGCCTCCATCGAATTTTCATTGATTGGAAAAAATACAAACCTGTATCAATTTAAAAATGAATTAAGATGGAGCGAAGTGTATTATCAAATCAATAAATAGTATTATTATTACATCTCATTTTATTTTTATTGTCCTAAAAAATATCAAACTTTTGCCAAATGAATAAAAACCTTGAATTAGCAGATTACATCGTCTTTGTTGTCTATTTTATTATCGTAGCCGGTTATGGTTACAGTATCTATCGCAAAAGGAAAAAAAACGAACACGATGCCAAAGCATATTTTTTAGCTGAAGGAACTTTAACCTGGTGGGCAATCGGTGCATCACTGATAGCCAGTAATATTTCTGCAGAGCAATTTATAGGTATGAGTGGTGAAGGTTTCTTTTTAGGTATTGCAGTTGCCGCATACGAATGGCTTGCTGCAATTGCCTTAATTGTTGTAGCGGTATGGTTTATACCGGTATACCTCAAGAATAAGATCTATACAATGCCACAATTTTTAAAGACAAGGTATAATGAAACCGTTGCCTTAATTATGGCGGTGTTTTGGTTGTTTTTATATGTTTTTGTAAACCTTACTTCTATTTTATATTTGGGCGCTGTGGCAATTAACGGTATCGCCGGTGGTGGTTATCTTCATTATATAATGGTCGGACTGTCCATCTTTGCCTTGCTGATATCCTTAGGTGGTATGAAGGTGGTTGCTTATACAGATGTAATACAAGTTGCCGTTTTAATAATTGGCGGTTTGGTTACTACTTATATTGCTTTAACAACAGTGGGTGAATATTTTGGTGTGGGTTCAAATGCCATTGCAGGTTTTAAAGTGTTGTTGCATGAAGCGCCTGAACATTTTAAAATGATCATTCCAAAACCTACAGCAACTTCTTCTCAAAATGACATCAATAAATACCTCACATTTCCAGGTTTACTTTCCTATGCTGCAGGTATTTGGATCATTAATTTAAATTATTGGGGCTGTAACCAATACATCACACAACGTGCACTGGGTGCTGATCTTCAGACTGCCCGTACCGGTATTTTATTTGCCGGCATACTTAAATTATTTATGCCGTTGATAGTGATGTTGCCTGGTATTGCTGCATTTGTATTGTACAAATCAAACCACTTACCTCAATTGGCCGGTGGTACAAAAGATGGTGCCTATTCTGCCATACTTACTTTTTTACCAACAGGTTTAAAAGGACTATCGGTTGCTGCCTTAACTGCTGCAATCGTTGCATCCCTTGCCGGTAAAGTAAATAGTATCTCAACAATTTATACTTTAGATATTCATAAAAGATATATCCAGAAAAATGCGGATGAAAAAATGCAGGTGTACACAGGACGTATCGCAGTATTTGCTGCGATGGTATTAGCAGTTATGTTTACCTGGAACGATTTATTAGGTATTGGTGGAGTAGGTGGTTTTACCTACATACAAAAATATACCGGCTTCATCAGTCCGGGTGTTTTTGCAATGTTTTTTCTGGGTATGTTTTGGAAAAGAACAACTGGTACCGCAGCAATAATAGGGGTGTTAATGGGCTTTTTGTTATCCGTATTGTTTAATGAATTTGCTCCCGGGATATTTGGAAACAATACTTTCTTTTACACCGCTTACGCTAACGGCAAAGGTGGATTTGAAATTCCATTCCATATTTGTATGGGACTATCCTTTATGTTTACCATGATCACCATGATACTGGTAAGTTTTGCCGGACCAAAAATTAATCCAAAGGCATTTGAGCTGGATAAGGATATGTTTAAATTAAAACCACAAACTACCGTGTTGATTGTAATTATTTTATTAATTATTACAGCCTTGTATGTTAAGTTTTGGTAGATAATTTTATGTGATTAGGTAAATAAAAGTTAGTTGTTTGGTATGCGTCTAAAAGAGGTAACCAAGGTTTGCATACAACCTATAATTAACCTGGTCATTGGTAAATAATTTAGTTGCCTTTAGTTGAAATGTATATTTTAGCTAAAGGCAATTTTATATAGGGCGATCCTGATTTTTGCTTTATGATTTTCACTGAGGCTGCTTTTTTTGATTTTTGTATTTCAATCAATTAGTAAGCAACAGATTTTTTAGGTTTTAAATTATTAGTAAAGTATTTTCTACCATATTTTTAATATCTTCAAACTCAAAGTTTTAATCATACAGATATGCGGCGTTATTCTCAGCAAAAAAGATTTTTATTTGCAGTTGATTGTATCATTTTTGGATACGATGGACAGGAATTAAAATTATTGGTGATACAAAGAAGTTTTGAACCCTTTAAAGGTAAGTGGAGCTTGGTAGGTGGCTTTGTAGGAGAAACTGAAAGTGCAGAAGGTGCAGCAACAAGGGTTTTAAAAGATTTAACCGGGCTTGATGGTATCTACATGGAACAGCTTCATGGCTTTACTGCACCCGACAGAGATACGGTAGAGCGTACAATTTCCATTGCTTATTTCGCTCTTATCGATATTCAAAAATACAAACAGCAAATCAATGAAGATTATCATCCTGCATGGGTTCCTATAAATAAATTACCGGAATTAATTTTTGATCATACCAAAATTGTGGAACTGGCAAAAGATAAATTACGCTATAACGCAGCCTTACATCCCTTATTATTTGAGTTACTTCCCTCAAAATTTACCATGCCGCAACTTCAAAATCTGTACCAGGCAGTTTACAATACCGAATTTGATAAAGGTAATTTTAACCGCAAGTTATTATCTACCAAACTATTATTAAAACTAAAAGATAAAGATAAATTAGGTTCTAAAAAAGGGGCTTTTTATTATAAAGTTGATACCAAACAATATAGCGCAGGCTTTAAATCTTTTTTAAACTTTGTTCCAAGTCCGCAAATAAAATAATAAATTTTATGACGGCTGAAATGGGTGAGGATACTTTTCTTGTTAATAAATGTTTTTTTGACAATTATAAAAATTCCTATAACTTAGTCTTTCAAAATCGAAACTTGTCAAAAATATTATTCTTGTTATCTAAAAAATAGATAGCGTATCTCTACTATTTTTTAAAAGTACATTGAAATGAAAAATTCTTGTTGTTTAAAATGGTTTTTTATTGTCACTTATCATCTAACCGGCTTTCAATAGATTTATTGCAATCTGAAATGTAAAGATGCTTGGACAGCTGCATAAATACTTAACCAATTTTAAAATTATATACCGTCTTATTTTATTGCCATTTTTATCTGAGTTTAAATTATTGATTAATAAAATTGAAATATGAAAAATAGATTCTTCTCCACATTTTTAATGGGCCTAAGTTTTTTTAATACCGCCATAGCACAGCAAACTACTATTGAGGTTAATGCAAAAGTCGCAAAATATACCATCAACCGAAATATTTATGGACACTTTGCGGAGCATCTTGGTCATTGTATTTATGGAGGTTTTTATGTAGGTGAAACCTCTTCAATTCCAAATACCAATGGTGTACGCAATGATATTATTGAAGCGCTTAAAAAATTAAAAATTCCAAATCTTCGCTGGCCGGGAGGTTGCTTTGCCGATACCTACCATTGGAAGGATGGTATTGGTCCAAAAAATAAAAGACCCACGATGGTAAATAAATGGTGGGGTGGTGTAACGGAGGACAATAGTTTTGGCACACACGATTTTTTAAACATGTGCGAATTATTGGGCGCCGAACCCTACCTGTCCGGAAATGTAGGAAGTGGCACCGTGCAGGAATTAGCCGACTGGGTGCAGTACACCAATTTTAATGGTAAAAGTCCGATGAGTGACCTGCGCAAGCAAAATGGAAAAGATACTCCATGGAAAGTTAAATTTTGGGGAATTGGAAATGAGGCCTGGGGATGTGGCGGCAATATGAAACCTGAATATTATGCCAATGAATACCGAAAATATGCCACCTTCATCAGCGATTGGGAAAATTCAGGTGGGTTGATGCGCATTGCATCCGGAGCAAGTGATGCGGATTATAATTGGACAGAAACTTTGATGAAAAATATTCCCTTAAACATGTTGGGTGGCGTTGCCATGCACCATTATTCTGTAATTGAATGGAATAAAAAAGGTGATGCAGTAGATTTTACTGAACCACAATATTTTGCCACCATGACGGAAGCGCTTAAAATGGATTCCCTGGTAACCAATCATGCCGCCATCATGGACAAATATGATCCTAAACAAAAAATTGCATTGGTTGTCGACGAATGGGGTGGATGGTACGATGTAGAGAAAGCCACTAACCCCGGTTTCCTGTACCAGCAAAATACCATCCGGGATGCCATGATAGCGGGTGTAACACTTAATATTTTCAATAACCATGCGGATAGGGTTCGCATGGCAAATTTGGCACAATGTGTTAATGTATTGCAGGCTGTTATTCTTACCAATAAAGAAAAAATGATTTTAACGCCTACTTACCATGTTATGGAAATGTACAATGTACACCAGGATGCAACTTTAATGCCGCTTACAATTAAAGGCAATGATTATATATTGGATGGTAAAAAACTACCTGCAGTATCTGCTTCCGCATCAAAAGATAAAATGGGCGTAATGCATGTTTCATTGGTTAACATCGATCCCTTGCACCCTCAAAAAATCACCTTGAATATTGATGGCGAAAAGTTTACTACAGCTTCAGGAAAAATACTTACTTCTAATAAATTGCAGGACTATAATTCATTTACGGAGCCGGATAAAATTAAACCTGTACCATTTAAAGAAATATTGATTAACAAAGAGATGCTCACGGTAACATTACCGCCAACATCTGTTGTGGTATTGACTATTAAATAAAACATCGGATACTTACTTAAATTTTTAACAGCATGTGTTAGCTATAAAATAAATGTCCATCTTTTTTATAGTATTGATTGATTAATACTGAACTTATTATTTGTGGATAAAAATTGTTTTTCAATCGTTAAGTGATGGCCTAAATCAACAATTGGTCTTTGCCGTAATATCGAATAAAAAAAGATTGCGTGAAAGTTTTTTAAATATTTATTGTGATAAAACGAATAGCATCAAGTTTATTAACTGTATTATTTTTTGGACTGTTGGCAACAGCTCAAAAATTGTCCCCTAACTTTCATGCATGGGCTCCTACACCGCCCATGGGGTGGAATAGTTGGGACTGTTTTGGTCCAACGGTTACAGAAAGCGAGGTAAAGGCCAATACCGATTATATGGCATCCTATTTAAAAGATGCCGGATGGAAATACATTGTAGTAGATATCCGGTGGTATGTAGGTAACGATAAAGCACATGGGTACAATGAAACAGATCCTGCTTATTCAATAGATAGTTTTGGTCGCTTTATGCCTTCGGTAAATCGGTTTCCTTCTGCCGAAAATGGATTGGGGTTTAAACCACTCGCTGCTTATATCCACGATAAGGGTTTGAAATTTGGTATACATATTATGCGGGGTATACCCGTAATTGCAGTAAATAAAAATAGCCTTATTGAGGGTACTAATATAGGTGCTGCAGCAATTTATAGTGCTAAAGATCAGGGTACCTGGCTGCGCGATATGTACACCATCGATGCAACAAAAAACGGAGCTCAGGAATATTATAATTCCATATTTAAATTATATGCTTCCTGGGGTTTGGATTTTGTAAAGGTAGATGATCTTACCGCGCCTTACCATAAAGAAGAAATTGAAATGATAAGGAAGGCGATCGATAATTGTGGTCGTGAAATACTGTTGAGTACTTCTCCCGGTGAAACACCAATTGCTGAAGCAGTGCATATTCAGCAACATGCAAATATGTGGCGTACGGTAGGTGATTTTTGGGATAGCTGGACGCAATTAAAAGAACATTTTACAGTTTTTGAACGCTGGAATAAATGGAGGATACCGGGTGGTTACCCGGATGGAGATATGTTACCACTTGGTCATATTGGTATAAGGGCCGAAAGGGGAGAACCCCGATTGAGTACCTTTACAAAACCCGAGCAATATACCTTAATGACCTTATGGAGTATCTTTAAATCGCCCCTGATGTTTGGTGGTAATTTGCCGGATAATGATGCCTTTACTTTATCCCTGCTTACCAACAAAAATGTATTAAATGTTTTAAACAACAGCACCAATAATCGCCAACTTTATAACAATGGTAACCAAGTGGTTTGGACGGCCGATGATTCAAAATCTACCGATAAATATTTAGCGTTCTTTAATATAGAAGATCAACAGGAAGCAATGCCGGAGCGGGCTGCGTGGCATAGTGGTAACTTAAATAAAACAAGTGTTAGTCAATTATTATCTGCAGATATTGACATTACAGGTGCTAAAAAATTATTCCTTGTTGTTTCAGATGCCGGTGATGGAACGGCCTGGGACCATGCCGATTGGATTGCACCAACCATCTTTAAAGGTAAAGATTCCTTAAAACTCAGTACCTTAAATTGGACCAACGCTTCTGCAGGCTGGCAAATGCCCAGAAAAGATACCAGTGTATCAGGGGGTACATTAATAGTAAACAATATCACCTACACAAATGGTATTGGTACCCATGCAAATTCGGTTATTGAATACGATCTTCCCAATGGATATACTCGTTTTAAAACCAAAGCGGGCATAGATAAAGCCGGATTTATTCAAAATACCGGCGCCAGTATTAAATTTTTAATCTTTACCCAAAATCCGGCGGGACCGGAACCTCCCGATAGTACGCAGATTATCATTCCGCTTAACACCATCGGTATAAACACTACAGCATTGGTAACAGATTTGTGGACAGGCAAACTGCTGGGAGAATTTAAAGGAGAATTTTCTCCAAATATCGCAAGGCATGCCTGCGGTTTTTATAAAATATCAAAAATTATAAAATAAATGAAGTTGCCAAAATATTTTAAAATCGTATTTTTTTTTCTACTTGTATTTGTAAATTCGGGGCTATTAATTGCGCAGCAAGCTCAAACGTTAAAGGTTGCAGGCAATCCTGTTATTAAAGATAAATTTACTGCCGATCCTGCAGCATTTGTTTATAAAGATTCGGTGTTTTTATATACCGGCCATGATGAAGCACCTGCGGGAAAAGAAGGTTACTTTATGCATGAATGGCTTTGCTATTCTTCTGCCGATATGGTCAATTGGAAACAACATCCGGTTCCATTAAATGTAAAAGATTTTACCTGGGCAAGGGATGATGCATGGGCTTCGCAAGTGATAGAAAGAAATGGAAAATTTTATTGGTATGTGGCTATTGAACACGCTAACATTCCGGGAAAGGCCATTGGAGTAGCAGTGTCAGACAACCCTGCCGGACCTTTTAAAGACGCGCTGGGTAAAGCTTTAATAACAAATGACCAAACAAGTCCGGCAAGTAAAATGATGTGGGATGATATTGATCCGTCTGTTATTATTGACGATGACGGGCAGGCATATTTATTTTGGGGTAACCATCAATGCTACTATGCAAAGCTTAAGAAAAATATGATCGAATTGGATGGTGAAATTACTAATATCACGCTTACCAACTATACCGAAGCGCCCTGGATTAACAAGCACAATAATTGGTATTATCTTTCTTACGCTGCTGGTTTTCCTGAAAAAATCGAATATGCAATGAGTAAAAATATTAATGGTCCCTGGCAATACAAAGGCATCCTTAATGAACTTGCAGGTAATTGCAATACCAACCATCAGGCTATTATTGACTTTAAAGGGAAGTCTTATTTTATTTACCATAACGAGGGTTTAACGGTAAACGGCGGAAGTTTCAGGCGTTCTGTTTGTATAGATTATTTGCATTATAATTTGGATGGAACTATAAAAAAAATTGTAATGACGTCCGAAGGCGTTCCCGTTGCTATAGCGAAAAAAAAATAAATTATTACTGGTATCATTTTAAAAATTAAATATGTCCATTAAAAGAATTTTTTCTGCCACTCTGCTAACAACGGTATCCTTGTTGCCCTTAAAATTAATGGCACAAAATAATATAATCACAGTTAGCGCCAATAAGATAATTTCGGAAGTACAACCTACCATGTGGGGAATATTTTTTGAAGATATTAACCTGGGTGCAGATGGTGGTATTTATGCCGAAATGGTTAAGAACAGGTCCTTTGAATTTTATCAGCCTTTGATGGGATGGACCATTACGCAAAGTAAATTTAATGAAGGCAGTGTATTAGTAACCAATCGTAAGGAAGAAAATGCAGCCAATCCAAGGTACCTGCAGATAACCAAAAAAACTGCCTCAGATACACTTGGCATAACCAACGAAGGTTTTAGAGGTATGGGAATTAAAAAGGGA
>JAYTHI010000039.1:0-19348 GCA_043732685.1 Ferruginibacter sp. | reverse complement strand
GGCGTTATAATTTCTACCCCAGGTATTAAAATATGAAAGATCATATCAAACCTAACCTGGTCGTTACCCGCTCCGGTACTGCCATGGGCCACTGCATTTATATTTAACGCTTTAGCATGCGCAGCTATATGCAGGGCCTGGCTCAACCTTTCGGCGCTTACACTAAGGGGGTAAGTATTATTTTTTAAGCAATTACCAAACACTAAATATTTAATTATGGTATCGTAATAATCTTCCACGGCATCCACTGTGGTATGCGTTGTTACACCGAGGGTATAGGCATGGGCTTCAATGGTTTTTAATTCTTCCGGCGAAAAACCACCCGTATTTACTATTACGGAGTGAACTTCATAATTTTTTTCTATTGTTAAATATTTAACACAATAAGAAGTATCCAAGCCACCACTAAAACCAAGTACCACCTTAGGCTTTTGGCCAGTCTCATTTTTTGATGCGCCAACAATTGTGTTGATAGAAGAATCAGTAATATCCATTAAAGTGTTGGTTTAAAAATTACAAATGAAAATATCTTAAAAGAGATTTAGGCAATGATCCTCCATTGGCTTTCTTCTTTAATAATTTTAGCAAACGGCTTTGCTTAACATGCATAAAGCGTTCGTATAATTTAGAGTGCTGTTTAAAATCTGCCTTGGTTTCTTCCGGCTCAAAATGATCTGCAGGGTCGTAGAGCATTGCGGTACACATACAATTTTTACGCTCCTTACTAATTAAGATATCGTAGTTAACGCAACTCTTACAACCTGCCCAAAACTCTTCATCGTCTGTTAATTCGGAGTAGGTTACCGGTTCGTAGCCAAGGTCACTATTAATTTTCATCACAGCAAGACCGGTAGTTAAACCAAAAATTTTAGAGTTAGGATACCTTTCTTTGGAAAGGTCGAACACCCTGCGTTTAATTTGTTTGGCGATGCCACTTTTTCTAAAAGCAGGCGCAACAATTAATCCGCTGTTGGCAACAAACTGGTCGTGTCCCCAGGCTTCAATATAACAAAAACCTACCCAGGTATTGTCTTCGGTTACAGCAATAACTGCTTTTCCTTCAGACATCTTTTTTTCAATGTAATCCGGTGAGCGCCTGGCTATTCCAGTACCGCGTGCCTGAGCAGACGACTGCATTTCATCTGTAATGGTAATGGCGTATTGACTATCTTGGGCTGTAGCAACCCTAACTATAATGTTATTCGTTTCCAATTGTATATAATTGAACTAAGGATGTAAAGTATTGCTTGTAAAACTGGTATTTGGGGGATTTTTTCACTGACAGGGGCAGGTTTTAATTGCTCGGCCTATCAGCATCCAGGGCGGCGTCGGGGACTGATTGCCAATTCCCTGCAGCAAAACATAAATGTCGCTGCAATATTATTGGCACTATTTTTTATATGTGAATTGTTATTATTCAATTTCTAATTTATTATCAGGAATTGCAAATGTATAACTTTTTATAAAAAAATAGTATAATTAATTGTAAAATTTTTAAGAGACTGTAATGAATGATGGTAAATATCAAATACTCAACACCTATTATAAAAAGCAGCGTACGCTGATACTAAAAGGTAATACCCTGCAATTGGTATTCTTATTAAAAAGAAAACGTTCCCTTTCTTAACTTAACCATATGGTTGTTTATATCTAATTATTATTAATTTACAAATAACGAAATTGTAATTTCGCGATAATATATTAATTTTTACTAATAATGGAAGAAGAATTTCAAATACCCGTTACAATAAATGGAGAGGAGCTGGCCTTTAGTGCCCGCCTGGTTCCATCCGGATACCTAACTAAAATTGCAGTGGATATTTATGGAGAAGAAGTGTTTTACGAACCCGATGAAGAAGGGCAATACAGGGCATTGGTTGGTTACGAATCGGATATGAATATACTTAAAATTAATGCGGAGCTTCTGAAGGAAATTGCTAAAACATTACAAAGTGTTAGCGATTAGATCATCAAACTTTATTCTTTTAGCACCGTTTCCAAATAAGCATTATTTTTTTTCCTAAAAAAAAATTAAGAATAATAATTACTAAAATATTTAGTTTTTAATTACTTTTGATATAATTTTAAATTTACAATTATTTATAAAAACTTTTAGCCGATATCATTTAAAATTCCATTCGTTGCTGTACTATTTTGTATAATTTTTATAATTATGAGTAGATATTTATAGATATTATAATGTAACTAATTTGTTATTATGGACAATACACCTTCTGTTTCAGTGATGGACCCTGCTGAGGAAGCACTGAAAATAGTAGCGCCAATCTTTTTTTCGCCCTCTTCCATTGTAGCCATATTTAATGCCGCCACAGTAACCAGAGAAGAAAAAAAGATTATCCAGGTAAGGGGGATTTTTAAAAAACAGGGCAGTTCAAATTATGGCGGTAATTATTATAACAGGTTAAAAGATGAGGCCAGCGATAATAGCATGTCCCTTATCACTTCTGCCATTATACACAACCAATTAGAAGACAATAAAACAATAGAATTTAATGGCTTTTTAACCAGGCGAACCGATAAGCAAGGGCGTATAGAGCTTATTTTAAATTTTATAGAATTGTTATCTCAAAGAGTTAATAAATTTTCGGAAGAAGAAACAAAAAAAATACTTCTAATAAATCAAAAAGTTGCCGAAGGTTTCAAAGACCTCGATGCCCATATAAAAACAGCCATCTACAATAATAAGCCAATTGTAATAAAAATAATAATGGGTAAAGCTGGTATCATTGATTCGGATATCAAGCAAGGAATTGAGGCTGCTATCGCCTTATACGATATCGCATACCACCGCATTTCCCTATCCTCCCCTACAGAAATCATTAATAAAATTTACGAATTGGATATCCCGTCAACAGACCTTATCTGCATAGCCCGTGGAGGTGGCGATAACCTTGCCATGTTTGAAAACCTTGATATATGCAATAGTATTTTACAAAGAAACAGCATAATAGCCTCCGCCATCGGGCATGCACAGGATGTTAGTTTATTTGAAAAATTATCGGATAAAAAGTTTATCACACCTACCCAATTTGGTAATTATCTTAAAGAAATTTACAACACCACCATTGAAGAATTAGCCAATTCCAAAGCTAAATTGGTAAAAAATATTTCAGCACAACTAACCGCTAATTATGATAAACAAATTGAAAATTTAAACACTCAATTAAAGACTACCATTGTTCAGAACGAAAAAAGTATAGCCTCAACAGAGCTTAACCACCGGCAACAATTGCAAACAATGGTTGAAAAATTAAAATCTTTCGAAGAAATTGTTACAGTTTCGGCAGCCGATAAATTAAACCTGCATGCCATTGAAGTGGGTAATTTAAAAAAAGAATTAGCGCATTTAACAACAAACCATCGGGAGCAAGTGATGCAGGTTACTATTTTACAAGATGAAAAAATTAAATCTTTTCATCAACAGATTGCATCATTACAAGACCAGCAATTTCAAAACGATAAACTCCTTCAGCAATCCAATAAATTAGCAGAAGGTTTTCAGGAACAAATAGCTCAGAATAAGCCAGCCTCCGGATTCCCTATCGTTGCAATTATTATTGCCATTGTGGTAGGAATAATTCTGGGACTAATTATTGGCCACAAATAGATACAATTAAAACCGGCTGCTTTATTCTAACTTATTAACCCCTACTTTGATATACAAGCATGCTGAAACAATCTATTTTTTAAAAATAGTAGTTCGCGGAATTTCCATAAGGTATCACCTGTAAGATGTATCGGCTAATTGTATACTATTTCAAAAAAACGATAAAGGGCCATGAACTATTTTAAAATAAACCCTTCAACCCCTGTAGTAGTAATGGTTACCGGCTTTATAAGATCCTTTTCATCAAAGTACATATTGTCAATACATGTCTCCCGGGAATTACCATCAGTTTCTGTTAAAGGTCTTCGATGGTAAACAATGTACCAGCGATCTTGTCCGGGAATTTTTATGATCGAATGATGCCCTGCACCAGTGGCAATTAGCGGATTTTGTTGTAAAATTTTACCCACTCTTTTAAAGGGTCCAAATGGCGAATTGGCTATGGCATAGGCAACACTATAATCAGGCCCCGTCCATCCTCCCTCCGACCACATAAAATAATATTTACCTTTTCTAACAAACATTACGGAACCTTCTACATAACCGGCAGGCGTAATTTCTTTATATAAACTTCCATCATCAAAGGCAACCAATCCGGAAAAATCATTATTTAACCTGGCTATATTGCAGTGCTGCCATCCCCCATAAATAATATAATATTGGCCGGTAGTATCTTTAAAAATAAACTGATCAATTGGTTGCGCCCCATTAATAAACCGATCAATAAGCGGCCTGTGTAAATAATCGTGGAATGGTCCACCCGGGTCATCGGCAACTGCCACACCAATACCACCATACTGACTATTATTTTGAATATCATTAGCACTAAAAAAGAAATAAAATTTACCCTCCTTTTCTGTAATTGCGGGCGCCCACATTGCGCGTTTGGCCCATTTAATGGCAGAAGTATCCAAAATATGCGGGTGCTTATGCCAATTAATTAAATCAGTTGAAGAAAAGCAATCAAAATAAACCTGCTTATCGTAAACTGCGGATGTAGTGGGGTATATCCAAAATTGATTGTTAAAGATAGCTGCCTCCGGATCGGCATACCAGCCTTTAAAAATGGGATTACCACTTGTTTTAACCTGGGTTAGTTTTTGGGCTGACAGGAAGCCAAATTTAAAAAGACAAACCAACGAAAAAAATACTTTTCTAGTCATTTTATTTATTGAATAGTAAATGTATGCCATCCAAATAAATAGTGAAAACAAAAATATTAACTCCGATGCTAATAAAATTTAGGTCTTTAAATGTGGTATGGCTGTATTTTTTTTAATTCCGAAAATAAATGCCTTTATATTTTAAATCAATAATCTTTAATTAATGCAGCAAATAAATAATTAATAATTTATGCAACAAAGATTTATCCGCATACGTTTTAGAAATAAGCGATCATATAATAAAAAAGCTTCTAATCGGGCGCAGCTAGACACTACAATAAATATAAACAGAACAAAATGTTTGCCCTTACTTTTGTAAAAAAATAAAATGCAAATAATATTAATAGTACATAGTTTGCTGCGTTGGGCAGTTTTAATTGGTGGTATTTGGGCAGTGTGGAGCGGTTTAAACGGCTACTTTGGCAAAAAAGCCTATTCGGTCAATGATAACCGCAGCAATTTATTTTTTATGATAAGTTGCGATATACAGTTATTAATTGGTTTGGTGTTGTATTTTAATAATGGTTGGTTTGCAAGATTAAAAGATATGTCGCACAATATGAAGGACCCTTATTTACGCTTTTTCACTATTGAACATTTAACCTTGATGCTTGCAGCCTGGGTATTAGTACATGTAGGCAGGGCTGCTGTAAAAAGAGGAACTACCGACCGCATTAAACACAAAAGGGCGATGCTTTATTTTGGTTTTGCAATCATTTTAATTATTTCTGCAATACCATGGCCATTCAGACCCGAAATAGGAAGGCCTTTATTACCGCAACTAAATTAGTTACATAACCTTAAGAATATTTTTTTACATGGCAAAAATTGCAAAAACAGACCTGCCTACCATATTAATAACAAACGACGATGGTATAACAGCACCGGGCATACGCAATTTAGTGGAGGCCGTTAAAGGACTTGGTAAAATTGTGGTGGTTGCACCTGATAAACCACAGAGCGGTATGGGGCATGCCATAACTATCGGGCATCCGCTACGCATGAATAAAATTGAAATTTTTGATGGCGTGGAAGCATGGCAAACAAGCGGTACCCCTGTTGATTGTGTAAAACTTGCGGTAGATAAGGTTTTGCATCGCAAACCGGATCTATGTTTAAGTGGCATCAATCATGGTGCCAACCATTCTATAAATGTAATTTACAGTGGAACAATGAGTGCTGCTATGGAAGCGTCAATAGAAAGCATACCCAGCATAGGTTTTTCATTATTAAGTTACGATTACGAGGCTGATTTTACAGCTGCCCGCCACCATATAAGCGTGATTGTAAGCTCACTGCTGAAGAAAAAAATGGATAAGCATTTACTGCTCAATGTTAATATTCCGGCAGTACCGCTGGATGCCATAAAGGGTGTAAAAATTTGTCGCCAGGCCTATGCCAAATACGAAGAAGATTTTAAACAGCGCAAAGACCCGCATGGTAAAAATTATTATTGGTTAACGGGCGCATTTGTAAATTTTGATACAGGAAAAGATACCGATGTGTGGGCTTTAGAAAATAATTATATCAGTGTAGTACCGGTTCAATTTGACCTTACCAATTATGCCCTTAAAACTCAATTAGAAAAAACCTGGAAAATAAAATGATTTTTAAAAAAGATAATATTTGGTTCGGAATTGCCCTTGGTTTTATTGCGCCTGTATTGGGTCTGGTACTTTTTAAAATAAATAAATTCAGCGTACTTAGTTATAAAGAAGTTTTTCAATTTATGATGCTGGAATCAGGCCATAGAACCTTATCGGTAGCATTAAGTTTATCCCTATTATTAAATGCAATAATTTTTACACTGTATGTAAATAGTGGCAGAGATAATACTGCAAAAGGAATTTTTTTAACAACAATCATTTATGGAATCAGTGTATTGGTTTTAAAGACTTTCGGCTAATTTTGCAGCTATGGAAAAGCTTCCCTGGTTTAAAGAATGGTTTAACAGTCCTTACTATCATCAGCTTTATTTTAATAGGGATGAGAAAGAAGCTGCCCTTTGTATTGATAAATTAATAAATCACCTGCAACCCACTGCCGGTGCATATATGCTGGATGTAGCCTGTGGTAAAGGAAGGCATGCATTTCACCTTGCCAATCAGGGATTTAATGTAACAGGTATTGATTTAAGTGAGGATAGTATTACAGATGCCCTTCAATATGAAAGAGAAAATTTACATTTTTTTGTACAGGATATGCGGCTTCCATTTCGTACTGATTATTTCGATTTTGCTTTTAACTTCTTTACCAGTTTTGGTTATTTCTTAACCCGTCATGAGCATGATGATGCCATAAAAACCATTGCACAATCCTTAAAAATATCAGGTTGCTTTATGCTTGATTATTTAAATGTATCGTTTGCAGAAGCCCACCTGATCGCTGAATCGCAAATAGCTATTGATGGAGTAACTTATACCCTTACTAAATGGTTTGATGAAACACATTTTTATAAAAAGATAATTGTAGCCGAAAAGGCCTTGAATGTTATTGAAATATATCAGGAAAAAGTGGCAAAATTTTCTTTAAAAGATTTTACAGAAATGTTTGCACACCAGGGTTTACAAATAGAAGAAGTATATGGTGACTATGATTTTGGAACATATGATGAAAAAAATTCACCAAGATTAATAATGATAGCGAGAAAAATCAAAGGGTAGCAAGAAAGGTTTACAACATTTTAAGAAAGGGCTGCCACAAATTAAATTTTACTTTTTTGATTTTACCACACCATCCTTTGTTTTGGTGATTTGCAGCAGGATAATATCAACTGAGGAGCAATAGAATTTTGTTTGATTTTTATCAATAAAACTTAATTTATCAAGCTACCGGGCAACCAGCTGAATAAACATATTGTATTAAACATAATACACTATAGGCGCACCTTCTACTGCACTAAAAGTGCCTATTACTTTTTATGGTTATTAACCAGTAACCATTTTGCAGTTTCATACATGGCACTGGTTAATTCGGATAAATGCTTTTTTACGGAATCGGTTTGCCGCATATTTAGTAAAGGAACATCAGCCCTTACCGGCACTAACTCTTCCTGGTTTATCCATAAATTTTTGCAATAAAAATAATCATCATTAACAATACCAATTTTGCCTTCGTCGTGGTGAATAATAAAGGCCGCATTCTCTTTACCACTTGGCTTTAACAGATCCCTGCCAAGAGTTTTATTGGTATATGGCTGGTGAATCATTCCGGCCAATGTTGGCAAAACATCTATTTGCGAAGCTGTTGCTGCAATTTGCTGCGGAGCTAACAAAGCAGGCGAATAAAATAATAAAGGTATATGCTCATCGTTAAGCCGCTGGTTTGTCCATGCCGGCGGATACATGGCTGTGGCATTACCTTCCACGCCATGATCACCCATAAATATAAAAATAGTATTGTCGAAATAAGCCGACTTTTTTGCCTGCTCTATAAAAGTTTTAAAACAAAAATCGGTATAACAAAAAGCATTAAATTCTGCCTGCGATTCAAAGCCGTATTTATGCAATTCTTCAATAGCTATGTTGCGCTTTATAAAATTAGAATCCTCCTCCGGAATTGAATATGGACGATGATTGTCGGATGTTTGTATAATGGTAAAAAAGGGTTTTTTTTGGGCTGCCATTACTTTATCCGCTTCAAGAAATAAATTTTTATCGCTGATCCCCCAAACATTTAATTTGGGTGAACTAAATTTTCCTTCTTCATAAATATGAACCCCGTTAATATTAGCAACAAGCCCTCTGAAATTATTAAAATCACTGTTGCCACCCAAAAAATAAAACTTATCGTAGCCCTCAAAATTATTGATGATCGTGTACTGATTCAATGCCGCTTCATTGCGGGTACTGAATTTAGACAGTTGTACATCCGGGATACCGGTAAGCGAAGCAAATACACCACGTGCGGTGCCGAAAGTAGGCGAAAAACAACGATTAAAAAAAATACCCTGCTGCGTTAATTCATTAAAAAATGGCGTACTATTTAAGGGGTTACCACTCATGCTGCTTTTATACATGCTAAAACTTTCACAAATAACCAGTACAATATTGGGCTCACTTTCCAACGATTTACTACCCGGGTTTACAATCCTTTCGTACCCATCCTTTTGGAGTACACCCGTTTTACCCAATTGTAGAAAATTGCTGATGATGGGATAATATATTTTTGACTGCCCAAGACCTACAACCGGCTTTCGAAACCTTAAAGTTGTAAAAAAGTTTTGTAAAGGATTTAGTGCGAGGTAACTTTTAAAATTATCATTCAATTTAAATGCATCCCGCCAACGCAAGGGGGCCTGACATAAGAAGCCAAATAAAAACCACCCTAAAATAAAGATGGCAGCCATATGCCATCGGCGGTTGTAGCTAAATTTGTGGATATTTATATTTCGCTCCTCAATACTTACATGTGTTTTGGCAAACATCCAACCCATCATTGCCAGGGCTCCTAAAAGTCCTGAAAAAATCCATACCATCGGATAACTCTGCCACAACATTTGAAATGATATTCTAGCATCTTCAGCAAAATTTAAGGCACTTGCATTTAATCGGGTACTTACATAAGCAAAATGTCCAAAATCGGCACCAAAGAAAAACAATAATAATAAGGTAATAATAGCAAGATATATAGCCCATCCTCTTTTACAACGTTCAGAATAAAATGGTGAAAATTTTGGAAACAAAGAGATGCAGGCAATAGGTAACAACACAATTGCTATCCAGCGAAGATCATATTTTAGTCCGAGCCAAAAAGATGGAAACAGCTCCAAAACCTTTATAGAAGCAGGTTTAAAACATACCATGGTGATAATACGAAAGCCCGTAAATATACTTAGGTAGATTGTAAATAGTTTTACGATCCATTGAATTGTTTTGGGAAACCGCCACCGGGTTAGCATATTTGCAGGCTTTTAATAAATAATTGGTGTGCAATATTACTCAACCTGCTTCAAAGGTCATCAATATCTTTAATTGAGGCGTATTTAATACCTTTGACGCTATTAAAAAATAATTCATTGAAAAAAAATCCATTTTCTGAAACCAGTTTTTTTTTATTACTCCTAGTAGTTATTCTTCTAAATGCGACTTCCTTATTCAATGAAATTTTAGAATCGGATGGCACCCTATATGCATGCCTTGCAAAGCATATAGCCACCAGCAATAATTGGAAAGACCTTTGGGTACAGGGGGCAGATTTTTTGGATAAGCCGCACCTGCCCTTTTGGATTGCAGCAGCAAGCTTTAAATTATTAGGTATAACCGCCTTTGCCTATAAACTACCCACTTTTTTATTTTTTATTGTTTCGCTTGCTTATTGCTTTAAACTTGCCGACTCCATTTATAATAATACCATTGCCAAAATAGCTACCCTTATTTACGGCAGTACGCTTCATATAATCATATCAAATTTTGATGGAAAGGTAGAAATTTATTTAACAGCATTCATCTTGGGCGCAACCTTTCATTTATACAAAGCATTTCAAAATAAATGGTTTTGGCATGTGTTGGCCGCAGCCCTTTTTAGCGCCGCAGCAGTAATGACAAAAGGTATTTTTGCCTTAATAACTATAATGGCGGGTTTTGTTATTTACTGGATAAAAACAAATCAATACAAACAGTTTATCCAATTAAAATGGTATGTATTTATTGGTCTGATTTTAGTTTTTATTATTCCGGAGCTCTATGCGCTATACACCCAATTTGATCTTCATCCCGAGAAAATTGTATTTGGTACAACCAATGTATCCGGACTAAAATTCTTTTTTTGGGATAGCCAGTTTGGCCGATTTTTTAATAGTGGCCCTATTAAAGGCAAGGGAGACCTAAGCTTTTTTTTACACACCACGCTATGGGCTTTTTTACCCTGGTCAGTTTTACTTTTATTAGCAATTCTTAATAGGTTTTCGAGAAAACCCAGGCCCGGTAATGAAACCAAATTAATTATTGGCGGTACTGCATTTATAACCTTTATACTTTTTTCGTTGTCCAAATTTCAACTGCCCCACTACATTGTTATTATATTTCCACATTTTGCAATGATTACTGCCAGCTATATTTTTGATGCCGCGGCAGAAAAAACGATTAAAAGATTCAATTATTTTCAAACGGTTTTACTTGTACTTGTTGTATTATTAATGGGTTGGGTAAGCTTTCTATTTTCGTTTAATACCTATACCTATATTGCTTTTGCAGCATTGGTAATAATTGTGCCGGTATTATTTTACAGGCCAGGTTTAACGGTTGCCGCCCTAATTAATAAAAATATCGGGTTTGCGGTTTTCATCGCCCTGTACCTTAATTGTATTTTTTATCCAAACCTATTAGTATACCAGGGGGGAATGATGGCAGCTAAATGGCTAAATAAAAATCAATACACGCAGCAGGCCTCTTTATACAATTGTAATTCTTTTGGATTTACCTTTTATTATGAAGGCAATGTAGCTGCCAATAGGGAACAAACACAATTTGTACAAGCATTAAAGCTTAAAGACTCGTTATTATTACTTTGCCCTGCAAATAATTTTACGGGGTTAAATCGGGATAGTTTTTCCATACAAATTTTAAAGTCCTTTCCAAATTTTAGGGTAAGTCAGTTAACAGGGCAATTTATTAACCATAAAACCAGGAGTATGGCAGTAGATAGTTTTACCCTGGCGATGCTGAAAAGAAAAATTTAATCCAAACAAAAAGTATGTATTCATTTTTTTGGAAACTCACTAAATTTGGCCTAACAGGTTTACTGGGATTGGCAATTGATTTTGGCATTACCTGGTTATTTAAAGAAAAATTAGGCGTCAATAAATATGTTGCCAATAGCTGTGGTTTTATCCTTGCAGTATGTTGTAATTTTTGGATAAACCGGCATTGGACCTTTGGTAGCGATAACCCTTTATGGCTGCAGGAATTTGCCAAATTTGTAATGGTAAGCCTTATCGGCCTATTGTTAAATACTGGTTTTCTATAC
Source organism: Ferruginibacter sp. (assembly GCA_043732685.1). Taxonomy (GTDB): domain Bacteria; phylum Bacteroidota; class Bacteroidia; order Chitinophagales; family Chitinophagaceae; genus Ferruginibacter. The sequence goes on along the minus strand of JAYTHI010000039.1, from coordinate 7,591 downwards.
TTTTTTCACCATAAAAAAAATACTAATTTTTATATGGCAAAGTTTCTGTCAATCGTTCTTGTTTTTGTTTGGAATTTTTCTGCTAATTTTATTTTCACTTTCAAATAAATACACCTCCTTATTTAAGATGCAGGATCTTATAAATTTTGACAAAGCATTTTTTAAACTCATCAACGGGGTTTGGATTAATCCATTTTTTGATTGGTTTATGCCCTGGGTAAGAACACCCGAATTATGGATTCCCTTGTATCTTTTCCTCATTTTGCTACTGACAATTAATTATAAAAAACAGGGTGCATGGATATTATTTTTTGCAGTACTAACAGTTACCCTTACAGATACCATTAGCAGCCATATTTTTAAACCCTTTTTTCATAGGCCACGGCCCTGCAGCGACCCCGAAATGCTGGGTATGGTTCGTTTATTATTGAATTATGCACCAGGTAATGGAAGCTTTACCTCATCACATGCAGCCAATCATTTTGGAATAGCCATGTTTTTCTATTTTGCGCTAAAACCATATTTCGGTAACTGGATGCTACTGTTTTTTATATGGGCGTTTTTAATAAGTTATGCGCAGGTATATGTAGGCGTACATTACCCTTTCGACATTTTAGGCGGTGCAATTATTGGCTGCCTTTCAGGCTATTTAACGGCTTATCTTTTAAAGAGACAACTTATAAATACCAATAAATTAACTGGATAACCTATTGATTAATGCCTGTTTAAACACCTTTCTTCCCCTGTAAATGCAAGAATTTTTACTGTAGTTTGCCTTATTGGGTATGCTGTTTAATTTAGATTATAGATATTTGCATTAATAACTCTATATAAAAAGAGGTTTCATTAAAATAAATTATGGCAGAAGTATTTATATTATTGACACTTATTTTAACCAATGGGGTTTTTGTAATGACCGAAATTGCCCTGGTTAGCGCCCGTAAAGGCAGGTTGGAAAGCCTTAGTAATAAGGGTAATATTAAAGCAGGAGTTGCACTCGATCTTTCTGCCAATCCTGAAAAGTTTTTATCAACAGCCCAAATATTTATTACACTTATTACCTTACTTACAGGTATCTATTCGGGCGATAAGTTTAGTATTTACTTAAAACCACTGGTTGAAAAATTTGCCTTTTTTAAACCTTACTCCACCAATATTTCGGCAGGTATAATTTTATTACTGGTTACATTTTTAACCATTATCATCGGCGAATTGGTACCTAAAAGAATTGGTTTGGCAAGGGCAGAACGGATCGCTTTATTTGTAGCAGGCCCCATGAATTTCTTATCTTTTATTGTTCATCCCATTGTGTGGATATTAAATGGTATTACCAATTTAACCTTCGGACTTATAAATTTAAAACCTATAGCTGAGGGTGCCATAACAGAAGATGAGATTAAGGCAATGATCAATGAAGGAAATGAACATGGCACAATTGAAACGGAAGAAAAAGATATTATTGAAAGGGTATTTCATTTGGGCGACCGCAATATCACTTCTTTAATGACCCATCGCACCGATATTGATTGGTTTAATATTGAGGATACTGTAAAAGATGTTACTGAAAAATTTGATCAGATTGCTTATTCCACCTACCCGGTTTGCGATAAAACGATTGATGATATTAAGGGGCTTATCTATATTAAAGACCTGCTTAAAGTTGCGCCTAACACTCTTTTAAAGGATGTTATTAAGCCTGCCTTATTTGTACCCGAAAACAATAGCCCTTACCAGGTACTGGAAAAAATAAAGCAAACAAAAATTCATAGCTGCTTTATTGTAAACGAATATGGCACGCTGGAAGGGATGATTACCCTTAATGATATTATGGAAGCCATTGTAGGTGATATGCCACAAATTGGGCAGGATGAATACGAAATTATTAAGCGAAAAGATGGCAGCTACCTGGTAGATGCACAAATACCTTTTTATGATTTTTTAAGCCATTTTGAGAAGACAGAATGGATGAATGAAGGCGAACATGAATTTGATACCATCGCAGGTTTTGTGTTGCACGAATTGGAAAGAATTCCATCAACCGGTGAAACCTTTGAATGGCGTGGTTTTGCCTTTGAAATTATTGATATGGACGGACAGCGTATTGATAAATTACTGGTAAATATATCTGCAGAATTAAAAGATAAAATGGAACCGTAACGCATGACATCATCTCTACAAGAAAGAGATATACCAATCGGTATTATATTTGTTCCTATTTAATCCAAATAACAAATAATATTTATTTCCTTAAAATAAAAAACTAAGTTTTGTATCCGGATTATTTAACCGGTTGCTTTGTCTTTTTCCACCAACAGTTACATGAATAATTTCTATCTGTTCGGGCTTTGCTTCATATAAAATAGAATCTGTAACCCCTATTTTATTTACCATGGCAATATTAGCTACTTCAAAATAACTTATAATTCCTTCTTCCTGCTGTTCGAAACCTAAAAATTTTAATGTCACCAGCTTACCATCTGCACTTATAGCAAGGTGCTTTTGTATATAGTCGTTTACCAATGGCTTCATGGTTTCAGCAAATGCAGGATTGAGTAAATCTACTTTTTTATGGTAAGTCTTACGAAGTATTGTCTCAAAATCATCGGTAAAAATCTTGCAACTTATTTCTAATGTTTTGTTAGCTGCATTGTGGTCGATAGTGGTAACACTTACAAATATCGGGTGCTTATCCGATGATTTATTAGTAGCAATACCCAACAAAGCAAAAACAAATAAATATTTATACACGAAGCTTACCATTAAAAAAAATTAGCTTTTTAAGCGATGAAAGAAGATATTTGGAACAAATTTAACTACAAACTACCAACCAATTCGCAATGAGTGATTTTGCCCTGTATTTTATAACCGGCTGGCACCATATTATTAGTTACAATGCGCTGGACCATATTTTATTTATTGTTGCCCTTACCGCAATATATTTAGCACCCAATTATAAACAGGTATTAATTTTAGTAACAGCCTTTACAATCGGACACTCCTTTACGCTGGCTTTAAGCGTTTATGATATCCTTCGCATTAATGCCAACCTAGTTGAATTTTTAATACCCTGCACCATTTTTGCAACTGCAGTTTCCAATTTTTTTATAAAAGATTTTCAACCAAAATCATTACGTTTAAATTATTTTCTGGCACTTTTTTTTGGTTTGATACATGGTATGGGCTTTGCCAACAGCATCAGGTTTATGCTGGCTAAAGGCGATCATATTGCCTTGCCCCTGTTGAGTTTTAACCTTGGTCTGGAGGCCGGACAAATTATGGTGGTGGCCATAATTTTATCAGTAAGTTATATTACCGTAAATATTGCCGGTTTAAAAAGAAGGTGGTGGGTATGGGGCTTATCTACACTTGCAATTTGTATTGCCACAAAAATGATATTGGAAAGAGTTTTATAGTATTTAAAATATCAACCAGGAAAAGATTCTGCTTTTTGTAGAGATACCTATTAATTTTACATGCAGGTATGCTATTAATGAAGGCAACTATATCTATAAAATACCCCCATTAATTAGGTAGATAGTCCGCAAATATAACAAGATGGATTCCTGAAATACTTAATTAAAAAGGGTAAATAAATTAAAGACCTTTATTTTCTAAACGATGGATTTACAAATTAAAAAATCCAATACTGATTTCCAAACAATTTTATAATGTTTTCAATCGATCCTTAAATGCAGCTATTTAAATAATTAATAGCAGAATTAAGTTGAACCTTCCCTTAGTTCAATACATTTATTAATTTTTTAATATTTAACATATAGTGAATTAATTCCTTGTTTGTCATCTTATGCAGCCGTTAAACATTTTAACCACTACATATTTAAAAACTATTGTTACATTTAACCTAATAACTTTTATAAAATCACAAATTGCCTGTAAACAACATAAATATCTTAACATGATCAAAAAACTCTTTCTTCTTTCTTTTTTATTTGTATTAACATTTTGTGTTTATGCACAGGATATTAAAAACAACCCGGGTAGCAACCATGGTAACCGGTTTGAGCAATTGGGTACTATTTTACCTACACCTAACGAATACCGTACAGCAAGCGGAGCACCGGGACCTAAATATTGGCAACAACGTTGCGATTACGATATAAGCTGCGAACTGGATGAACCCAACCGCCGCATTAATGGCAAAGAGACCATTACATATTTTAATAATTCCCCCGATCAATTAACCTACCTGTGGATACAGTTGGATGAGAACGAACACAGTTCAAAAAATAATTCGGGTTACCAGCTTAGCAACAGCATGCCAAAAAGTGTGACTGAACAAGAAATTTTAAGACTTACCAATAAAACAGACCGGGAATATGGAGATAATATTTTAAAGGTTACCAATGCGTTAGGCAGCAACCTTGCTTATACCATCAACAAAACGATGATGCGCATTGATCTTCCCCTAGCCTTAAAACCTGGTCAGCAATTTGTTTTTAAAATTGAATGGAACTACAATATCACTGACAGATTAAAATTCGGCGGCCGCGGTGGTTATGAATATTTTCCGGCGGATGGCAACGATCTTTATACCATTACCCAATGGTATCCGCGCCTTTGTGTATACAGTGATTTTCAGGGTTGGCAGAACCACCAGTTTGCAGGCAGCGGCGAATTTGCATTAACTTTTGGCAACTTTAAAGTAGCTATGACCGTTCCGGCAGATCATATTGTTATGGCCACCGGCGAGGGACAAAATTACCAGCAGGTACTTTCACCGGCTCAATTTGCACGCTGGCAAAAAGCCCGGGCAACACCCGAGGTTGTGACTGAAATTGCTACCTTGGCGGAAGCAAAAGAAAGAGAAAAACAAAAATCTACGCAAAAGAAAACATGGATATTTAAAGCCAATATGGTGCGCGATTTTGCCTGGGGCAGCAGTCGTAAATTTGTATGGGATGCCATGCCGGTTAAAGTAGAAGGTAAAACAGTAATGTGCATGAGTGCCTATGGAAAAGAAGCCTATAACCTGTACCGGAAATTCAGTACAAAAGCTGTGGCACATACCATAAAATCATATTCTAAATTTACCATTCCATTCCCCTACCCGGTAGCTCAAAGTATTGAAGCCGCTAACGGTATGGAGTACCCGATGATCTGTTTTAATTATGGTCGTTGCGAACCTGATGGCACTTACAGTGAAGCTACTAAAAATGGTATGCTGGGTGTTGTAATACATGAAGTAGGTCATAATTTTTTTCCGATGATCATCAATAGCGATGAGCGGCAATGGACCTGGATGGATGAAGGCTTAAATTCTTTCTGCGAATATTTAACAGAAGAATTATGGGATAATAAATTTCCGGTAGCAAAGGGACCGGCATTTAAAATAGTTGATTACATGAAATTGCCGAAAGACCAGTTGGAACCCATTATGACCAATAGCGAAAACATCATTATGTTTGGTCCGAATGCCTACAGTAAACCAACAACGGGTTTAAATATTTTAAGAGAAACAATTATTGGAAGGCCTTTATTTGATTATGCCTTTAAAGAATATGCAAAACGTTGGGCCTTTAAACATCCAACACCGGCCGACCTTTTCAGAACATTGGAAGATGCCAGTGGTGAAGACCTTGATTGGTTTTGGAGAGGCTGGTTTTATGGAACAGAACCCTGCGACATTTCGCTTGATTCCGTTAAATGGGCAACTTTATCAACTGATAATACAAACCCAAATACAGCAGCCAGAACCATTACACAACATATTGCAAAACCTTTGCTGAATAACTTTGATGACGTTTCGAAAATAAGAAACAGGGAAGATAAAAATATACATTTTGCTACTGATGCAGATACCTCGTTAAGGGATTTTTACTGGCGTTACGATAGAGGTTTAAGCAAAGTAGACAGTACTCCTTTGCAGATAACTATCCCGGCAAACCTGGAAGATACTTTAACGCCGCAGCAAAAAACAGCTATTGCCGGTAGTAAAAATATGTATGAACTTACCTTCTCCAACAAAGGCGGTTTGGTAATGCCCATAATAATTGAGTGGACTTTTAAAGATGGCAGTAAAGAAATTGATCGCATACCTGTAAACATATGGCGTAAAAATGAAAATAAGGTGGTAAAAACTTTTATAAAAGATAAAGAAGTTGCCTCCATTAAATTGGATCCGTTAAGAGAAACAGCGGATATAAATGAAGACAATAATGTTTGGCCTGCAATTACAACGCCAAGTAGTTTTCAATTGTTTAAAGCTAGAAACGGAGCGGTTAGGGGAGCATCATCAGGTGCTGCAAATCCTATGCAGAAAGAAATAAAAAATTAAAATTATTATAACTTACTTTTAAAAAGCCGTCCAATTAAGGACGGCTTTTTTTATAGTTATTGACTTTATGCTAAAAATATTTATTAAAATTTTAACCCGATTATTATTTTTATCAGGAGATAAAAAACAAGCTCATTTAATTATCAGGCAACAACATTTTAGTCCAAAATACAAATATTTCCAAAGGATTTTTATATGCCATTACCTGCTAAATAAAAGGATAATCTCATCGCAAAAAAGTTAAACGATTTTAATATTTTAAAGAATAAAGTAAAAATACCGGTTTAAGCATCGCTTCAACCCAGGTAGATAAAATCAACTCAAAAATTCATATCCGGGCAATCCAATTTACCTTTTTTATTAAAATTATACAGTACACCAATGGCAACAAAGTAATAACCATCATTCTTTTTCGTTTGAACAACCTTACTATAACCATCTAAATAATCAGTTCGGGTAAAGTTATAATTAACTTCGGCATTTAAAGATACCATGGGGCTGATAGCATACGCTACTCCAAAACCAACCGGTAAAACAAGGATAGTTTTGGGCGGATTGGTTTTTAAATCTTGTGCCAACCCAAAAGCAGATTCTGTTTCTATTAATAAAAAAGCTTTATTTACGTTGGCAGCATTACGATTTACATTTAAAAAACTTACTCCCACCCCGGCAAAGACGTAAGGAGAAAATAGGGGATGAGTCAGGCTGAACTTGTCTTCTAAAAAGTTATAATGAACCGTTTCTGAAATCTCTGTAAAGGAGGTTGTAAAGCTTAAATTACGTTGCCTCCGGTATAATGGCATTGAATATTTACCTTCATCACTACTAAGTTGACCAATAGTTAAGGAGCTGCGTAATTTTATACCCGGCAGTATATATCTTGATACATTTATATCAAATATGGGCCCTATTGATTTGTAGGATCCAAATATGGACGGAGAAAGATCTCCCTGATAAACAGCACCACCAAAATTAAAGCCTAATTGCCAGCCGGTTAAGTTAGTTTGGGAATACGCTTGGGATACATTTATTTGAACTATTATAAAAATATTAAAACAGTATTTACAGATTGTTTTCATAGGTAGGGTTTTATCGGATTACTGCTTTAAATAAAAAAGAGTAAGTTAAAATTACCCAGGAAAAATATAGAAACAAAAACCAATTTTGATGTTTAACAAATATAAAAAAATCTAAATCTTGGGTTAATGGACATTTATGGTGGTCTAAACTGCTGAAACCTTTAATAGCATTAGCTTTGAAGCAAATGAAAAATATGAATAAAAAAAGTGCTTTTAT
>JAYTHI010000038.1:0-1985 GCA_043732685.1 Ferruginibacter sp. | reverse complement strand
CAAGTTGTTTTGTATTTGGTGGCGCAATACCATAGGCTGCTAATTTTCTTTTGCCTTCCTCCGTCATCCAGTCTGTTGTCCAGGCTGGCGAAAGAATCGTTAGGGTTTTAATATTTTTATAACCCTGTTCAATTAATCTAAATTTAATATCCATACTTATTATATCCATTGCAGGACAACCGGAATAAGTTGGTGTTATAATTACCGTAAACTGCCAGTCGTTTTGCAAAGGAATTGGTTCAGCAATAACATCCCTGATAATACCCAAATCCAGCACCGATAATACGGGTATTTCCGGGTCGCAAACCCCTGCAAGCAACTTCCATATTTTAGCAGTTTCAATATTTATTGTCTTTAAATTTTCCATTTCATTTGTGCTTGTCATAATCCTTTGTATTAAATTTACCTGCACAATGCGCTGTTGTTTAAATTACCATTCTGCCCCCGGAAAACTGCGCTGCAGATATTGCATGTCCGTTAATATATACCCCATTTGTTCGCTATGAAAACCTTGCTTTCCACCTTTCTGCATAAAAATATTTTTGGGTTGGTCACCATCAAACAGGGCAGGTAATAACTTAGCTTCTTCTAAAACCGTAAATACCTTTTGTTGCCAGATGGGTTGCAATCCGTTCATTTCAAAACCAATAATTGCTTTATCCTCATATTGGGCCGGCATAAAAAGTTCGCCGGTATATGGCCATAATTGCTCAAGTGCATGCCGCATCTTTTGATGACTTACCAGGGTACCATCGCCCAGCCTTATAACCCATTCGCTACTCCACCTAACATGGTAAGTAACTTCTTTTAATGATTTAATGGCAATCGCTGCAATGGTTTCATCCGCATTATTTTTCAATTGATTGTATAACTCAAACTGGTAGGTGCTAAATAAAAATTGGCGAAATATTGTTTGTCCCCAATCACCATTTGCTTGCTCTGCCAACAAGCAATTTTTATACTCCCGCTCCTGTCGTAAAAAGGCCAGACTGTCGGCAGTGGCAGCACTATCCTTATTTAACTGGGCGGCATATGTATAAAAGTTTTGCGCCTGTCCCAGTAAATCAAGCGAAATATTGGTTAATGCAATATCTTGTTCCAACACTGGTCCGTGGCCGCACCAGTCACTATTTTTTTGCGAAAGTATCAGGGTATTATCTGCCAGGTGCAATAAGTAATCCTGTTTTAATTGCAGCATTGCAGCTTTGTCAGCTACTATGGCAGCTTCGCTTTCCTTAATTTGTATACTTTCAATTTGTGACATAAATAATTAATGATATCCTTAATTTTAAATACCGGCTTCCGATAACCTGATCAATGCAAATTCAATTCTTATTGAAAGGCAAACAATATTTATCTAATTAGGATGATATCAAGGTAATTAAGCTAAACCGGTTGTTTTTTAATTATTCTTAATTATCGAATAAGGTTACCATCTAAATTTCTTATCCTTGTTATAAATTTATTTTTCAAAAAGCGTTTACCGTATTGCCGGTAAAATACATTGTAGAATTATAACCAAATAACGCTGAATTTAATATTTCAAAAACATGCAGTAATGCTTTTACATGTGCTTGATTTCTTCCGGTAAAATATAAAAAGAGGGGTGCCTGTAAATTTTATCATTTGCCGGTTCATATAAACTTTCCGCCTCACCTGCTTTAGTAGCATGAATGTATTTGCTTTCTACCACCCAAATGCTGATGCCTTCCTGCCTCCGGGTATAAACATCTCTGGCATTTTCAATCGCCATTTGCGCATCAGTTGCATGCAGACTACCCGCATGTTTATGATCGAGTCCTTGCTTGCTTCTAATAAAAACTTCCCATAAAGGCCATGAAGCAGTATCTGTAACGGTTACAGCAGTTAACTCAACATTTGTCGAAGTACCACCACCAGTTACCTGGTCGGGGATATCTCCGTAATAAAATTTTTGTATTGAAATTTTCATGGCCTTAATATTTAGTAATTTTTTTAATCACCTG
>JAYTHI010000037.1:0-46555 GCA_043732685.1 Ferruginibacter sp. | reverse complement strand
TTCAGAATCCCTTTTTTCTTTATACCCTTCGCCTCCACAGCCGGCGGGCTGCGTAACTGCAACGCCGCTCCATTGGCTTCTTTCAAAAAAAATAAGCTGCACATTTTTTATTGAATCCGCCCTTGGCAGACCGAACCCAATGAGGCGGCTTATGCAATTTCTGGTGTTTTAAAAGGCAGTCTGCGAAGGGCATCATTTATTGAAAATGTATAATTTGCATTGATAAAATGTAAAAACTAAGCACAAATAAGTTTACGAATTAAAATGCTTGAAGTACACTTTTGTATTATCTAAAAGTTATATAGCTCAGGCTATACTGCTTTTGCGAATTATCTACCTAATCCAAAAAATAATACTTGTATTATATTGAAAACCGTTTTGTTAAGAAGATACGAAAATACATCGCGGGCAAAATAGTAGCTGTTTTTGGAAAAATAAAATTTCGAAACGCCTGCGAAATATAGTTTTTAAATTTCAGGCAAAATTAATATTAGGGAAAGAAAAATAATTAAATGCTTAACTTGATGGTATTGGTACCATATTGATTGTTTTTCTTATAAAATCAAGCTCATCTGTGGCAAAAAAAAACTAATTTGCTGTTCAATTATGCTTCAGAAACTTCATATTCAAAACTACGCTATCATTGATGAGTTAGCGATTGATTTTAGTGCTAACCTAAATATAATTACCGGCGAAACAGGGGCAGGTAAAAGTATTTTAATGGGCGCACTAAGCCTTATTTTAGGTGAACGTGCCGAAAGCACTACACTGATGAATAAAGAGAAAAAATGTGTGGTGGAAGGCTATTTTAAAGCCGGGGGGCGTAAAGAAATTAAACAGTTTTTAAAAACCAACGAACTCGATGTTGAAGATGAATTGGTAATTAGAAGAGAAATTGCTACTAGCGGCAAATCGCGCGCATTTATTAATGATACACCCGTAAACCTCGGGCAATTAAAAACGCTTAGTTCCCTGTTGGTTGACCTTCACCAGCAATTTGATACACTCGAACTGGGTGATACCGATTTTCAAAGAGAAGTGGTGGATGCACTGGCTGGTAATGGTACCATTTTAGCCGGCTATGCCAATAGCTTTCAGCAATATAGTAAGGCAAAAAAAGACTTGCAGGAGTTGCAGTTGCAACAAGCCAACGCCAATACAGCACTGGATTATAACCAATTTTTATTTGATGAACTGGCTGAGGCAGGTTTAAAAGAAAATGAACTGGAGCAACTGGAGGCAGAGTTGAAATTATTAAGCAATGCAGAGAATGTAAAGCAACAGTTAGCCGCTATTTATTTTGAACTGAAAGATAGTGATATGCCCATTGTGCAGCAGCTAAAATCATTAAGTAACAAGCTGCAAACTTTGCAACAATATCATCCGCAAATTGAAGACCTTAACAAACGTTTATTAGGTGCCGGAGCCGAATTAAAAGATATAGGGGAGGAGCTGGAAGGAATTGATGAAGAGGTATTGTATAGTGCTGAAAGATTACAAATAGTTAATGATAAAATTTCCGTTGGTTATAAATTATTAAAGAAGCATAGCGTAAATACAACTGCACAGTTATTGGCTATTAAGGAAGAATTGCAACTTAAATTAAATGATATCCTGAATATTAGTGAGGCTATTATTGTAAAAGAAAAAGATACCGAAATACTGTTGCAACAATGCCGGCAACAGGCTTTTATAATTACTGCCAACCGGCAAAATTCCATTGAACCATTTGCTAATAAAGTAAATGCCTTGTTGGCGCAAGTTGGAATGCCCAATGCCCAAATAAAAGTTCAGTTACAAAGTGTGGCCTTAAATATAAACGGTGGCGATACCATTGAATTTTTATTTGATGCCAATAAAAGTAACCGCTTTGAACCCTTACGCAAAGTAGCCAGCGGTGGAGAGTTAAGCAGGATAATGCTTTGCATAAAATCTTTAGTAGCAAAAAAACTTCAATTGCCTACCCTGATTTTTGATGAGATTGATACCGGTATTAGCGGAGAAGCTGCTAAGCAGGTTGGTGTAATTATGAAGGAACTATCGGCAGGTCATCAATTGTTAGCGATTACGCACCAGCCGCAAATTGCCGCAAAAGCCAATGCACATTATTTTGTGTATAAAAATACCACAGGCGATAAAGTAAATACAGCCATTCGATTGCTTAGTAAGGAGGAGCGCATTACTACCATTGCACAAATGTTAAGTGGCGAAAAGCCTACTGCTGCGGCTTTAGAAAACGCGAAGGAAATGGTAGGAAATTAATTAAAACTATTTCAATGCAGTTAGGTTAGGTGTCTTTTTTATATTGGGCGCGCATTGTGCGTAGCTGAAAAGTATTAATAAAAAGCGTTACTAAACAGGGGCTTAACTAAATATAAATTTACATCGCACCCCAAATTTTTACTGCTGCTGCGGTTGGTAATTGCCTTTTATGGTAGCTGGCAAATACCAAATTTTTTACAACTTAAAATTTAGCCCCGGATATCCCTAAGTAATTTTTTATTGTTTCTCGTTATAAATACAATTGCCTTATTATTTATTATATTTTTATTAGGGTTTGAAATAATTCATTTTAAGTATTTCTTCTTTACCCGATAAGAATACTATTTTTACGCCTCAAAATATTATTAATGAAATTTTTGATGATTTTCTTTTTTATGTTTAGCTGCCTGTTGTTATCAATAGATAGTAATGGGCAAACAAAAACTAAAACAGCCTTGCCAAAAGAATCGTATCAAAAGCTGGACAATGGAAAAATGGTTAAAATAAGAAAAGATTCTGTGGTAGTTGATAGTGTAGCCCCTAAAAAAATAATATCTGCAAACAAAAAACCTACCATCGATTTTGACACCAGCTTTATTCCACGGGAAATTTTTACGCAGCATATTGAAGAATTGTTAAAGACAACCAACGTTCTTGGTTTGGCTAAAAATGTAACAAATAAGATGCTTGAAAATGCCGAAAAAAAGGATCCCGAAAATGAGCAACTTCAATTATTTTACAAAAGGTTCTCCTTAAAAATTAATTCCCCCTCTTTTGATAGTTTATTTATGAATTTATATATTCGAAACTATAGAAAATACTTTACCGATGAGGATGTTCAGCAATTATTGGCATTTTATAAAACCCCGGCAGGGAACAAATATTTGAAACTGCTGCCTTCAATTACTGTAGCTTCAATGGCAGAAGGCGAAAAGTTGGGGAAATATTTTGGTGCACTTGTAATTTATGAATTGGAAGAAGAAAAAAGGAATAAATAAGTAATAAAATTAACCAACCGCAATATCTATAAAATAAAATAAGCTATGTCGTACAATTTATTAAAAGGAAAAAAAGGAATAATTTTTGGCGCACTTGATGAAAAATCTATTGCCTGGAAAACAGCTTTGCGTTGCCACGAAGAAGGTGCGGAATTAATTTTAACCAATGCGCCGGTGGCCATGCGTATGGGTGAAATTAATAAGTTGGCCGAACTGGTTAATGCACCGGTTATACCCTGCGATGTAAGCAGCAACGAAGATGTACTTAATCTGATAACAAAGTCAGTAGCGCATTTTGGCGGCGGAGTAGATTTTATTTTGCATTCCATCGGTATGAGTTTAAATGTGCGCAAAGGAAAGCATTACACGGAGCTTGATTATGGCTTTAACGCCAAAACACTGGATATTTCGGCAACAAGCCTGCACCGCGTTTTAGCCACTGCAATGAAGTTGGATGCCATCAATGAATGGGGAAGTGTAGTTGCACTAACCTATATTGCTGCGCAACGTGTTTTTCCTGATTACAACGAAATGGCCGATGCCAAATCTTTATTGGAAAGTGTGGCACGTAGCTTTGGCTACCATTATGCAACCAAAAAGAAGGTACGTATAAATACCATTTCTCAATCGCCTACCCGCACTACTGCAGGCAGTGGTATTAAGGGTTTTGATGGTTTTATAAATTACGCAGAAAAAATGAGTCCGCTTGGTAATGCTAGTGCAGAAGATTGTGCCAACTATTGTGTTACCCTGTTTAGCGATTTGACAAAGATGGTTACTATGCAAAATCTTTTTCATGACGGAGGCTTTAGCTCTACCGGCGTTACGCTTGACGTAATTGAACAAATGGAAAAATAATTTTCGCCATACTATTTAAAAGTATCAATCTAAGGTTAACTTAAATTGGTACTTTTTTTTTGACTTCAATTTAACAAACAAAACAAAAGATATTAGGTAAGCTGCGTTAAATAAGCAGTTTCAATTTTTGAAAAATGAAAGAACAACCTATTAAATTTGATCGTATGTAAAACCTGAATGCGTCTGACTATAATTTTGCTTAACGAAGCTTTTACATACCCCATAATAAGGTTTAGCAGGTATAGTAATTAAAGACGTGGCGAATGTCATTTTAAAAGCCTTAGCAGGCTTTTCTGTGAGAATAAACTATTATACCGGGTTCAATGCAAACTGTTGCGGAAGTGAAATTTAAGTTTACGCCCGCAGGGTTTAAAGAAACAACAAAAGCCACTAAAACATATTAGTGGCTTTTGTACTATAATTAAAGTCGATAACTTTGCGTGCTTGCAAAAAAATCGGTTACCTATTAATATTCATCTTCATTAAAAAAGAAATCTTCCTGACTTGGGTAATCAGGCCATATATCCTCCAAACCTTCATAAATTTCACCTTCGTCGTCAAGTTCTTGCAGGTTCTCAATTACTTCGATAGGAGCGCCGCTGCGGATGCCATAATCTATCAGTTCATCTTTTGTTGCCGGCCATGGAGCATCTTCTAAATGAGAGGCCAATTCTAGTGTCCAAAACATCGTGAATGGGTTTATTTTTTTGCAAATGTAAAAGTTTGGTGGAATTAAACAAATGTGTTTTTAAAAACCATCAAATTTTTTTTAAAAAAAACACTAAATAATAGTATTAAACCTCCTCAAATCATTAATAATTAATTACTTTAGCCACATGCTGACAGCAACAAATATTATAAAAAATTATGGAACACTTCCCGTATTACGAGGGGTGGATATTAATATTCAAAAAGCAGAGATTGTAAGTATCATAGGTTCGTCCGGTGCAGGTAAAAGTACGCTGCTGCACATTCTTGGCACGCTGGATACGGCAGATAGCGGTTCGGTTTCTTTGGCCGGCGAAAGAATTGAATCGCTTTCCGGTAAAAAATTAGCTGCTTTTAGAAATAAAAATATTGGCTTTGTTTTTCAGTTTCACCATTTATTACCCGAATTTTCGGCCCTTGAAAATGTTTGTATCCCGGGTTGGATTGCCGGCATAAAAAAAAATGAAATAAAAGATAAAGCAGTTCATTTATTAACCAGTTTGGGCTTATCCGGACGTTTGGAAAACAAACCGCAGCAACTTTCGGGTGGCGAGCAGCAAAGGGTAGCAGTTGCACGGGCATTAATTAACGATCCTGCCATAATAATGGCCGATGAACCCACCGGAAACCTCGATAGTGCCAATGCCAAAGAATTACACCAGCTTTTTATAGACCTGAGAGACCAATTTCAACAAACTTTTTTAATTGTAACGCACAACGAAGAATTGGCCCAAATGAGCGATCGCAGATTGCACATGAAAGATGGTAAAATAGTTGACGGAATGTAAAAAGTTTTTAAATAATATACTTTCTATTTTATCTAAGTAATTATTATAAACCATGGCACTTGTTACCATTATTATTTTGCATAGGGCGCATACCTAAACCACCGATGCGTTGGTTTAGGTACCGGGCTATACGTTACAAGCCACTTTTACAGCATTATAATTTAAAGGCTGCCCGGCGGGCTTTTCTCTACTATCCCTTGCGCAGTGGCCTGCCCTGAACAGGTTGTTTATTTTGAAGGTTATTAAACAGACTAACTAATTCTTGGTTTCCAGGCAATTTCTTCCACCTGTAATAAATGGGCAACATACCTTGATAATACAAATAAATAATCGCTAAGTCTGTTGATATATTTTATTACAAGGGGGTCTATAAATAACTCATGTTCCTGCATATTTACACAAAGGCGCTCTGCCCGCCTGCAAATGCAACGTGCTACATGCGTAGTTGAAACGGCCACATGACCGCCTGGTAAAATAAAAAATTTCATCGGCAATAAAACTTCATTCATCGAATCTATTTCATTTTCAAGCCGCAAAACATCTGTTTCTTTTAAATCGGGCATTTTCATTAAGGGCTCTTTTTCCGGGTCGCAGGCAAGCGAAGAACCAATGGTAAATAATCTGTCCTGAATTTCTTTTAAAGTTAGGCTGGATGGGACATCTGTTATAAGATCATTTACCAGACCGATATAAGAATTGAGTTCGTCAACTGTGCCATAGGTTTCAATACGCAAATGATTTTTAGGCACTTTTGTTCCTCCAATTAAACTTGTTTTACCCAGGTCGCCAGTTTTAGTATATATTTTTAAAGCCATAAATTTTTGTTCTTGATTATTTAATACAAAGCAACAAAAAAAACTGCGATAAGTTAACAATCAATTATTAATAGCCGTTTGTCAAACCAAAAATCTTACAGCTGTCCAGTGCCACTTAATAGTATTTGTAGGGCAGTTTAATTTTTTAAGTATTGGTTTTAATGTTGCCTTTACACAAAAAATATCAGGCAATAATTGGGGTAGGTTGTTCAATTACATGCGGGTTTGCATTTAGTTTATCGGTTTCAATAACGCCATCCCTCAGCCGTATAACACGGTGAGCAAATGTGGCAATATCTTCTTCGTGTGTAACCAATACTACCGTATTTCCATCCCTATGAATTTTACCTAAAATATCCATTATTTCATAGCTGGTTTTAGAGTCAAGGTTTCCTGTTGGTTCATCTGCTAAAATAATAGCAGGGTTATTTATTAAGGCCCTGGCAATTGCAACACGCTGGCATTGGCCACCACTTAATTCATTTGGTTTATGGTGGCTTCTATCATCCAGTTTAACTTTATGTAAGGCTTCCAGTGATCTTTCTATTCTTTCCTTTTTACCAATACCACTATAAATTAATGGCAGCGCAACATTTTCGGCTGCAGTCAGGCGGGGTAATAAATTAAATTGTTGAAAAACAAAACCAATCTCTTTATTGCGCACCTCTGCAAGATCGTTGTCTATCATCCTGCTAACATCCTGACCGTTTAAAATATACCGACCCCGGGTTGTAGAATCAAGACAACCTAAAATATTCATCAAAGTACTTTTACCCGATCCGCTCGGTCCCATTAAGGCTACATATTCATTTTTCATGATGTCGATAGTAATGCCTTTTAATACCTGTAATTCCTGTTTACCTAAATAATAGCTTTTGCAAATATTTTCTAAATGAATAATTCCTTGCATGTTGGTAATTTATTTATTATTAAATTTTTTATACACTTAAAATAAAAAAATGAATGAAAAAATAAAACTGCCGGCTCAATTTTAAACAGCAATTCCATTAAAATAAAATAGGCCTGAGTAAGTTTCAATAACGCCGAAGTTTTTACTGAATTCCTTACTTTACTATCACCTTTGGCACTTTAAAAAAAGTCCCATCCTGCATCGGAGCATTTTTAAGGGCTTCTGCTCTGGAAATAATTCCTTTTATTTCATCCGCTCTTAATTTATTTATATTGTTGCTCATATGCAATAACGGAGCCACTCCGGTAGTATCCAGCTCATTTAATTTGTCTACAAATGCAATCATTTTTTGAAGGTCGTTTGTAATGCTAATTTTTTCTACGTCATTAAATTGCAGTCTGGCCAAATGGGCAATTTTATCTATCAAAATATCATTTACTTCCATAACACAAAATTACTGGATTCAAGTGATAGGTTTAGTGGTTTTATATGAGTGGCAGGTAAATTTACTTACGACCATTTTTAGGATGATAGCAGGTTTTATTATATTTGCAGCCTGTTATGAATAAAAAAAAGGAAATAGTAATGAGCGGTATCCGGCCAACCGGATTTTTGCACCTTGGTAACTACTTTGGCGCTATTAAAAATTATGTAAAAATGCAGGATGATTATGACTGCTTTTTTATGGTAGCCGATCTCCATTCGCTTACAACCCATCCCGATACAAAATTACTAAAAGCCAATGTACACAGGGTTTTAGCCGAAAATATTGCTTGCGGGTTAGATCCTGACAAGGTTGCTTTGTACTGCCAGAGTCAGGTGTATGAAACCGCTGAATTATACCTGTATCTTAATATGCTTGCCTATACGGGAGAGCTTGAAAAAACAGTGACCTTTAAAGATAAAGTAAGGCAAAGTCCGGATAATGTTAATGCCGGACTGTTAACCTATCCTGTTTTAATGGCCGCAGATATTTTATTGCACCGGGCTAAATATGTACCAGTGGGAAAAGACCAGGAGCAACACCTGGAAATTGCCCGTACCTACGTAAACCGTTTTAACCATCGTTACACGGAAGTTTTTCCGGAACCTTATGCCTTTAATTTTAACCAGCAATTGGTTAAAGTACCAAGTCTTGATGGAACTGGTAAAATGAGCAAGAGCGAAAATCAGATGGCTGCATTATTTTTAGCTGATGAAGATGAGGTGATCAGGAAAAAAGTAATGAAGACCAAGACTGACCAGGGACCAACAACATTTGATGCTGCCAAGCCCGATTATATTGAAAACATATTTTTATTGATGAACCTGGTTAGTGCACCGGATGTAATAGTAAAGTTTGAGGCAGATTATAATAATTGTACCATTCGTTATGGAGATATGAAAAAGCAATTGGCCGGGGACATGATTAATTTTATAGCACCCATCAGAAAAAAGATAAATGATATTTTGGGTGATGAAAAATACCTGCACCTTGTTATGGAGCAAGGCGCTGCAAAGGCATCGGCCAGTGCGAAAGCCACCATGCTGCTGGTTAGAGAGTCAATCGGTCTAAATTATTGATTTAAATTAAAGTTTTTAAAATGGTTATATAAACTTTACATACATTCACTATAATAATTCCATTTTTACAATCATTAAAATAAACCCGTTGGGGTTGGGGCAAACATGGCTAAATCTAAGAAACCAAAACATATAGCCATTGCCGGAAATATTGGTGCCGGTAAAACTACTTTAACAGAAATGTTGAGTAAGCATTATAAATGGATACCTCAGTTTGAAGATGTGGACCACAATCCTTACCTGAATGATTTTTACGACGACATGCCTAGGTGGAGTTTTAATTTACAAGTATTTTTTTTAAATAGCCGCCTTAAACAATTATTAGAAATTCAGCATGGTACATTAACTGTAATACAGGATAGAACCATTTATGAAGATGCAAATATATTTGCACCTAACCTGCACGATATGGGGCTTATGAGCAAAAGAGATTTTGATAATTATTATCAGTTTTTTGAAACACTTAAATCTATGGTGCAGCCGCCCGACCTGCTTATATATTTAAAGGCATCTGTACCAACCCTGGTTGCTCAAATTCAAAAAAGAGGCAGAGAATACGAAGAAAATATCAGGCTTGATTATCTTAAAAAATTAAATGAATACTACAATAGTTTTATAGAAAATTATAAAGAAGGACCATTGTTGATAATAGATGCTGATAAAAACAAATTTGCGGAAAATGAAGAAGATTTAGGAAAAATAATTACAAGTATAGATTCAAAATTATTTGGTTTGTTTTAAGGAATCTTATTTTTTTAAAAGTAACAATTTGGCCTTAATTTATTTTAATTTGGAAACCAGATCACTTTTTATTTTCAATAAAATGCTATCAATCCTGCCTAGATTAAATTTAATTTAAAAGTACTTTATTAAAAAAATAGGGCATCTTTTTAAAAATAAAACTCAGGAAATTTTTTATTGAAAAGATATAATTTAAACTATCACTCACCACTACACCGCACATTAATCAATTAGTTGGTTCTTCATAGCGTAAAACACCAGCCCTACAGAGTTTTTAACTCCAAAGCGTTCCATCATTCTATCTTTAATTGCCTCTACAGTTCTTGAACTAATACCCATTTTTTGAGCAATTTCTGTAGCTGTAAATTCCATGCAAACAAGCGTGAGTACTTCTTTTTCACGATCGGTAACCACAATTTCTTTGGTTAGCGACGGACTGTATTTCTGTTTACTGTAATTCTTTTTTATGAGCACTTTGTTCACAAAAGGATTTAAATAAAATCCTGTTCTCATTACTTCGTTTATTGCTTTCTTTATTTCTTCCGGTTCGGTACTTTTTAATAAATATCCTGCTGCACCACAGTCCATAAGGTGACCAACAAAGCGTTCATCTTCGTACATTGTTAATATAATTACTCTTATTTTAGGATAATCTTTGGTAATCTGTTTGGTGGTATCAATACCATCTTTTACAGGCATTTTTAGATCACAAAGAATAACATCCGGTGTAAATTCAGGAATTTTTGCTAAAAGGTCTTCGCCATTTTCAGCTTCCATTACAAAGTCTATTTCTGTAAATGGTCTTAAAGAAAGAATTACTCCCTTACGAAAAATTTTATGATCGTCAGCAATTGCTACTCTTATCAGTTCCATAAAAACAGGGTTTATCAAAATTATGTAAAAGTATTGGCTTTATAGAGCCACTTTTTTAATAACTGAGTGAGCAATTTTTTAGTTGCAATATTGTAAGGTGCATTAATAAAATACTTAAACAGATCGGTGCATTTTATCAGTAGGTAGAGGCTTTAGGTATCTCCAGCGTAACCTTATAGTAAGTATGACTGGGGTCGATTTCAAAAAAAATACGACCATTTAAAACCATTATGCGACTGGCTATATTTTTTAATCCTAGTCCGCTGGAAATATTGTTAAGCCTTTCAAATTCCGTTTGTACAATCCCTTGTCCATCATGGTGAAGTCTCAAATAACTATGTGTAGCATTGGCATTTTGGGTAAGGTGTATAAATCCTGCATTACTATGCTTAATAATATTATTTACCAGTTCCTGGAGAATTCTAAAAATCAATAACTCCTGTTCAATTTTTAAACGTGTTCGGTAATCATGAAAGCGAACGCTTGCATTTAAAGTACCGCTACCATTAATTTTTTGAAAAAGATCACTCATAGCACTCTCCAAACCAAAGTTCTTTAAGGTTGGCGGCATCATACTATGGCTAATATTTCTTATTAACTGAATGGCATCATCAATAATTTGTTTGGCACTAAAAATGGACTGTAATTGTGCTGCAGCGTCTTGTTTTAATAGATTTTCATTTAAATAAAGTCTCGCTGTTGCCAAAAGTGGACCAACATCATCATGCAGGTCTGCAGCTATGCGGTTGCGCTCTTCTTCCTGAAATTTAATCGATGCATTTAACAACAACTGTTGTTTATCATCCTCCATCTTTTTTAGCTGTTCATTAAAACGAATTACTTTTCGCTGGTGAAAAATAACAAAAAATACGATACCCAAGGTAAGGCTTAGCATAGCAAAAATGCCGAAAAGCATGATGTAATTAAACCCCGAAGTATTGATACCTGCTTGTAAAAGAATCATTTGCGGTTTAGGCGGTTAGTTTTGGTTATAAAGGTGGCATTTTTTCAAATTCCAAATTAGTATATTTTGATTTAAGCTCCTTCTTATTAGATATATTTTTATTTACAATTATTGCAGTACACAACATAATATTTTTTATGATTGTCATAAAAGCATAAATAAAAATATATTGTTGTCTAAAAACAGGAGAAGGAACGGTAATCTTCGAAAATAGAAAGAGAAAGAAATTTCCAGAAAAATAAACCAAAAATCCGACCGATATCCAAAAACTTGGTAGTTCATATAGAGGCGTATTAAAATTAGTACGCATGGTA
The DNA here is from genome assembly GCA_043732685.1 of Ferruginibacter sp. Classification (GTDB taxonomy): domain Bacteria; phylum Bacteroidota; class Bacteroidia; order Chitinophagales; family Chitinophagaceae; genus Ferruginibacter. The sequence continues at coordinate 34,761 of JAYTHI010000037.1, read as the reverse complement.
TTATAAAAGAAGTACAAAATGATGAAAGTAAAGAAAAAACTTTCAATCACAAGCGGGGTAAAATCAAATACCGTTCTGGAAGTAGTTAAATAATTGTATACACTGAATATTTCAAATATAAAAACTGAAAATAGTAGAAAAAAAGTAATTTTTTGGTTACTTAAAATACTGTTATAAAACCAGGAGATCAGTACAAATTCCAACATCAAAAAAATTCTGATACTTAATACATAATTAATCCAGGATAGATAATTTAAAGTAAATAGCGAAAAAGATAGACAAATAATTCCTACGGTTTGGTAAACAAAAAAAACCTTTAATGCTTTTGTATATATTTTTTTAAAAAAAAGTATACATAATATTAAAGGGAAAATTTCAGTTAGGTAAGTAATATTTCGTATTGTATCTAAGATTATATTTATATTTTATTTTATAAATATAAATAATTCATTCAACAAAACAAATTTATTAATTAGCCTAATAAGGTTACCATCAACTTGGTGATTACATGAATCAAGTTTATGTACATGATTTGTTGGTTTAATAGATTAAAAATTGGTTTCGAATTGTAAACATGCAATAAAATAAATATAAATACAAGGGGTGGTATTGTTGTAAAAACACCAAATTTGTATTATAAATCAATGTCAGTATATGTTTGAAAGGGATTTACTTATTATAAAAAAATATAAAATATAGCAAAAGTACTAATGATATATAGTAAAAATACTAAGGAGTTTTATTGTAATTTTACGTGCGTAGAAATACTTATTAAATAAATAAATGGTAATATTTCCTTTTGATATCATTTAAATGAATAAATTACCACTTATAATAGGGAATATTGAAATTTTGGTTTTACAATACTTGTTATGGTAGGGTAGTCATAAATCGAGCCATTTTACTACATAATTTAATATGAAAAAAATTATTATATTAAAATGTTGGAATTGAAAAGGAATGATTTGATTATCAATAGAAATGTCATTTATATTATTAAATAACATATTCATAAAAATTGTAGGCAGAAATGCAAAATTTTCAATGATGCAAATTACTTTCTAAAATATTTAGTACTTGTACTGAGTATTCGGCCGCAATAAGTTATTATAAAAATCGTTAATAGGATTTGGTAAAATGAGTACCCACAGTATCTATTTTACTTTTGCTATTGATTAAATCTTTAAAAAAATTTGCAGCTGAAATTTGCAAAAAACTAATTTTAATTACGAAGCAAAACTAACCTTGAAGCATTATGTCAATTTCTCCGGATCATTTAATTAAAATTGCAATTGCTGATGACCACAAAATTTTTAGGGATGGGATTAAAATGGCACTTTCAGGAAAAGATAATCTAAAAATGTTATGGGAGGCAGAGGATGGCAAAGATATGATGCATAAAATTGCCATTAAAAAGCCCGAAGTATTATTAATGGATATAAGGATGCCTGAAATTGACGGTATTAATGGAATTGAAATGATAAGGAAGGAATATGAAGGCATCAAAATAATTGTATTAACAATGTACGATGACCAGCAAATGATCAGTAAAATGATGGAAATGGGCGCCAATGCGTACCTGACAAAAACTACCGACCCTGAAGAAATATATGAAGCTATTCTTACCTGCATGAATGAAGATTTTTACTTTAATGATTTGGTAAACAGGGCGGTAATGGGGAAGCTAATGCAAAAGAAAAGCGTTCGGCAACATTACGGTGCCAATACTGCCATTCATTTTAACGAGAAAGAGATCAAGATTCTACAACTGCTTGCCGAAGATAAAACGACGGAAGAAATATCAAAAACTATATTTTTAAGTCCGCGTACTATTGAAACAATCCGTCAGAATATGAAAATAAAAGTAAATGCAAAAACCATCGGGGGGTTAATAATGTATGGCATGCGCAATAAATTAATTGAGTAGACCTCTTAAACTTGCAAAAAACTACAAAGGATATTTTCTTAAAATTAATTTATATTTTTTAAAGCAATAGATCACTAAATAAAGCATAAATAGCGCCTTTTCTACATTAGTTTATATCGGAGAAATTGGCTGGTATACCCTAAAAAGTTGTAACATTTAATTATTGTATACATATTAGAGTCGATTGCATTGTAATTTTTGGTAAATAATTTTTAATATATAAATTATAAATTTGTTATGAAAGATTGATTACTAAACTATTATTTTTTTAAATTGGTGTAATAGACTCAAGTATAAATACGTAAAATATAGTATTTTTCCTAAATACAATTATAAGTAGTAACACTTGTTAGAATCACTAAAATTGTGGGATATTGCAGTTTAGTCACTACACTTAACTAATATTTTAAATGTCTTTTATTTATATAAACTAAAAAATTTGGAACCCATTAAAGTTTTAATAGCAGATGATCACGTGCTTTACAGGGCAGGAGTTAAAACCGCTTTAAGTTCAAAGGATGATATTAAAGTTATTGCCGAGGCAGATAACGGTGTTCATTTATTACATATGTTAAAGACAATTGTGCCTGATGTAATATTGCTCGATATACAAATGCCTATAATGGATGGCATAACCTCTTTACCTGAAATTAAAAAAAACTATCCCAATATAAAAGTAATTATGCTTACCATGCTGGAAGATCATAGCATGATTACCAAGTTAATGGAATTGGGCGCTAATAGTTATCTAAGTAAAACCAGCGATATTGAAGTTATTTATGAGGCGATAAAAACCTGTTTCGAACAAGATTATTATTTTAATGCCCTAACCAATAAAGCCCTGCTCACTAATTTAAAACAGCGGCACCAGATTACCCCCCAAAAACTAATTCAGCAGGAAGCAAATTTGAATGATAAGGAAATGCTTATCCTCAAATTAATGTGTCAGGAAAAAACTACCAAAGAAATTGCCGATATTGTGGAGCTTAGTCCCCGCACCGTTGAAGCCATCAGAGATAAGCTAAAAGTAAAAACTGGGGCAAAAAGTACAGCCGGATTGATCATGTACGCTGTAAAAAATAATTTATTAAGCGAAGAGCTATAGCAAATATTGTAATTTATAATTTTAAATTTAAATGAAATGCAGCCACCAACCTTGGTGGTTTTTTTTTGTTAAAGCCAGAGAATCAAATATTTAAATAAAATTTTAAAAACTTTATAATGGCACATTTTATTTTTAACGGTAAAGTTTTTAAGGAACATACTCTAATTGTTGGGGCAGATAACCGTGGATTACGCTATGGCGACGGTTTATTTGAAACCCTAAAAATGAAAGATGGTCATTTAATTTTAGAAGATGAACATTTTGCCCGATTATGGAACGGTATGCAGGTGTTGCAGTTTGAAATACCCAAGCATTTTACTTCAGAAAAATTAAAAGGGGAAATTGAACAGCTGGTTGAAAAGAATGGGCATGGCAAAGGAGCAAGAATACGATTAAATATTTTTAGAGGCGACGGAGGATTGTATGATGCCAAAAATCATACGCCCAATTATATAATTCAAAGCTGGCAATTACCCCTAAATAATGGCGACTGGAATAGTAACGGGCTGGTAGCAGGGATCTATGAAGATGCTAAAAAATCTTGCGATGCTATCAGTAATTTAAAACATAATAATTATTTACCCTATGTTTTAGCCGCACTTAAAGCAAAAAAAGAGCGGTGGAATGATGCCATTCTTTTAAATACACAGGGAAGAATATGCGACTCCACCATTGCTAATATTTTTATTATTAAAGATGATACAATATCAACCCCATCATTAATGGAAGGCTGCGTAGCGGGGGTCATGAGAAAGGAAATTATTAAAGCGGCCGCCGCAAATTATTGGTCAATACAGGAAACTGAAATTAGCCAGCAAGCTATTTTGACAGCCGATGAAGTATTTTTTTCCAACAGTATTTACAATATAAGGTGGGTGCAGCGTATTGAAAACAAGGAGTATACAAATGCTTTTACTCAAAAAATTTATAATGCTATGTTTACAACTATTTAAAACTTGTTTTGTTTTATTTTTTCGCGTTTGAAGCCTTTTTTAAAACAAGTAAATATGCAGACAGTTAATATATTTTGGTTCCGCAGAGACCTTAGGTTAATAGATAATGCCGGATTGTTTTGTGCCCTGAACAGTGAAATACCCGTTATTCCAATATTTATTTTTGATAAAAATATTTTGGATAAGTTAGAAGATAAAGAAGATAGAAGGGTGGCGTTTATTTTGGATGCACTTAATGATATACAAAATAAATTAGTTGTAATTGGCTCAACATTGCAAGTATATTATGATACCCCTGAAGAAGCATTTAAAAACTTATTGGATAAGTATAAAATTAATACGGTATTTGCCAATAATGATTATGAGCTTTACGCATTACAACGCGAATCTGCCATTGCAAAATTATTAAAACTGTACGATACCAACTTGCTTACTTACAAGGACCAGGTTATTTTTGAAAAAGCCGAAGTAGTAAAAGATAATGGAGAACCTTACACCGTTTTTACTCCCTATAGCAGAAAGTGGAAATCTTTACTTTCAGACAAGAGCCTGGAGCAATATCCAACAAAGAAATATTTTAAAAACTTTTTTCAGCAACATCCGGTATTACTGCCTACCCTGAAATCAATGGGATTTTTAAAAGTAGAAAAACCATTTCCATCAAAAATTGTAAATGACGAGCTGATAAAAGATTATGCGGAGCAAAGAAATTTTCCGGGCATAGCAGGCACATCCCGAATGGGGGTTCATTTACGATTTGGCACCATTAGCATCAGGCAATTGGCTGCCCATTGCAAAAGTCTTTCTGAAACTTATTTGAATGAATTAATTTGGCGGGATTTTTATCATATGATCCTGTGGCATTTCCCGCAAGTTGGTCAGGGTAAGGCATTCAGGCCTGCATACGATACTATTGAATGGCAGATAGATAAGGGGGAATTTGAATTGTGGTGCCAGGGAAAAACTGGTTATCCTATTGTAGATGCAGGCATGCGGGAGCTAAATGAAACCGGATTTATGCACAATCGTGTTCGTATGATTACCGCTTCTTTTTTATCAAAACATTTGCTGCTCGATTGGCGCTTGGGTGAAGCCTATTTTGCTAAAAAATTATTAGATTTTGATTTTGCAGCAAACAACGGCGGTTGGCAATGGGCTGCTGGCAGCGGCTGCGATGCGGCGCCTTATTTTAGAATTTTTAACCCGAGGTTGCAAACAGAAAAATTTGATAAGCAATTAAAATATATTCGCCGATGGGTACCGGAACTTGATGACCTTAGTTATCCAACTCCAATAGTGAATCATGAATTTGCAAGAAAAAGATGTTTGGAACGGTATGCCGCAGCGCTAAAAAAATAGAAACAACAATTTATTTTACTTAAATGATCAATTTGAAAATATGATTGTTCTCATTTTTCAGCTGTTCTTTTGTTGCAAAAAAGCTACTAATTAATTGAACCTTATCTTCTTGTCTCCAGCTTAAAAAGATTCCTTAAAATATACAAAGCGGATTTAAAATTTTCTTAAAATAAGTATTTTACTAATTTTTTAATCCACAAAAATGCTGTCATAATTTATTTCGCAGGTATTTGTTTGCTGGTAAACTTCCATTAATTTATTGACTGTATTTTTACCGTCAACACCCAACTGAATGGAATAATTATTCACATACAGGTCAATATGTTTGCGCATTACCGCTTCGCTCATTTCCTGTGCATGGTTGCGTATATAATCATTTAAATTGGGGTAATTACTAAATGCATATTGGATACTTTTTTTTATAAGGGCATCTATTTGCATTTGAACAGCATGATCAATATTTTTTTTTATAACGATGCCGCCCAATGGTATGGCGTTGCCGGTTTCCTTCTCCCAAAAATCACCCAGGTCTATAATTTTTTCAAGTCCTTTATCCTGGTAAGTAAAACGATTTTCATGTATAATAACGCCTAGTCCTTTACCTGCTAAAACAAAATTTTCAATCTCATCATACCTTAAAAATACTTTGTTTTTTGCATGCGGGTAGGCGAGTGAAAAAAGTAAATGCGCGGTAGTTTGTTCGCCTGGTATGGCAATCAACTGGTCGTTTACCAATAGCTTTAAATTGCTTTTGTTACTAATTAATAAGGGACCAACACCACGCCCCAATGCACTGCCGCTATTTAACACTGCATAGTTTTTTAAAATAAGGGGCAGTACCCCGTAGCTAATTTTTGTAATGGCCAGTTTACCTTGCATTGCCCACTGGTTAAGGGTTTGCACATCTTCTAACAATACTTCAAAAGTATAATTGCCGGTATCTATTTTCTTATTAACCAGGGCATCAAATATAAAGGTATCATTGGGGCAGGGCGAAAATCCTAATGTAAAATTCATAAATGTTGTATAATTTTTTCAAGTTCTATATTCAAATTCGCAATGGCCTCTTTTACCTTCCATTTAGATTTATCTCTTTCTCCAACTACATTGCTGATAGCCCTAATTTGTAAAAAAGGAATTTTTTGGTGCAGGCAAACAAAATGTAAAGATGCGCCTTCCATGGTTTCAATGTCCGGGGCAAAATATTGCAATAACTGTTGGCGTTGCGAATTGCTGTCACTTACTTTATTAACAGTTACTCCTTTAACACTTTGTAAAGTTGATGCGCTTAAAAGATTGGATGCGTTTATCAGCCAGCCATCCGTAAAAGGGTATTCATTTTTATCTGCAAAGCCGGCATCAAAAATAGTTTTAAAATTGCCTTTTTCTTCCATGCCTGCATCTCCGAAAGTATCGCTGTTTATCAATACAGTTTCAGACAACTGCAGGTCGTACTTAAATGAACCTGCAATACCTGCCTGTAAAACAAGGTCAACTTTTTTATTTAACAATTCGGTGGTTAAAAAATATACGCTGCTTGCAATTCCAATTCCGGTAATTAAAACAGTTATTTGGTGTTTATGAAAAGCTTTACTATTTTTTTCTATAAGTTCCAGGGTTGGTTGTATTTCAAATTTGGTAGCTGCTACAAGTAATATTTCCATTTTGCAAAATTCGTGCATAGTATTCATATTTTGGTATTTAGCAATTACCTTTGCCGAAATTTTACAGTAGGGGATGGTTTACATTACACGTATAGAACATTTTAATGCAGCTCATAAATTATTTAATCCGGCCTGGACCAGAGAGAAAAATGAGCAAGTATTTGGCAAATGTGCCAATGAAAATTGGCATGGGCATAATTTTGAACTATATGTTACTTTAAAAGGTGATCCAGACCCGGATACTGGTTTTTTATATGATGTAAAAAAATTGAGTATTATTGTTAATGAACATGTTATTGAAAAATTAGACCATAAAAATCTCAATATCGATGTTGATTTTATGTCAGGTAAAATTTGTTCCATTGAAAATTTGGTGATTGGTATTTGGCACCAGCTTGTACCAAATTTGCCGGAAGGTGTTCAACTGCATTGTTTAAAATTGTATGAAACACCCCGTATTTTTGTAGAATATTTTGGTAGTTAAATCTAATGGTTTAAAACAATCAGTAGGTTTATTTGTAATTGACTTTCTTAGTACGTAAAAATTATTCAGCATACTTCTGTTTTATTTTTCGTGAAATTTTCATATATAATTTAATAGATTTTATTTTTTATGTATACTATCTGCCGTAAATCGTTTTTAAATTACCAGCAAGAAATAAATTATGAACAACAAAGTGGCCGTTTACAGAAAAGAACATTTTAATGCAGCGCACCGTTTAAATAATCCTTTGTGGGATGCAGCGACCAACAGCAAAATTTTTGGAAAATGTAATAATCCCAATTATCATGGGCATAATTATGAGCTGATTGTTAAGGTTTCCGCAGTGCCTGATGAAGTTACCGGTTATGTATATGATATGAAAATGTTGAGTGATCTGATTAAGGATAATGTCCTTGAAAAATTTGATCATAAAAATCTAAACCTTGATACAGCGGAGTTTAAAAATTTAAATCCGAGTGCCGAAAATATAGTAGTCGTTATCTATAATATTTTACGCGAAAAAATTGAGCTTAAATTTGATTTGCAGGTTAGGTTATACGAAACGGAAAGAAATTTTGTTGAATACCCGGTGTAAAAATGGGGTAGTTTATTAGTAAGTTAATTTAAAGTTTAACTTTTACGCCAATAAGTACAACAAAATAATAAGTAAATTGTATTACAGTTATTTAAATAGATTTCAACTTTAATAAACAGAAATGGGCTATATAAAAATTGAGCAATATGATGAGGAAGTAACTACCGGATTAATGAAAAGTTATAGGGATGCATTACACCTGATAGGTGAAGATCCTGAACGGGAAGGTTTACAAAAGACGCCTTTGCGGCTTGCCAAAGCAATGCAATTTTTAACGCAGGGATACCAGCAGGATGCTAATGCCATATTAGAATCAGCCAAGTTTCATGAGGATGTTAATGAAATGATCATTGTAAAAGATATTGAACTGTTCAGTATGTGCGAGCATCACATGTTACCCTTTTATGGCAAAGCTCATGTGGCCTACATTCCAAACGGTAGTATTACAGGTTTAAGTAAAATTGCCAGGGTGGTAGATGTTTTTAGTCGCCGTTTGCAAGTACAGGAAAGATTAACCCACGAAATTTTAAATTCAATAAAGGAAACACTTAATCCATTTGGGGTAGCGGTTGTAATTGAAGCTTCTCATTTATGTATGATGATGCGCGGTGTTCAAAAGCAAAATTCTGTTACTACCACCTCCGCTTTTTGGGGTGAGTTTGAAAAAAATGAAACCAGAACAGAATTTTTAAAACTAATTAGCGCCAAATTACATTAATATAAAAATCTTTTTAAATTATAATCCCTCTCTATGAGGGATTTTTTGTTTTATTTGCACTCTAATTAAAACCAATATACCATGGCACAGGCATTTATATTCCCCGGACAAGGCAGTCAGTTTACAGGAATGGGCAAAAATTTATATGATACCAATGCGGAAGCAAAATCACTATTTGAGCAGGCAAATGATATTGCAGGTTTTAGAATTTCGGATACCATGTTTACTGGCACCCCGGAAGATTTAAAGCAGACTAATGTTACCCAGCCAGCAGTTTTTTTGCATGCTGTAATTGCTTTTAAAATTATTGAAGGAGCAAGACCTGATATGGTTGCCGGACATTCCTTAGGCGAATTTTCTGCTTTGGTAGCCAATGGGGCTTTAAGTTTTGAGGATGCATTTAAATTGGTTTCAATAAGAGCTGCTGCAATGCAAAAGGCTTGCGAACTACAACCCTCTACTATGGCGGCCATATTGGGTTTGGCAGAGGAGAAAGTAGAAGAGATTTGTTATAAAATCCAACACGAAACAGGAGAAATTGTAGTGCCTGCAAATTATAATTGTCCGGGTCAATTGGTCATTAGCGGTTCTATAAAGGGGGTTGAAATAGCTTGTGAGCAAATGAAAGCTGCTGGTGCAAAGCGTGCTTTGTTATTACCTGTTGGCGGGGCCTTTCATTCGCCGCTTATGTTGCCGGCAAAGCAGCAATTGGCAGCTGCAATTGAGGCCACAACATTCCATAACCCTACTTGTCCGGTATATCAAAATATAGTTGCCAAAGCTGTAACCGATGCAGGCGCAATAAAGCAAAATTTAATTGATCAGTTAACAGGAGCCGTTAAATGGACCCAAACAATTCAGGCCATGATCGCTGATGGCGCTACGCATTTTACAGAAGTTGGTCCGGGTAAAGTATTGCAGGGGCTGGTGCTTAAAATTAATAAAGATATGATAGCCGATGGGGTTAGTTAGTAGCTTTACCGTTTTAAATAAAATCATTACCATAATTTATAATAGTAAGATGCTCAACATTGCTTTGGAAAAGTTGGAATATTTGTGTGCCGAAATGCCTGGCTTATTAGCGGTTATAGCGGACAACGTTTTTTCTGAAAAGCCTGTTTCAGGAGCCTGGAGTAAAAAGGAAATTCTTGGTCATTTAATTGATAGCGCTACTAATAATCACCAACGTTTTGTGCGTTGTCAATTTGAGACTAATCCCGTAATTGTTTATGATCAAAACAAATGGAATCAATTTAATTTCTACCAAAAAAATGATGGAAGTCAACTTGTAAATTTATGGAAATATTATAACCTCCATTTAATTGATGTAGTAAAAAATATTCCTTTACAAAATTTGCAAAGATGCTGTATGGTTGATGGGCAACTATTACCGCTAGATAATTTAATGATTGATTATGTAAAACATACCGAACATCATTTACACCAAATTGTAATTTTTAGTTGCTCGTATTTAAATAAGGCTGTAATATATTCCCTGAAAATAAATTTAACTACCTGAGATGCAACTTTTATTACCAGCACTATCTTCTAAAGAACATATAAAAAAAGCCTCCAAATAATTGGAGGCTTTTTTTATAAATATATTTTATTTTATAATGTATTTAAAACACTATTCATACTTCTCACCGCTTCTGCGCTTTTGTTAAATGCAGCCTGTTCTTCTTCATTTAATTTGTATTCAATAATACCTTCCCAGCCATTTTTTCCCAGTCTCACCGGTACGCCAATGCAGATATCTTTTTGTCCGTATTCGCCGTCAAGACTAACACAGCAGGTAAACAATTTTTTCTCATCTTTTACAATTGATTTTACCATTGCCGCACAAGCTGCACCCGGAGCGTACCAGGCAGAAGTACCTAATAAACCGGTTAAAGTAGCACCACCAACCATGGTATCGGCAGCAACTTTCTTTAAACTTGCTTCATCTAAATAATTACTAACCGGTGCACCCTGGTAGGTAGCAAACCTGGTAAGTGGTATCATGGTGGTATCACCGTGGCCGCCCGCAACAAAACCTTGTAAGTCGTTTGCCGATACACCCATTGCAGTAGATAAATAATATTTAAAACGAGCACTATCCAAAGTACCGCCCATACCTATGATTCTGTTTTTTGATAAACCGGTAGCTTTTAAAGCGAGGTAGGTCATGGTGTCCATCGGATTACTAATAATAATTATAATAGCATTGGGCGAATGGGTAAGAATATTTTCTGCAACACCTTTAACAATACCGGCATTAATACCTATAAGTTCCTCCCTTGTCATACCCGGTTTACGTGGTAAGCCGGATGTTATTACTGCAATATCACTGTTGGCAGTCTTACTGTAATCGCCGGTGGTGCCAATAATTTTGGTATCAAAACCTAGCAGGGTAGCGGTTTGCATCATATCAATGGCCTTACCTTCGGCAACACCTTGTTTAATATCCAACAAAACCAATTCTTCGCATAAGGCCGCACGGGCAATATTATCTGCACAGGTTGCGCCTACTGCGCCTGCGCCAACAACGGTAACTTTCATAATAACTATTTTTTTTTAGAAAAATTATTTTGCGCAAAGGTAGCTTATTACCACATGGCGTAAAAAACAGTGCAACAATTTATTTAACGGCAGCCAAAATTTCCGGTACAGTCACATTTCCTGCAAAAGCTTTTAATAATTTGCCGGTATTGCTGTACACATACATGGTTGGGAAGGTTCGTATTTGATACAAGCTGCCCAGACTATAATTTATATCCTGCGCCATTTTAATATTGGGCATGGAACTTAAACCATATTCATCATAAAATTGATGCAGGGCATGATAGCTAGATGGACTTAGCATTACTATTTGAACCGCTTTCAACTCATTTTTAAAAGCCAGCAATTCCTTGGTTTCCCTTTGGCAATGTTCGCAATCAGGACTAAAAAACATAATGATAACCGGATTTTTGCGATTAAGATCTTTATTTGAAAAATCGGTACTATCAGGTACTATATTAGCTTTAAAGGCAGGAAGGGTCTGGTATTTTGCAAAGTTTTTTGCAGAAGAATCAATTTGTGCATTACCCATTAAAGCAGCGCTTATAATTGAAGCAAAAAGTACTAATTTTTTCACGTGTGTATATTTTTGCTAAGGTAAATTTAAAAAAGCAAAACATCTGTTAAGTCCATTGTTAATACTTACCCTGCAACAAATAATGGAATCACTAATGAAATAATTTTGTGGCACCCGGGCGGGCTCTCCACTACAATCTTTTTTTTGCGGAGGCCGACAAAAAAAAGGATTTCCGTTGCTATCCCTGGTGCTTCAAATTGCCGGCTTGTACAACTAAAATTAAAGGAGTTAAATCATCAGCTATATCGCTTGCTATAATTCCTGGTTTAAAATTACAGGAGTATTACACGCAATCACAGTCTTTTTAACCGGGTGGTTTTGCTGATAATTTTTGCGCAGTAGGTTTATGCAAATAATAAGGAGGAGTATAATTAATAGTACCGCAAAATAAGTATAGCCCTGGTGCTTTATTGTGCGCTTTGCTTTACGCTTTTTACCTTTATTAAGTTGCTCCTGAAAATCTTTATTTATTTGATTCACGTACAGCGGCAGGTCTTTCTTTTTTTTAATTTCCTGCAAACCTTCAATGGCATCATTGGTAAAGTCATCAGCAGCCATTTTTATTTCAATATCATGACTTTCTTTAGCAGCGAGTTGTTGACTTAGGTAATCCATCAACTGTTGATTATCAAAATCTTTATTGCTATTGGCTAGTATGTCTTTTAAATTATTGTTCATGTTGTTGCAAGCGCTCCAGCATTATTTTCAAATTTCTTTTTCCATTTTGTATATTACTTTTTACTTGTAATAAACTAAAACCGGTTTGCTCGGTAATATCCTGGTAGCTTTTTTTATTAAGATAAAACAAAGTTATGCATTGTTGTTGTTCGGCATTCAATTGATTAATAGCATCCTCCATTTGCGTTAAGGCAATGTCTTTGGCAATAAATTCCTTTTTTGCGGAGGAATCATCCGGAGTTGCTAATAATTGTTCATTTATTTCAACACTAAATTTATCCTTATTTCTAAGCTTCATCAGGCAATGGTTTTTTGTAACCATGTATAGCCAGCTTTTAAAATAATCTACTTTATATTTATGCAGCTCGGTGATTGTTTTTAAAAATACCTGTTGCACCGCATCTTTAGCTTCCTCTTCATTTTTTAAATACTTCATGCATACACCTAAAAGCAGCAGGGTGTAACGTTGTAATAAGATACCAATCCACTCATTGTTTTTATCTGCATAAAATTGTTTTAGCAGCTCATTATCTTCAATATGTTGGTATTTATCTGGCTTCAAAGTTATGGTGTGTATTCCTTAGATGTAAACATAGTATATTTCCATAAATCCTTTACAACGCAGGTATTGATATGGCAGTTTTTAACTTTTTAAATATAGAATGAATTGGATAAAGAAGCTGGTTCGCAAAGGCCATATCCCTTTAAAGTCTGTTGTAAGCAGTAAATATTTTTTGTGTTGAGCCGATGGTTATCAGTATGCTTTGCTATTAGCGCAATTATTATTTTGATACTTTTTCCATGAGCAATTATCATAGTAAAGATTGTATATATTTTATGCCTTAAATAATAATGCTGTTTTTAAAAGCCCCATGCCAAAACCTATTTTATTTACCACATTAAACTTCTTTAACTTAATTTCTTTAAAAAAAATCATGAGGTATAATTTTTATAGATTACCCGGCCTTGTTGGTTTAGTAACGAAAAATCCGACGCCATTATAAGTGTTGCTTAGAAATATTAAACCAGCCTTATGAATGCCCGTCTTTGCTAAAAGGCATGCTACATAACCTGGCTAAGAAGCAGTGAATAAATTTAGCTAACTACTTTACAAAATAGAATTTTTACAGTTTTATAATTCAACTGTTAAAGCACTAAGATGCAAATTTTAAAATACATTATATGACAAGATTATATATTATTAGAAACCATTCTTAATTTATTATACGTTCTCCAATTCTGATAAATTGCAGCAACTCCGGGTTTTTATGATGTTATTGGGACTATTTTTTAAAAAATTAACGATGGTACTTTCTTCAGAAATACTGCTGTATTTTTTGCTGAACGCAATCTCAACTTCGCTTTCTTTTTCGAAACCAGCCTTGTTTCTTTTTTGTTTCACCAATACATTTTTTAATGCCACGCACAATCGCTCTTTTACACTAACGGTGGTGGATACCCCAAACAATACCTCGGGGTTGGTTTCTAAACCAATATTAAAAACATATTGCTCTATTTCTTCAAAATCTAAATTCTGACAATTGATGTACAAACAGCCATCTCTAAGGCCCATTACTTTACCACTATACCGATGTCCCTCTGAAATAGAATACATCAAAATCTCACCCGTTTCATGCGCTCTTAAAATAAAGGGCGTTTTAATTACCGTATCACTACCATCCGTTTTTTGGTAGTATAAATAGTAATTGCCTACATAATATTTTTTAATAATTGCAAAAGAAGAATGGGTATAGTCATGCGTTTTAAACGGAAACGTCGGCGACATCTCCTCCGATAGCGGCGGCCTTGAAATTTCTTTTATCCAATCATCCCAATCTTTTAAAGGCACCTGTAAAAAAATGAGGAGGGCATGAATTTTAACCATCTTTGCTGCTCCGTTACTCCAATAGCTTTGTAATGTTTTTCCGCTTACCCAATTGTACACCTGGTACTCGCTGCGTTTACTTAAATTATGAATAAAGCCATTAACCGATCCGCAGTTTAAGTTAAGAATATCTTTCTCTATTTTTAATTTTCCAATCACATAATAATGTGCTACCAGGTCAGGATTGTTTATTACAGCACGGGTAATTTTTTTATTTACAACAAATGCAATATTGTTAAAATGCGTTCGGGTAAAACTACCCCAATTTTCAAAATTATTTTCGGGATAAAATAACTTCTGTATCTCCTTATTATTTTCAATCGCCGATTTTATTTTTTTGCTCAAAACCATACAAATTCATTTTTTATGATATTAAGGGAAGATATTGATTTAAGTTTGACTGTCAAATCTACAAAGTTTTGACTTATTTAAATAATTGTAAATCAATTGATTATAAATTTTTGTAAAATATTTTTGACTATAATTTTACATGGTAACCATTGGGTATATTTGTTTTCCAAAATTTAACATTAAAATAAAATTATGAGATATTCAAAATCTACCCCTTTATTTACCCTGTTATTTCTATTATTCTTAGCCCCATATTTTTCGCATGCGCAAAGTACTGTTTTAAAAGGAATTGTTAAAGATATGCAGGGCAATGCCTTGCAAGGAGCTTCAGTAAGTGTAAAGGGAAAGGGTAGTAATACCGGTACTTCAACCCTTGCTGACGGATCCTTTTCATTGCCCTTAAACGCTCTTAATAGTACCATTGAAATTTCAATTGTTGGCTTTAAAAATAAAATGGTGGATATAAAAGGACAGTCCTCCATCACCATAATACTGCAGGAATCAACCAGCCAGTTAAGCGATATAGTGGTAGTTGGTTATGGCACGCAAAAAAAATCAAATTTAACGGGTGCTGTAGCATCCATCGGAAATAAGGATTTTAAAAATCAACCGCTTTCTAACCTTGCCAACAGTATCCAGGGAAAGCTATCCGGTATCAATGTTACTTCGCCCTCCGGTACGCCCGGTGCGGGTTTATTGGTAAGTATCCGTGGCGCGCAAAACCCTTTGTATGTCGTAGATGGTATACCTATGTTGAGTGAAAGTAATTCATCCTTGTCCACTTCATTTAATACTACCGGCGAAGAGCAGGGACAGGGGCAAAATTTAAGTTCCATATCAGATATAAATCCGGATGATATTGAGTCTATTGAAATTTTAAAGGATCCCTCTTCTGCCGCAATTTACGGTGCAAGGGCCTCTAACGGCGTGGTGTTGGTAACTACAAAAAAAGGAAAATCCGGTAAAACAACCATGGATTTTAATACTTATACCGGTAACCAGCAGGTAGCGAAAAAAATAAAATTTATGAACTCCACCCAGTTTGTTGGCATGGTGGAAGAGGCGCGTGCAAATGACCTTAAACTGTATAATGCCAATAATAATGTGTTTGGTCCCGGTTTTGACATAACCCAACTTACCAGTCCGCTGGCCTATAAAGCAGGCACAACCAATACAGTTTGGTTAGATCAGATTTTTAGAACGGCGCCCATCAGCAATTACGTACTTAACCTTAAAGGCGGCAACGAAAAAACCAGGTTTTTTATGAGCGCCAGTTATTTTGACCAGATGGGAATTGTGATAGAAAACTATTTTAAAAGAATGAACGCGCGAATAAATCTGGAGCATGCTGTTAATAATAAATTTACAGTTGGTACAAACCTTGCCATGTCTAAAAGTACCAACAGGCGTAGTTTTAATGATGATACCTACAGTGGAATTGTAACAAATGCAATTGGTGCTTCTCCTTTAATGCCGGTGTATGATGCTCAGGGTAAATATGCCAAATTTGAAGATTATCAAGCCAGTTGGTTATCGGATAATCCGGTAAAATCTGCCCATGAAATCAGGGGCTATACAGATGCTTACCGCTTTATGGGGTCGGTATTCGGAGAGTATAAATTTACGGAAGCGTTTAAATTTAAAACTTCCTTCAGTGCAGATTATGCGGCTTTAAATGACAGGCTGTTTTTATCGCCCATTACTACAGATGGTGCGCCCATCGGCGGCCGTGCTACCAAAGCAAATTATACAAGCATTACCTGGCTGAATGAAAATATTTTTACTTATCAAAAAACATTTGGTAAAAATACCATCGGGGCATTGGCAGGTTTTACCCAGCAAGGCACTACCTCCGATAGAAATGCAACTTCCGGTCAGGGATTTCCATTGGGCAGTTCGTTATCGGATGTTTCGGTGGCTGCAGTTATTACGCGCATACCGGTTGCGCCCGGCGGCAACAATCGCCTGCACTCTTATCTGGCAAGATTAAATTATGATTATGATGGTAAATATTTATTGAGTGCTACTTTTCGTTCGGATGGATCAAGCCGTTTTGCTCAGGGAAAACAATTTGGCTATTTCCCCAGTGTGAGTGCAGGATGGAATGTGCACAAAGAAAAATTTATGGAAGACAGCAAGTTATTGACTGCATTAAAAATTAGGGTTAGTTATGGCTATACCGGAGATCAGGAAATTGGCGATTATCAAAACAAACCTTTATGGAAGCCTTCTGTGTACAATGGTCAATCGGGCCTTAGTCCTAAACTAATAGTAGACCCTAATTTAACCTGGCAAAAGAACAAAGGATCTGATGCGGGAATAGATTTTGAATTTTTAGGCGGCATCATCAGTGGTTCGGCAGATTACTTTTTAAACACCCGTACCGATCTTTTAAATTATGTGCCTGTTGCAGGTACTACCGGTTTTGCAACCTTGTTAACCAATGGTGGATCTGTACAGGATAAAGGTTGGGAGTTTAACGTGACTACCAGAAATATTAGTACCGGAAATTTTAAATGGACCACCAATTTTAATATAACCTATCAAAAAAACACGCTTTTAAAAACACCGGTAAACAACCAGTTGCTAAGTGCTTTTAATGATTTAAGTCCTACGCATATTTTGCAGGTCGGGCAGCCCATCGGTAGTTTTTGGGGTATAAAATATCTTGGGGTTAATAAAGGTACAGGCGATCCGATTTATCAGGATATAAACAAAGATGGCGTAATAAACGCCGATGATGCACAATTACTTGGCCATGCAAGACCTGATTATTATGGTGGAATTACCAACAGTTTTAAATACAAAGGTTTGGAGTTAACCGTAGCCGGACAATTTAGTATGGGCAATAAAGTGTACAATCTTATAAGACCCGTTTGGGAGAATTTAGGTTATAGCAATGGCGGAGGTTTAACACAAGTGTATGCAAACAATGCACTCTATTCGCTTAACCGCTGGCAAAAGCCGGGCGACGTAACGGATGTTCCCCGCTTTTCCTTTGTTAATAAAAATTACATCGAAAACTCCAGTATGTTTTTAGAAGATGCTTCTTTTTTTAGAATTCGTACTGTAAACCTTAGCTATACTTTTAATAAGAAATTAATAAAGTTTGTTAATAACGTACAAGTATATGCGCAGGTGCAAAACCTGTATGTGTTTACAAAGTACAAAGGGTTCGATCCTGAAGTAAGTTCCAATGGTGGAAACCTTGATAAGACCGCCGGTGTTGACTATGCTGCGTATCCGCAGGCACGTACCATTACTTTTGGACTTAACCTTAGTTTTTAATTTTTAAAATTACAGCGCATGAAATTTTTTATAAAATATAGTTTGATTTTTTCTTTAATTATCCTTCTAATCAGCTCTTGCCAAAAGCTGGATGTTAGCTCTCCGAATGATGTACCTACCAATGATGTTTTTAAAAATGCCGACGGATTAAGGTCTTCCGTTATTGGAATGTACAGCACTTTACAGGTGCGGGATTATTATGGCGCTTATTATCCGTTGATGGCAGATTTAAATAGCGATGCCTTAACGCAGGGAGGATACGATGTTAGTGCTTTAAATGAAATTGGCCAGCATGCCATTAACGCTACCAATATTTATACAGAACACATGTATGTTGCTATGTATAAAACCATTGCAACCGCTAATGCCATCTTACAATCTGTTGACGTTATAACAGATGCAGGCCTTGCCGGTAACGAAAGAAAAACAATTAAAGCACAGGCTTTGGCTATAAGGGCAATGGCACATTTTGATATATTAAGGATGTTCGGCTATCATTGGGACCTTAGCTCTGCCCTGGGAATACCCTTAATTTTAAAGGTGCAACAATCTAAAGATATTGTACCAAGAAGTACGGTGGCAGCAAGTTATACGGCAATCATCAAAGACCTTACAGATGCTAATGCAATGATGCCTCAAACTTTTTTAGATCCCAAGTATGCCAATGCCATCTTTATAAAAGCATTATTGGCGCGGGTATATCTCTATAAAAAGGACATGCTTAATGCAGCAGATTTTGCAAATCAGGTTATTACAAATGGTACTTTTAATTTGTTGGATGCAAATACATTTCCTACTATATATTCCGGTCGCTTAAGTGCCGAATCAATTTTTGAATTGAGTTTTGATGCACAGAACCAAAGCTTTTATAACGGATCAACCTATGTTAGGCCCGAAGCATTACGTACCGAGATCTTCTTTTTGGCAAGCCAGAATTTAAATACCTTTTTTCAAACCAGGCCTGCAGATAAACGTTCGATGCTGGTAGATTTTGTAAACAATGACGCCGGTATTATGCCCGACGGGAGAAGCCAAAAATACCGGGGTGAAGTAACAAAAGATAACCCTGCATACATTATGCGTATTGCTGAAATATATCTGATAGCAGCGGAAGCCAATGGATTATCCGGGGGCGGACTAAGCTTTTTAAACCAATTAAGATCGGATAGGGGGATGGCAAATTTACAAAACTCCGATGTGCCTGATAATATAAGTTTTTTACAAGCTGTGATGGATGAGCGGTTAAGCGAATTAAATTTTGAAGGTCACCGCTTTTTTGATTTGGCAAGGTATCAAAAAATTAAAGAGGTGCTGGGCGTGAGCAACCAAAACGCTGTTTTTCCAATTCCATTTAGAGAGTTAATTGCAACCAACCAGCAGGTAACGCAAAATCCGGGATTTTAAATGGGAACTTGAAATTTATTATTGTTAAATAAATACGTTATAATTTAATAATAATATGTTTTTTTCAAAAAAATAAGCATCGAAAAAAAGGCTTAAAAAAAATATTGAATTGAAAGTCTCTTTGTAAATATTAATAAAGGGGGCGAACGATTAAATTTTACCATAAAGATTGCCA
Source organism: Ferruginibacter sp. (assembly GCA_043732685.1). Classification (GTDB taxonomy): domain Bacteria; phylum Bacteroidota; class Bacteroidia; order Chitinophagales; family Chitinophagaceae; genus Ferruginibacter. The sequence goes on along the minus strand of JAYTHI010000037.1, from coordinate 15,057 downwards.
TTGTCATTATGCCTGGCTCCTTTTAAATTAAAAGGTTTTTAGGTGTTCATTTAAAATTCTATATGTCACATATTTTCTTATCAGATATTCTAAAATCGGCTTTCCGTAAGGCTTTGGGAGATTGTGATATAGATTTGAAGGAACTCAAAAAAAGGCAGGAAAGCAGGAGGAGATTTTTACAAAATACGGCTAAAGCTGGTGCAGGTTTATTATTGCTTCCTTCATTTTTAACCACCGGTAGTTTTTATAAAGATAAAAATATTGTAATTGTTGGTGCTGGTATGGCTGGCTTAAATGCCGCTTATCAATTACAAAAATTAGGAATTAGCGCTACTATTTATGAAGCCGCTAATCGCACAGGGGGCAGGATGTACACCATGAAAAATGTTTTTGGAGAAAATATTACAACGGATATCGGTGGTGAATTTGTGGATACTTCCCACGAAGATATTATTAGCCTGGCCAAAGAATTCAACTTGGATATTTACGACCTCAGCAAGGATACCCTCACCAATAAAACGTTTTATTTTAACAATACTTCTTATTCCGAAATAGAATTGGCAGCGGCTTTGCAACCATTTGTACAACAAATTTTAGCTGATATCATTTCCTTGCCTGAAATTAAAAATTATACCACTGCAGCAGTCATAGAAAAATACGATCGGCAATCAGTTGCCGGTTATATTAAATCTTTAGGAATTGATGGATGGCTTTATCATTTTTTATGTACTGTCTTTACCAGTGAATTTGGTATTGAATCAACCGAACAATCTGCCCTTAATTTCTTAATAATGTTTGTGGCACCGCTTGATGCAGAAAATAAATATCAACTATTTGGCAAGGAGCACGAGGTGATGAAAATTAAAGGGGGCAGCCAGCAATTAACCAATGCATTAACCGGCAATTTGAAAAATACCATTAAATTACAACATCAATTAACGGGCATAAAAGCCAAAAACAATCAAACGGTTTTAAGCTTCTTAAACAATGGTAAGCAAGTATCCGTTGTGGCTGATTTTGTACTATTGACCCTTGCTTTTACCAAACTAAAGACCATTTCTTTTGATGTACAGATGCCTCCTGAAAAAAGGAAGTGCATTGATAAATTGAGCTATGGTAACAGCAGTAAATTTATAATGGGATTTAAAGAAAAACCCTGGCGAAATATGGGTAAACAAGGCTACACCTTTACCGATGAAGCTTTTGGAACAGGATGGGATAGCAGCCAACTACAAAGTAATACCAGCTCCTCATTCACTGTGTTTGGAGGTGGTAATTACAGTGTTGCTATCAATAATAAAAAAGAGCAGGCGCTAAGCAAGGATTATACCGCTGCACTTGATAAAATTTATCCGGGTGCTGTTGCTGCTTATACCTCAAAAAATCTTAAATTTTGCTGGGAAAATTCACCCATTTCTAAGGCGGGGTATAGTTGTTATAAAGTTGGACAGTACAGTACTATTGCCGGTTGGGAAGCTGTCAATATCGGTAATATTTATTTTGCCGGAGAACATACCAGTCGGGAGTTTCAGGGGTATATGAATGGTGCAGCCGAAACAGGCAGAAGCGCAGCTGAAAATATTGCAGCAAAAATTTTAAAGCCAAAAATATAATTATAAAAAAATATTTATACATGATTTACCAATCTATTTTTCCCTATACGCAGCAGGTTATTGCAGAATATAAAGTGCTGAATGATACAGAAATTGAACAAAGACTAGCGCTAGCAAAAACTGCTTTTGCCGGCTGGAAGCAGACCAGTTTTGAACAAAGGGCTGCTGTATTTATACAGGCGGCATTTATTTTAAAAAGAGATAAAGACCTGCTTGCAACATTGATAGTACAGGAAATGGGAAAGATAAAAGCGGAGGCCATTGCGGAGATAGAAAAATGTGCTTATGTGTGCGCGTATTATGCAGAAAATGCCGTCAATTTTTTACAGGATGAAATGATGGAAGCCGGATACAGCCGAAGTCTTGTTACTTACCAGCCTATTGGTGCCGTGCTGGGTATCATGCCGTGGAACTTTCCTTTCTGGCAAGTATTTCGGTATGCTGCGCCTACTTTGATGGCGGGTAATGTCACCCTTTTAAAACACGCCCCAAATGTTTGTGGTTGTGCGCTAAGTATTGAAAAAATATTTATAGAAGCCGGTGCGCCCATTGGCGTTTTTCAAGTTTTAATTGTTGAAACCGGTGCGGTTGAAAAATTATTGGAGACAGCAATTATACAAGCGGTTTCTTTAACGGGTAGTGAAAGGGCAGGCAGTTCCGTGGCGATGCTGGCGGGTAAAAATATAAAGAAATCGGTAATGGAATTGGGTGGCTCGGATGCCATGATCGTATTGCCGGATGCCGATATGAAAAAGGCTGCTAAAACCGCGCTGCAATCCCGTATGCTTAATGCCGGCCAATCCTGTATCGGATCTAAGCGATTTATTATTTTAAAAGATGCGATGGATGCCTTTATGCAGGAGGTATATTTATTGCTGCCAACTTTTAAACAAGGTGATCCATTTGATGCAGGTACCACAACTGGTCCGCTTGCCCGGTTAGACCTTGCTGCCAACCTGCAAAAACAAGTGCAGCAATCCATAAGCAAGGGTGCGGTATTAAGTTTTAGTGGCGCTGTGGAAGCCTGTAATTATTCACCGGTACTCTTAACCAATGTCTGCAAAGGTATGCTTGCATTTGATGAAGAAACCTTTGGTCCTGTTGCTGCTGTTATTAGTGCTAAAGATGAAAAGGAAGCCATTGATTTGGCCAATGATTCAACGTTGGGTCTCGCAGGCAGCATCTGGACAAGCGATATTGAAAAAGGTATTGCAATGGCCCGAAAAATAAATACAGGAAGTGTTTTTATAAATGCCCTTGTAAAAAGCGATCCTAAACTACCCATTGGCGGCATAAAAAAATCCGGCTACGGTCGTGAATTGGGAAGACACGGAATTTTAGAATTTGTAAATGCAAAAACAATAGCTGCGGCAGAATAAATTATGAGTACTTCACAGGTGATTTTACAAAAAAGAAAAAAATTTGTTCCCAATGCCATCGGGATATTTAATCCTTCTACAGCGGCTTCAGCAAGCGACAGTATAATTATTGATGCTGATGGTATGGAGTTGATAGATTTTGCCGGTGGAATTGGGGTTGTAAACGCAGGCCATTGTCCGCCACCTGTTGTTAAAGCTATTGCCGACCAGGCAGCCAAATTGATTCATTGCAGTTTTAATGTGGCCAGTTACGAAGTGTATGTTGAGCTTGCAGAAAAATTGGCAACCTTGTTTCCTCATGGTGATGCTACTAAAGTTATGCTCACCAATTCCGGTGCGGAAAGTGTAGAAAATGCGATCAAAATTGCCCGGCAATTTACGGGCAGGCAAGCTATTATTTGTTTTGATGGCGCCTTTCACGGTCGCAGTATGATGGCCATGACATTAACTTCTAAAGTAGGTTATAAAATGGGTTGCGGTCCTTTTGCACCGGAAGTATACCGCATTCCATTTCCGGATAAATATCGTTTTGGAAAAGGAATTGCTGATGACGAGTTTTCAGATAACCAGTTGAGAAATCTCGAAATTTTCTTTAATACCAACGTGCCGCAGCAGCAGGTGGCAGCTATTATTATTGAACCGGTACAAGGAGAAGGTGGTTTTAATGTAGTGCCTAAAAAATATTTACAAGGCCTCCGGGCCATCTGTTCAAAATATGGAATATTGTTGATTTTAGATGAGGTGCAAAGTGGTTTTGGACGTACCGGTAAATGGGCAGCGTACGAACATTTTGATGTAACGCCGGATTTATCAACTTGGGCAAAGTCCATGGGCAGCGGTATGCCGATTGGCTGCGTAATTGGCAGGGCGGATATCATGGATAGTTGCCAGCCGAGTACTATTGGCGGAACGTATTTGGGTAACCCTGTATGTTGTGCGGCCTCTATTGCTACCATAAAATATATGGAAGAAATTAACATTAATGCCCTTGGCGAAAGGGTAGGTAATATCGTAAGAGAACGCTTTAATACATTTAAAACACTTTTTACCGCAATAGGTGATGTACGTGGTTTAGGTGCGATGATGGCCTTTGAATTGGTAAAAGAAAATGATCCGTTTAAGCCTGATGCAGAGACCTGTAAAAAATTAATTGCTTATTGTGCTGCTAATGGATTGATTATAATTAATGCAGGTGTTAACGGAAATGTGATCAGAATATTGAGTCCGCTGGTAATTAGTGAAGACTTGTTAAATAAAGGGTTGGATATTATTGAAGCAGGGCTTCATAAAGTTATGAGTTATGAGTTATGAGTTATTAGTGGTTAAATTAACGTTTATAATTTATTCGTTGTTTTATACTATTTTGAACCACCTATAAGGTTTTTAAAACCTTATAGGTTTTGGTTTACTATTTTGAACAACCTATAAAGTTTTTAAAACCTTATAGATTTTGGTTTACTATTTTGAACATCCTATCAGGTTTTTAAAACCTTATAGGTTTTGGTTTAACACTTTTCGATATTGGAACGTCGCGTGAGGGATAGCAGCGGAAATACTTTTTTTGAGGTACGAAAAAAAAGATTGCAGCGGATAGCCCGACCCTTGGGGCACGCCCATATTTTTTAGGATAATTACATTTTATTAAAAAATAAATTTAAAATTCAATACCATGGTTGCGACATTATGACCATTAAAAAATATAAAATTTTATGATAGATGTTAAGCAATTTATAAACGGAAAATGGGTTAACGCAATCAGTAATGGCACTGCAGAATTAATTAACCCGTCCACGGAAGAAGTTCTTACTGAAATTTCTTTTGGCGATGGGGATGATTGTACGCTTGCTATTGATGCCGCTACTGAAGCTTTTAAAACATGGGGTAAAACCACGCCTTATTTCAGGGCTGAAATTTTAAAAAAGGCAGCCCAATACATGCGCGATAATGTGCTGGAATTTGCAACCGATATGGTACACGAAAGTGGTAAACCATTGGCCGAAGCCAAGGGCGAATGGATGGTTGCCGCCAATCTATTTGAATGGTATGCCGAGGAAGGTAAGCGTGCAAACGGTAAAACCATACCCACTAACCGAATAGATAAAAGAAGCTTTACCACCTGGCAACCCATGGGTGTTGTGGGGGTTATTACGGCCTGGAATTTCCCTGCCTATAATCCGGCAAGAGCCTGGGCAGCCGCACTGGCAGCGGGCTGTACCGTTGTTGCCAAACCATCCGAGAACACACCTTTTACCGGTTTGCACATGGCTAAAGCATTGGTACATGCCGGCTTACCCGAAGGCGTATTAAATGTAATAACCGGTGACGCGGCCAGCATTGGCGATGCGATGCTGAAGCACCCGCAATTAAAAAAAATAAGCTTTACCGGAAGTACAAGGGTAGGTAAAATTTTAATGGATGGCGCATCCGCTACCCATACAAAATTATCGTTGGAACTGGGCGGTAATGCACCCGTAATTATTTATGATGATGTAGATATTGCGGCACTTAGTAAGTCTGCCGCCCTGGCAAGATTTAGAAACAACGGTCAGGTTTGTATTGCTCCGCAACGGTTTTATCTACAACAAAATATTTACCATCAGTTTGCAGAACTGATAAGTATTGAAGTGGCTAAATTAAAAGTAGGTAACGGTTTCGAAACGGGCGTTCAGGTAGGACCATTAATTACTTTAAAGCAAAAACAACATGTTGCCGAATTATTACAAATGGCCGAAAAAGAAAGCGGAACGATATTAACAGGTGGTAAAATGCCAGATCATTTAGAAAAAGGATATTTTCTACAACCCGCCGTAGTGGCTGATTTAAAGCAGTCATCAGCCCTAGCTCACAATGAAATATTTGGTCCTGTTTTACCGCTATTTTCTTTCCATAGTATGGAAGAAGTCATTGAAAAAGCCAATGATACACCCTATGGATTATCGGCTTATATTTTTACCAACAATATTAAAACGGCATTAAATACCGCGCAGCAGGTAGAATTTGGAATGGTTGGTATTAACGAATGGACACCCCATGGAACAGAATTACCCTTTGGCGGATTTAAACAAAGCGGTCAGGGACATGAAAGCGGTAGTGAAGGTTTATACGAATATTTGGAACTGAAATTAGTAAGTATCGGGAGTCTTTAAAATAATAGCAATACCGCTGCTGCAGTAGAAGTTATATAAAACTTCAATGGCGTTGTAAAGTGTTGCTGAATTATTTTACCAAACTTTTATTAACTGCTTTAAAGTGTAATAAAATTGTACTATTTAAAAAAATAATTGTACTGTAAAAAATAAATAACGGTTTAAATAAATAGGGCTGGGGATACATTTTTCGTAGCATCAGGTAACACTTAAAAAAATATACATGATAGCATATGGCGCGTTGGCATTGGTTCCTCCGTTGGTAGTAATTGTTTTGGCGGTAACACTTAAGTCATCTTTTGAGCCCCTGCTTATTGGCTGCCTGGTTGGTTTTTTGATGATTGCTTATGGCACAAACAGTAATTTTTTTAATGAGTTTGTGGGATCACTTACAAAAATATTGAGTGATAAAGATTCTGTCTGGGTAATATTGGTCTGCGGTTTATACGGTTCATTAATTGGTTTAATGGTGCGTAGCGGTGGTACTACAAGCTTTGCTGACTGGGCCTTGACCAGAATTAAAACAAAGAAAAATGCCTTGATGACGGGTTGGCTTTTAAGCATGACCATATTTTTAGATGATTACCTAAGCGCTTTAACGGTTGGGCTAAGCATGCGAAAAATTACGGATGCACACCGTGTTCCAAGAGTAAAGTTGGCCTATATCGTCAATACTACTTCGTCACCACTTTGTGTAATTGTACCCATCAGTACCTGGACTATTTTTGTAGGTAAAATATTAGAAACATCTAAAGTTGCACCCGAAGGAAAAGGTTTGGTAACCTATTGGCACATGATACCTTTTGTAGTGTATGGCTTTGTATCTGTGCTGTTGATACCACTTTTTATTTATGGCGTTTTGCCTTGGTTTGGTAAAATTAAAAAAGCAAAGATACGTGCCGAAGAAACAGGAAAATTAACAGATAATCCTTTTTCTAACACTGCTGCGCTGGATGTATCGCTGCTAAACCCGGAAGTAAAACCAAAAGTTATTTATTTTATTTTACCCATTTTGGTGTTAATGGCAGCAACAATTTATTTTGATATTGATGCCTTAAAAGGGGTGATGTTTGCGGTGGGATTCACTTTTTTTTATTACCTGTTTATTAAGCTGGGTAATTTCAGACAATTATCCGAAACGATATTTTCAGGCTTTAACAGTATGATTTTTGCGCTGGCTATTTTATTAATGAGTTATATGCTTAAAGATGTAAATGATAAAATGCAACTGACACAATATGTTTTAAATGGGTCGACGCCTTATTTGAACAAACAATTTTTGCCACTAATAATATTTGTTTCTTTATCGCTTATATCCCTGGCAACGGGTGCTTCCTGGGGTTTGTATGCCGTATCCATACCGTTGATAGTGCCGTTGGCATTGCATTTTCATTCAAACGTATTGCTAAATATCGGAGCAGTGGTTAGTGCAGGTGTGTTTGGTGTAAATGCCTGTTTGTATTCTGACAGTAATATACTTACTGCACAAAGTACAGAATGTAACAACCTTGATCATGGTATTTCTCAATTACCCTATGCAGCAATTGCCTTTGTAATTTCTTGTATTATTTACCTCATATTAGGTTATACCATCCCATAAAATAAAAATGACGAACGCTACCATACCATATTACCAATTGCTTCAGCCCGGCATTGCTGTTGAGCAAATGCAGGTTCAACATACACCACAGTTGGAAACCCTGCAAAAAATTATCTTCCCCTTATTGGCAGAGGATGAGTTGATACAGACCGTACATTATTTGCGGCATCTTCAAATTTTTCCGGAAGGCCAGTTTGTAATTACTCATGGCGACAGGGTTATAGGAATGACCTCCACTATGCGAAGTAGTTTTAACGACAATCACCATACCTTTAAAGAAACCATTGCCGGTGGTTGGCTTACCAATCATAACCCGGACGGAGATTGGTTATATGGTTTGGATATGGGGGTACTTCCTGCCTATCGGGGTAAAGGTTTAGCAAGAGGTTTATATCGTGCCAGACAAATATTGGTTCAATCACTCGCACTTAAAGGGCAATTTACTGTAGGGATGATGAATGGCTATGGTGTAGTGGCAGCCGATGTTTCGGCCCGGCAATATTTTGAGGAGTTAAAGGCCGGAACAAGAACAGATCCTACACTTACACCACAAATGAAAATTGGATTTGAACTTATTTCCTTAATTCCGGAGTACCTTAGTGATCCTACCTGCGGGGGATATGGGGTACTGATAAAAATGGATTCCAAAAAAATAATATAAAAATTAAAATGGAAATAAAACTTTGTAAAACCGCAGAAGATATTATGAAATGCTGGGCAGTGTTGCTGGAGCTGCGGCCACATTTATTGCAACCAAGTTTTGTGGCAACAATACAACAAATGCAGCGGGAAGGGTACGAACTGGCTTTTATCGAAGAACAGGGAAAAGCAGTGGCAGCAATTGGTTTCAGGTACTTACAGTTTTTATACAATGGTAAACATCTTTATATAGATGATCTTTCAACTTTACCCTCCTGCAGGGGTAAAGGGTATGGCACAAAGTTGCTTAAATATGTTGAAGGGGTTGCCATTTCAAAAGGGTACGAAACCGTTACGCTTGATTCGGGCTATCAGCGAAATGTTGCTCACCGGCTTTACTTAAATGAAGGATTTTGCCTAGCTGCTCACCATTTTTCAAAAAATTTAAATTAATTATAATGGCATTTATACAATTAAAAACAAGTTTACCCGGACCAAAAGGATTGGCCGCTTTAGAAAGAAGAAAGAATTTATTGCCTGCGGGTTTGGCAAAATCAACCGAGGTGGTTGTAGATAAGGCAGAGGGTGCATTGATATGGGATATTGATGGCAACCAACTGATAGATTTTGCCGGCGGAATTGGTATGATGAATATTGGTCACCGTAACGAAAATGTGGTTAATGCAATGAAGGCCCAGTTAGATAAATCGATTCATACCTGCTCGCTGGTTACTACAATTGAACCCTATCTTGATTTAGCTGAATTGCTGAATAGTGTTACACCCGGTGATTTTCCAAAGAAAACTTTACTGGCTTGTTCGGGTTCGGAAGCCGTTGAAAATGCCATAAATATTGCCAAATACTATACCAAAAGAAATGCGGTGCTTTGCTTTGAAGGGGCCTATCATGGCCGTACTTTATTAACGTTGAGTTTAACCAGTAAATATGCTTTATTTAAAAAAGGCTTTGGAACTTATGTACCCGATATTTACCGTATTCCCGCGCCAAATATCTACCGTGGTATTGATGGATTGACAGACGAACAATACATTAATTATTGCATTAAAAAATTGGATGAGGCTTTTATCTCACAGGTTGATCCTGATTCATTAGCGGCTATAATTATTGAACCTGTAATGGGTGAGGGAGGGTTTATAACTATCCCCGCAGCTTACCTGCATAAGTTGCGGCAGGTATGCGATAAACATGGTATTGTTTTTATTGCTGATGAAATACAATGCGGTGCCGGACGTACCGGAAAAATGTATGCTTGCGAGCATAGTGGTGTAATTCCGGATATGGTGGTAAGTGCCAAATCAATTGGGGCCGGCATGCCCATCAGTGCATTAACGGGCAGGGCAGAAATGATGGATGCGCCCCATTTAGGCGGTGTTGGTGGTACTTATGGCGGTAATCCGGTTACTTGCGTAGCAGCTATTGAATCTATAAAAATATTAAAATCTGAAAGTTTTTTAAACAGGGTAAATGAAGTAGGAGAGATCGTTCGCATTACACTGGAAGGATGGAAAGGAAAATATAAAGTTATTGGTGATGTACGGGGAGTAGGTGCTATGCGTTTGGTAGAATTTGTAAAAGACAGAAGTACAAAGGAGCCGGATGTAGATGCCACTGTGGAGATAATCAAGGATGCTATTGCGCACGGATTAATAATGATACGGGCAGGTTTATTTAGTAATTGCCTGCGTTTATTGCCACCCATTGTAATTACAGATGAACAATTAATTGAAGGACTGCAGGTGTTGGAAGATGCTATTGCAAGGGCTGATGCAAAGCGGAAATAATGGGATGCAATAAATATTATTGAATGCAGCTGTTAGCAATAGTTTTTTTGAACTAATACCATGACTGTATTTAAAGCAGGTATTTATTGTAAAAATCAAACTAAATTTTATAAAAAAAAGTTTCATTGGATAAACTATTTATACATAACGCAAACATCCTTTCTTTTCATGATGGGTTTGATAATGCGGTTAATGATACCCTTGTTATTAACGGTAATATTATTGAAACCGTAGGAAAAAGGAAGGAGCTGGAAAGTTTAATTACGGCGGATACGATTGTAATGGATGTTGCCGGAAAAACCATTATGCCGGGTTTTAATGATTCGCATATTCATATTTGGAAAGTGGGCAACCTTAAAACTTTTATGCTTGATGTACGGGGGGTGGAAAGTAAAGCAACCATGCTGCAAATGTTAAGGGCATACGACTTACAAAACCCGCATTTAAAATGGATAACTGCCCGTGGATTTAATGAGGCTTGCTGGGCTGTTAAAGAATTACCCACAAAAAATGACCTGGATACAGTAAGTATTACCAAGCCTGTTTACCTAATTAGAACTTGTGCGCATATCGGTATTTGCAACAGTCTGGCGTTAAAAATAGCAGGTATAAATAGTGCAACAAAAGTGCCGGAGGGCGGAACGATCAACAGGGGAGCGGATGGTGAATTAAATGGAATAGTAACCGAAACAGCCCTTGGATTGATAGTTAATATAATGCCTCCCTATGCTATTGAAGATTTAAAAATTATGATCAGGGCCTGCCGGGAAGAAATGTATCGTTACGGTATTACTGCCGCAACGGATCCGGCCGCAGATCCTATACTGATTGCAGCTTACAAAGAAATGAATACTGCCGGCGATTTGGGTTTCCGGTTAAATATATTACCCATTATTTTACCTGATGGCAGCGATCAGCCATACCCCATACCCAAAATATTCAGCAGTGATTTTTTAAATATTAATACGGTCAAATTTTTTGCCGATGGTGGACTAAGCGGCAAGACTGCAGCCTTAAAAAGAACTTATAAAAATAGCAGTGAGCAAGGTGTTTTGAGATTAGATAAAACGCAGTACCTGGAGCTTTGTAAAATATGTATGGCAAATGGATTAGGTGTTGCAACGCATGCCATCGGAGATGCTGCTATTGAAATGGTTATCGATGTGTATGAAGAACTAGAAAAATATTTTCCTGCGTTAATAAAACGAATTGAGCATCTCGGTTTGCCGGAAAAAAAACATTTGGAGCGCATGGCGGCAAGTAATATTGCCTGTAATATGCAGACCATCTTTTTAAATGAATTGGGTAAAAACTTTATTCAGTATCTGGATGAGGAATACTTGCTGCGTTGCTATCCGGTAAAGTCTGTTGCAGCACATAATATTTTAATGGCATTGTCTTCGGATGCACCGGTCGTTAAAAACTTTAATCCGTTCAAAGGCATTACTGCCGCGATTAACCGGCAAACACAGGAAGGAATATCCATTGCACCAAACGAAGGTATTTCGGTGGAATCGGCACTTAAAGCTTATACCTTTACCAGTGCTTTAATAAGCGGCATGCCGGGGTTTGGTAGTTTGCAAAAGGGTATGCTGGCAGATTTTATTATGCTTGATAAAAATCCGCTGTCTACCTCCGTTGAGGCATTAATTGATATAAAAGTTTTAGCAACTTATGTTGATGGAAAGGAGGTTTGGAAATTGAATACTTTGCAGGGTAATTAAACTTATTGGATTAGGCAGGGGGGGTGCAAATCCCTGCTATCATTATAGTTTGTGGTAAGCGGTCAGCAATTTTTCCGGTGTGGCCGATCATGCTTCATACCCTTTTCCTCCCCAGCCTGCGTAATTGCAATACCGCTCCAGTAACCTCTTTTCAAAAAAATAACGAAATTGCAATGCAACTGACGCTACAACTCAATTTTTTTATTAATGCGACAAGGCTTACCGAACCCAATGCTGTGGCTTAACCAATTACTGGTATAATTTGGTAAATACCTGCAAACCCATTTCTTGAGATATAAGGAATACTAAATAAATAGGTTGCGCATTGCAATGGATTTACAAATTATCTACCAAATCCAATAAACTTATTTAAGTATTATCGGGTAAGCATAAAGATAGCTGCTGGTAAAATCCGCCAATTGTTAATTTAAACTGTTGCCCAACATCAACCATTTTTTTTGTAGGAAATCTAATCTCGTATAATTAAAATGCAATATAAATAAAATTAAATTTTAAAGCTCCTTAGCGGGTTCAGCGTTTTCAATCGGGCAGGAATAACAATTATTTCCATTTTTACTCTTTAAGTTTTATTAAAATACTTTTATATTTTGAAAGAAAAATAGCGTTATAAAATAGCAAACTTTTATCCAATTATACCTTGATGTATCAAAAAACGTAATAATCAAATAATTTTATATTATACACATAGTATTTTTATTATGTATTAAATATTTAGTATTCTGAATAAAAATTCCCATTTATTTTAATGAATTAAAAATTAGTGCATTTTTTACTATATCGCACAAAATTTAAAGGTTGTATTGACCTATTTTAAAGCTTAATCTTAGTAATTCTGTTTAATTATTCAAATATTTATCTTTTATTCAAAACTTATTTTATTAAATAAAACCTTTTTTTTGGTGATCTTTTATTAAAAAGTACTTAAATATTTATTATATATTATTTATGTATTATGTGTATTTAAAATAAAAAAAAGCGGTATGTGTTAGTTTGTTATCTTTATAACTAATTAATAATCAATGTATATGAAAGTCCTTATTATCGGATGGCTAATGCTATTTGTCTTTATACCTTTTAAAATTAAAGCACAAACACCAGGTATAATTGTTAGACCTGCCGGTACAAATGGTCCCCTCGTTTTAGATCCCAATGCAGATGGATATACTTCTTTAACTACAGCAGGTTTTGGCACAAACGATATTACCAATAGTGAAATACCCTATAAGATTGTTCCTCCATTATTCCCTGATCCGTCGGGAGATTTGCTAAGAGGACCAAGTGGAGGTTTTAGCGATCTTGTAAAAGGTGTTGACGGAAGTGGTTTTTACCTGTTTAATGATGGATCTAATTTATTGTGCCGGATAAGATTGGGGAGTATTGTTAGCGGATCTAAAGGCTATAGTGTTTTAATTGATACCGATGGTAAGTTTGGTAATGTAGGTCCGGATGCCGATCCAAACTATGTTCCTGCAACCTCCGGTTCTAATGGAAATCCGGGTTTTGAACTTGAAATTGTACTGGAAACAAATTCTCAGGTAGCGATATATAATGTAGATGGCACAAGTAACCCAATTTTAATGTCAACCTATTCCATACCTACCAATTCGCAGATATCTGTTGCAAGCAGTACAAATGATGGCAACCCAGATTTTTTCTACGATTTCTATGTGCCTTTTTCTGCACTGGGTATTTCAGCAAGTACACCAATTCGTGTGGCAGCTACTACAGTTATGTCGCCATCTGCAGCCATTGGAGGTCCGGTCTCAGATATTTATGGTGTATCCTCAGGAAATTACATGACGCAATGGTCAACAGCCATTGCGGGTCAACCACCCTTTACCTTTACCAGTTTAGGCATTGGCGGCACAGGAATTGGAGCTGTTCGTACAGTTCCTCCAGTTGTAATTGCACCTATTTACCCCAGTTCCACAACTATTTCAGGCACCTGGACCAAATCAATTTATTCTTCTTTCTCAACAGCTACAATTACTTTATATGATGGCTTAAATATTATTGGTACAACAACAGTTTCTTCAGGAGGAATTTGGACAATAAATGTATCAGGCCTGTTAAATAATGATGCGATCAGTGCTGTTGCGCAAGCAACCGGCGAATCTAAATCAATTGCCAGTAATATAGTAATCGTTAATGCTTGTAATGCGGGCAATAGTCCGGCATCTCCAATGCTTAACTGTACTACAGGTACTAAAGGTATTACTGGTACTAATCTTAGTTCGGGATGGGTGGTACATGTTGATAATACCTCAACCGCTAAATTAGATAGTAGCACATCATCAACCGGCTTATTTGGTATAAATACCGGAACTAGTCCTAACATAACCTGGTTATTCTCCAGTGGTTGCTCCGGTGGTTCTCCTTTACCCGCGGGTTCGTATAAAATTTATTATACCAATGGTTCCGGATGTAACTCTCAACCCGTTTATTTTTGTGCTCCCGGTAACGGAGTTAATAATGCAATTGCGGGATCATTAAATGTTCCAATTATTACCATACCCGCTAATAATGTATACACACCTGCTACCACTATTATTTCTGGAACCATTTCATCAGGTACCACTCCAATTGACGCTACCTTAACCTTATATGTTGATGGACAGGTTGTAAAAACTACCATCGCAACAAGTGCCGGTGTATTTACATTTAATAATTTGGTTCTTTTAACAGGTCAACAATGCTATATAATTGCCGAAAAGTCTACCGGTTCAATCCTCACTAGTTATTGTGAAAGCAGAACAGCTGTATTTACGGTAACTTGTTTTACCAGTAATCCTATAATTAATGTCAGCAACAGCAATCAGCTTACGGATGGTTTGCCTATAACGGGTACCTCATCGGAACCTGCAGGTACACTTATAAGAGTTTATACCGCTGCTAATGTACTCACTTCAACCACTCCTGTTCAAAATGACGGCAGTTGGTCAACCAATAATACAGGCAGTACTCCTACAACCTATACTGCCATTGCCGGTACATCTTATTATGCAAATGCTCAAAATGGTAGTTGTGGTGTAAGCGGTAATTCTGTAACCGTTTCTACCTTAGGTATTACCAGTGCTGCAAGGTGTGGTACCATACAATCTACAGTTATTGCGTCAGACCAAAATATATCCGG